>JANNOR010000320.1:0-15357 GCA_031399265.1 Cyanobacteria bacterium SOY_34_metabat_3 | reverse complement strand
CGCGCTAGCCGACCTTCTGCTACAATTAACGATGGTTTCAATCCCTGATAGGGTTTTAGGTATTTTCCGGCGTAAATGGCGGGGAACGGCTTTTTTCTTACCAGGAAGTTTCAATCCCTGATAGGGTTTTAGGTATTTTCCGGCTGTGCTGCTGAATGCGATCGCCGGAATGACGCGACCCGTTTCAATCCCTGATAGGGTTTTAGGTATTTTCCGGCCACCGAGACCCCAAGGAGTTGAAGTGTTTATCATATCGTTTCAATCCCTGATAGGGTTTTAGGTATTTTCCGGCTGGGACTATATAGAGCTTTTGTTCAATCACCAGTAGTGTTTCAATCCCTGATAGGGTTTTAGGTATTTTCCGGCTCGTCTATTGTTTGCGGGGCGATTTGCCAGAATGTTTCAATCCCTGATAGGGTTTTAGGTATTTTCCGGCCCGAAATCTATATCTTGCCAGCGAATGCCGATCGCCTGTTTCAATCCCTGATAGGGTTTTAGGTATTTTCCGGCAAGGGCGGAGCCTGGATCACTTCGTGGATCAGTTGGTGTTTCAATCCCTGATAGGGTTTTAGGTATTTTCCGGCGCAAAGTACCAGAGCCTGTTAAAGAGCCAGAAAGTTTCAATCCCTGATAGGGTTTTAGGTATTTTCCGGCCAGACTTTCGGGTTGCTTGAGGGATTGGATATTGAGGTTTCAATCCCTGATAGGGTTTTAGGTATTTTCCGGCTCAATCAGTTCATCGTCAGCGAAGGGGATGACTGCAGTTTCAATCCCTGATAGGGTTTTAGGTATTTTCCGGCACATTAGCAACAATAGTTAACAAAGCAGAAACAGCAGCAGAGTTTCAATCCCTGATAGGGTTTTAGGTATTTTCCGGCCAAAGACTACCAGCAACCAGAATACGTGTTACCGTTTGTTTCAATCCCTGATAGGGTTTTAGGTATTTTCCGGCTGAGCGAATAAAGACAGGTTGGTCAGTTCCGTCAGTTTCAATCCCTGATAGGGTTTTAGGTATTTTCCGGCCGCCCGTTTCAGAAGCCTTGCTGTATTTGGTTTTCAAGGTGCAGTTCCGTGAATCTCAAACCAAAGTACCATTCCACTCTTCGACTTGTCAATCCCCACTTTTCCATACTCACCCCAAAACGTTATCCTGTAAAGCTTCCAGACTTTCCGTGAATCTTTTTTTTAGACTAGGGGTATCAAACCATTGCCACACATCAGTTTCAGCCAAAAAATTTGATACCCCTATTTTAACACCTACCCATTCACGGAAACTAGGCAAAAAATATAGCCCGATCGCTCTTACCAGCAGGCACCAACAATTCTCTCCATAATTATAAGCCGTCAGGCAAAATAGATCAGAACCATTTCACTTCAAACCATGACCAAAACCTTAATTCCCGTAATCCTCGCCGGCGGTAAAGGCGAACGCTTCTGGCCGCTGAGTCGCAAACAGCGCCCGAAACAGTTTCTGAGTCTCGACGGTAGTGGCAAAAGTTTGCTGCAAGCCACAGCCGATCGACTATTAACATTAGGTAACGGTTGGGATGATTTGTGGGTAGTAACATCGGAAATGCTGGCTGCGGGAGTGCGCGAACAATTGCCGCTGCTACCTCCTGAGAACTTGCTGGCGGAACCGGAAGGCCGCGATACTGCGCCTGCGGTGGCTTGGAGTGCGCTCGAAATTGCCAAGCGTTACGGCGAAGATGCAGTTGTTGGGTTTTTCCCAGCGGATCACTGGATTGGGGAACCGGAGGAGTTTGTCAAGACTTTGGAGGCGGCGGCGGAATTGGCGAGAAATCAAAGTGCGATCGCCACTTTGGGAGTCAAACCGAGTTATGCTTCCACTGGCTACGGCTACATCGAACAAGGCGAGGAAATTGGCAATTTTGGCGGTTTTCCAGCTTATCGCGTAGCTAGGTTTACCGAAAAGCCCGATCGCACCACCGCCGAAGAGTTTGTAACTAGCGGTAAATTTAGCTGGAACGGCGGAATTTTTGTATTTCGAGTCGGAACAGTTTTGACAGAATTGCGGAATTATGTGCCAGAAATGATGGCAGCTTTGTCAGCGAAAGGCGCTGCTGCTTATTCCGAATTGCCGAAAATTAGCATCGATTACGCGCTGATGGAAAAGACGCAAAAAGCCTGTGTTTTGCCTGTAGGCTTTAGTTGGGACGATTTGGGTGATTGGAATGCGATCGCCCGTTTGCTGCAAGGAGACAAGCCGAATGTCGAGTTAGCAAAACACATCGGCATTGATACTAAAGACGCTATTTTCTATGCAGCGGATGAGAACGAAGTTATCGTCACCATCGGTTTAGAAGATGTCGTCGTTGTCAGAGATGGTAATGTGACTTTGATTGTGAAAAAAGACAGGACGCAGGAGATAAAACAGGTGATTAAAGTGTTGGGAGAAGATGAGAAGTTGAAGGATTTATTGTAAGGCTAACACTAAAAAACTGGTTCGTAGTAAGGACTTTAGTCCTCTCTTTTCCGATTCTAGAACAAGGACTAAATTCTTCACTACGAACTTCTCCCCCTCTCATCCTTCAAAGCTATTCCTTAAGACAATGGTCAGCCTGCTCAACAGCGCTATCCTAGTAAGTGTAGAGTCCTTAAGCCCGATCGACCCGGAGGCCCCTTGTTCAGCCTAGTTCAAAACACTTCTCGCAAAGGAGAAATTCTAGAGGTCGTCTTCCGCAACGGTTGGGACTACATGAAAAGTCTCCTCACCGGCCGCAAAACCGACGCACCTAGTCTCCCGACTCCAGCAGTTCTCCGTAACATTCTCGTCGAATTAGGCCCGGTTTTTGTCAAATTGGGACAATTGCTGAGTACCCGTCCCGACCTTTTGCCGGCTAGCTATATCGAAATCCTTTCCACCCTACAAGCGGAAGTACCGCCCGTACCGTGGTCGCAAGTAGAAGCAATCGTGCGTCTGGAACTCAAACAGTCGATCGAAGATACCTTCGCTAAATTTAACACTCAAGCGATCGCCGCAGGTTCGATCGCCCAAACCCACAAAGCTACCTTAAAAGACGGGCGCGAAGTCGCCCTAAAAGTTCAGCGCCCCGGTATCGATATTGTCATCGAACAAGACATCGCCGTGCTCCGAGGTTTGGCAGAACTTGTCATGCTCACAGACTTCGGTCAACAATACGATATTGTGGCATTAGCAGAAGAATTTGCGATCGCCCTGCGTGCAGAATTAGACTTCATTCAAGAAGCCAGCTATACAGATGAACTGCGCCGCAACTTATCTAAAAGTAAATGGTTTGACCCCACACAAGTTGTCCTACCAGAAATTAACTGGGAGTTGACTACAAAAAAACTCTTAGTAATGGAATGGCTGAACGGAGTCCCGATTTTGTTAGGCGACTTGCAAGGAATTCACCATAAAGGAGATATAAATGCCGAACGCGAAGAAATTACAACACTGCTTTGTCGCGTTTTCTTCCAGCAATTATATATTGATGGATTCTTTCACGCAGACCCGCATCCCGGCAACTTATTTTATCTCAAAGACGGTCGAATTGCCCTGCTAGACTGCGGTATGGTCGGCAGATTAGACCCGCGCACCCAGCAGAATCTGACAGAAATGTTGCTGGCAATTGTCGATTTAGACGCACAGCGCTGCGCTCAATTAACTTTAGAAATGGCAGAATTTGCTCAGCCTGCGAGTTTGGCTAATCTAGAGAACGATTTGGCTCGAATGCTGCGCAAGTATTATAATGTCAGCTTGTCGCAAATGAACTTGTCGGAAATATTTTATGAAGTGCTGGAAATCACCCGAAAAAATAAAATTAGACTCCCCAGCAACCTCGGTTTGTATGCAAAAACTCTAGCTAACTTGGAAGGAGTAGCGCGTTCTTTCAATCCCAGATTTAATATTGTGGAGCAAGTCAAACCGCTGATGACTGATATGTTTCAACGTCAGTTATTCGGAGATGACCCGGTGCAAGCTCTGCTGAGAACTGCGCTGGATCTAAAAAGCTTATCTTTGCAATCTCCCCGACAAGTAGAAGTGCTTTTAGAGCGAGTTACTTCCGAAACTTTGAAGTGGAATTTGACCCTAAAAGAACTCGATCCGCTGCGCCGCACTTTGGGGGATTCTGCGAACCGACTTTCTTTTAGTATTGTCGTGGGTTCGCTGATTATCGGGGCGGCAATTATTTCTTCTAACGCGCAAACCGCTCAATTATCTTTTTTGAGCAACGGTTTGTTTGGGGCGGCGAGTTTTTTGGGTTTTTGGTTGATTCTTAGTATTCTCAGGTCAGGTCGTTTACGGAGTTGATTGGTACAAGATCAGTATATGTTGTGGAACGGGATCTCCGGCCCGTTCCTAAGAATCGTGGAAGATGTAGAATATACCCAAGTGCAACAACCGCATAAAGGTAGGCTATGTCACAGCATGATTCTTCTATCCCAAAATCGGCAATTAGAGACAACCGTCATCGCGGAACTGTGGGCAATTTTTTGAAAGCCAAGGTCGAGGAAAACTCAACCTTGTCAATTGTTTCTGCTTACTTTACAATTTATGCTTTTGATGCTTTGAAGGAACAACTTCTAGGTATTAAAAGCTTGAAATTTCTGTTTGGCGAACCACGCTTCATCAAGTCCCTTGACCCCAGTAAAACTGATAAAAAGGCGTTCCAAATTGAGGATGAGGGCTTGCAGCTACAGAATCGGTTGCAGCAAAAACGGGTTGCGAAAGAATGTGCAGAATGGATTGAAAAAAAAGTCCAGATACGGTCGGTAAAGCAATCTAATTTACTGCACGGCAAAATGTATCAGATTGCTCATAACGGAACTGAAAATGCTATTATGGGCAGTTCTAATTTTACCGTGCGGGGACTGGGATTAGGTACGAAATATAACAATATTGAACTCAACCTAGAAGTAGATAGTAAACGCGATACCCGCGACCTTAAAGCCTGGTTTGATGAACTCTGGAATGATGCCGAACTCATCGAAGATGTCAAACAAGATGTGCTGCTGTACCTAGAGCAACTTTACCAGAACAATTCTCCTGAGTTTATCTACTACAAAACTCTGTTTCATATCTTCGAGACATTCCTCGATGACCTAGAAAAAAGCGATATTCTCAGCGAACAGCTACACCTATTTGATACAGAAATCTGGAAAGCTCTATTTGAATTTCAAAAAGACGGAGTTAAGGCTGCTATTAATAAAATCCGACGATATAACGGGTGTATTATTGCTGACAGCGTTGGTTTAGGTAAAACATTTGAAGCTCTAGCAGTGATTAAATATTTTGAACTTCGCAATGAAAAAGTTTTGGTTCTGTGTCCCAAAAAACTCCGGGAGAATTGGACTGTATATCTAGCACAGAACAATAGCGATCTCAATCTTTTGGTTAAAGACCGCTTTAACTATACAGTCCTATCTCACACCGACTTGAGTCGCGATTCCGGTTACTCTGGGGACATTAATTTAGAAAGGATTAATTGGGGCAACTATGACTTGGTAGTTATTGACGAATCGCACAATTTCCGCAACAACATCAAGAGTAAACGGGACGAATCTGGCAATCTAATTAGAAAGAGTCGTTACGAAAGGCTGATGGATGATATTATCAAGAGCGGTGTCAAAACTCAAGTGTTACTCTTATCAGCAACTCCGGTTAACAATGATTTAAAGGATTTGCGGAATCAACTTTATTTTATCACAGAAGGTAGCGACGCTGCGTTTCGGGAATCGCTGGGAATTGCCAGTCTGCGCGATACACTGGCTGATGCTCAGGGGAAATTTACCAAGTGGGCCAAGAAAAGTCGCGATCGCAAAACTAGCGAACTGCTGGAAGAACTTAGTTCTGCTTTCTTCAAACTGCTTGACGAATTGACGATCGCCCGATCGCGCAAGCACATTCAAAAATACTACAAAGATGCGATCGCCCAATTAGGCGGCTTTCCAGAACGGCTCAAACCCATCTCGGTATTTCCTGAGATTGACCTAAAGGGTGAGTTCATGTCCTACGAACAGCTTAACAGCGAAATTTATAAATATCAACTCTCGCTATTCAACCCTTCAAAATATGTCCTGCCGCCCTACCGTTCGGTGTATGAAAATAAAGGAGTGCGAAATTTCAAACAGAGCGATCGCGAACGCTGTTTGATCGGCATGATGAAAGTCAATTTCCTTAAACGCTTAGAAAGCTCCATCCGTTCCTTTGCGCTGACAATGGAGCGCACGATTAACAAAATTGAATATCTAGAGACTAAAATTCAAAAATTTCAGCAATTGCAGCAATCTCGCGACGCTAACCAGACAGTAACTTTTAGCGATTTGATGATTCAAGACTTGGACGATGAAGAGTTGCAAGATGCCATGCAAGTAGGTCAGAAGCTGATATTTCAAATGGCGCACCTCGATGTCGAAACCTGGTTAAAAGACCTCAAAAACGACAAGGAACAGCTTAAAAAAATTTACAATTCTGCCCAAAGCATTTCTGTTGAACGCGATGCCAAGCTGGCTGAGTTAAAAGCACTGATCGCCGAGAAAGTCAAGCATCCTACGACTAACAAGCATGGCAAACCAAATCGCAAGGTTTTAGTCTTTACTGCCTTTGCAGATACGGCTGTCTATCTTTACGAAGGATTGCGGGAATGGGCAACAGTAGACTTGAAAATTAACTTAGCTTTGGTGACTGGTGGTTCGGCGAAAAATAAGACCACCTTTGGCAAAAATGAGTTCAATCATGTCCTGACAAATTTTTCGCCGTTCGCCAAGAAACGCGCCCAAATTCCATCTATGCGGCAAGACGATGAAATTGACCTATTAATTGCCACAGATTGTATTTCAGAAGGACAAAATTTACAAGATTGCGATTATTTGATTAACTACGACATCCACTGGAACCCAGTCCGAATTATCCAGCGGTTCGGTAGGTGCGATCGCATTGGCAGCCCCAACCACACCGTACAATTAATTAATTTTTGGCCGACAGAGGACTTAGATCAATACATCAATCTGAAAAATCGAGTAGAAGCACGGATGGCTTTAGCCGACATGGCTGGTACATTTGAGGATAACCTGCTGGAGACAAAGGAGATTCAAGAACTGATTGAGAGTGATTTGAAATACCGCGACAAGCAGTTGCTGCGATTGAGAGACGAGGTGCTGGATATCGAAGATTTCACGGAGAGTGTAGCCCTAACGGAATTCACTCTCGATGATTTCCGAATGGAACTGGCCAAATACATTGAGAGCAACCGCAAACTACTGCAAGATGCCCCTTTAGGACTCTATGCAGTAGTTCCAACTAACTCGGAGTACCCGATAATTACTCCGGGAGTAATTTTTTGCCTCAAACAGAAAGACGATTCTCTTGATAATAAAACCGTCAACCCGCTGCAACCATATTTTGTAGTTTACGTGCGGGAAAATCAGGAAGTGCGATTAACTTTTGCTCAACCCAAACAAATACTTGAAATATATCAGTTGCTGTGCGCGGGGTGTAGTGTTCCTTATGAAGAGTTGTGCAACTTGTTCGATCGACAAACTAACAACGGATTTGATATGAGTTTGTATAACGATTTGCTTCAGGGGGCGGTTGATTCAATTGCAGGTATTTACAACAAGCGGCTCATCGGCAACCTGCTGTCTAGCCCCCGTGCTGTGTTGGTTGAACAAGTGCATCAGGTTAAAGCAACAACGGATTTTGAACTGATCACCTGGCTGGTGATTAAATGAGCGTCAGCGAACAACAAGCCAAAGCATCTATTAACCAAGCTTTAAGTAGTTTTGCCAAGGGAAAACTAGCCGATAACGCCCGTAATTTGTTCTTTGCTCTTGGCTACCGAAGTGACAGAACGAGTCAATTTTATCCCACTACTTCGGATAACTTTATTGCGAGTTTTGACATAGATCAAAAGCTCAACTTCCAAAAAGCTCTCTTAGAGGAATGGCTGTCGGTTGATTTTCTCTTCCAGTTTACCGAGATAGAAATTGCAGATAATGACCTGTTAGTCGGATTTGATACTACTAGCGGTGAGAGTGCCTTTTTTACTTCCTACTTGTTTTTCGCGATCGCACTGCGGAGGAGTGCGTACACTATAGAACAACTTGACGGGATTATCCGCGATATTAATAAAATTTTACCGATGCCCGCGATCGTTCTTTTTCAGCATGGAGAAAATCTGACTTTATCTATTATCAACCGCCGCGCCAACAAACACAATGAATCTGAAGATGTATTGGAAAAAGTCAAACATATTAAAGATATCCCATTCGCCAGTCCTACAAATTCCAATTTAAAAATTATCTTCGATCTTTCTTTAGCACAGTTGTATAAAAATCACGGCTTTAGGAACTTTGACGAATTTCATGAAGCTTGGCATAAAACTATTCCTGACAACATCAAATTTAAAAAAGAGCGTCTACCGTCAGATTCGCTTCGCGCTTACCTGCAAGAAATCGGTCGATTTCCCATGCTCAAAGCTGACGAAGAGATTGAACTAGCTCGTATAATTGCTGAGTTAGAATTAGAGGGCAGCCGAAAAGCGAAAGACAAAATGGTAGAGTCTAACTTGCGGCTGGTAGTCTCAATTGCTAAAAAATATCAAAATCGAGGGCTGGATTTCTTAGACTTAATTCAGGAGGGAAATCTGGGTTTAATCAAGGCTGTAGAAAAGTTTGATTGCACAAGGGGAACCAGGTTTTCCACCTACGCATATGGGTGGATTCGTCAGGCAATTACGCGAGCTATTGCCGATCGATCGCGAACTATCCGCCTACCAGTTCACGTTTATGAAACTATTTCGCAGATTAAGAAAACTACCAAACAGCTTTCTGAAGAAATCAGTCGCAAGCCTACCGAAGAAGAAATCGCTACTAAAATGGAGATAACAATTACCAAATTGCGATTGGTTATTAAATCTGCTAAATCTATCATTTCCTTAGATACTAAAATGGGTGATCGTGAAAACTGTACATTGGGAGAGTTGATTGAATGCGATGGAGAAACACCAGAGGAACAAGCATCTAAAAATTTGTTCTGCGAAGATTTAGAAAGCGTTTTAGATACTCTGACCCCTCGACAACGTGACGTTATTCGGATGCGATTCGGATTGGATGACGGCCGCGAGAAAAGTCTACAGGAAATCGGCAATATATTTGATGTTACCCGCGAGCGGATTCGGCAAATTGAGGCTAAGGCTTTACTAAGATTGCGCCATCCCAACCGCAACAGCATTTTAAAAGATTATATTCGTCCTACACCAATTTATCAAACTGAGACAAAAAGACCGATCGCCAAACCGATGCAGCCCAGACAGTTCAACATTCCAGAAAACTTGTCTCGCACCCATTGCGACACTTTCTTACAGGAGCCTGTTGGTGATAAAATAGTTGAAACAGCGAATATGACCGAACCATTAATTCCTTTTAACACTTTCATAGAAGAATCAAATATAGAACAAACAAAGCTGGCTCAAACTTACCTGTCGAGTGCCGATGAAAATGAAAACAATCTCACTTATACAAATTTGAACGAGCATAATTTCCACATTGCCGAACGGACAGAAAATGACTTGAATAAAGTGATTAAACCGATGAAACAAAATTCAGCAGACTTACTCAAACAACTCACCGCACTAGAAGATGTTTTTTCCCAATTAGAGAAACGGCTGTCAGAGGCGAGCCGAAAGTTGCTAAACCCTGGTATACCTATATCTCAAAAGCTGATTCAAGAACTTGATGAGTCCCATAAAAAGTTTATTCAGCTTCGCGACAAGGTGCTAGAAGTGGCTGAATATTTGGCAGTATCGACAACGCTGAAAGTTGAGGAAATTGGTTCTTTAGCAGATATCAAGTCTGTACTTGAGCGTGTGGATTTGGCAGAGAAGCAAAAAAGTGCGATCGCCCTTGTCCGCGACTCTGCTTTGAGGGTTTTGGAACGAATTTTAGCGATCGCCCATCGAGTAGAGAGCAATTTTCAGTCATTGCTGGAATGTCAGGAAAAAGCCCGCGAACTTCAACGCGCCATCTCCGAATCCCAGGAGTCTGACTTGCATCCCGACACCCAACTCTTGGCTGATGGCAATCATCCATTCTCCAAACTGCTAATACTAATTACAGAATGGGAAGAAGCAGATGACGAACGTTTAGATTCCTTAGAGGATGCGGTAACAGCATCATTTGGAAAAACTCTGGCGAGGGCAGCAGGGAGAGGAAAACTGACGCTCCAGGCGGAAGCAGTACCAGATTTGCCTGCTGTTTCTACTAACAATAACTTAGACGAAACTTCCTTAGTTGATGAGCCGGAATCTGAAACTGTGCTTATTCTCGAACAACTACCCGCAGCAGAGTTAAACGCAGTATTGACAGAGGAGGCGATCGCGCAGCCAACCACTGAAAATATCCTAGATATTCCACCAATAGAACTGCCAACCTCAACTCAGATCAATCAGCAAGATTCGGAAAATAAGCAAGGAAAAGAAGTAGAAAATCAGGGTAATAAAAAAAGAGAAGAAAAACAGCCTCTTTACAGCTCATCGCGCAATGATACCGCTCAAACAATCGCTCAATCCATCTTGGATGACCCCGATATAGAACGCCCAACAGTTCTGCGCGACTTAGTTTGGCGGCTGATTCTTGAAGATAAACTCAGCCTTGCCTTTCATTTAGCTCGCTGCTTTGAACAACAATACTCCAACTTTGAACCGCACCTGCCACCGCAGTTAATTCGAGCAGTATTGCTAGGACAAAACCTGCGCTATGATGTAGGATATGGAAAACTTGCAAATCTGCTTAAAGATGACTTCACCAGTTACACCGCCAGCTATTCATTACCAGACAAAAGTGAATGGAATCAAGCTGCAAGCTTGCTCTTAGCCGCAGCAGCAATGCGACCGTCTTTACTAGCCCCAAATACAGGTGCGAAGCACCTTCTCCAGCAGCTTCATTTCGGTAAATCTGGACTTGCAAAACTATACGATTATTGCGAAATAATAGCTAAATACGGCGATGGTCAGCGGGCTCTGGATATCAAAGCCATCAAGAAAGCTAAAGACCAAGCAGACGTACAAAAATCTTTAGACGAATTGCATCAAAATATCGAAGCTTGGTGGTTTCAAGCACAGAAAAAAGATATGATTTACCCGCCTGCGAAGAAGGTGTGGCAAGATTGGTTGAAGCCTGACGAACTGATTCACTCTTTAGTATTTCCTGTACTTCAAAAAGATTTGAGTAAACTTTCAGCACTCAAGCAGAAAGTCAATCAATTGTCTGACGAATCCCAGATCGACTCTGAAATTGAGAAGACCGATCGTAAAATTCGCAGCAGTCGCCGTGACTCCATGATGGGGAAAGCCGTGATTCAGTTTCGCGATCGCGTTCGTGAACCTGTTGATTTAGTGCGAAAGTGGATTGAGATTCAGGAATCGTGCTTAGATAAAAAAGACAATTATCTTCAGAAAGAAGCCAAACTGTTAAAACAAGATATTGAGAAGCTTCAAGATATTGTTCTTCAAGAATTGGATACCTTTGAGGCGACAAAACCTCCGGTGTTTATTTTAGCTGGTATCGCCTGTTGCCGAAAAGCTGTCAAAGATATCGGCAATCTCTTCGATCCAGATACTGAATTGCCAACGGCAGAACCTTACCTAAAACATATCCTGCACGCGGATCTGTTGAGAATGCCATCTATCCCGATCGACGATGCCTGGGAACTGGACATGGCGAATCCTGAAGCGGGTATAGATGGAATTTTGGAGTTAGTCAAAAATGATATTTGGGATTGGCAACAAGCATTCGATCTGCAAAGTTATGTCTGTAGTTTAACAACTGTGGGAAATCACGAGGCTACGGCGCAAATCATCGAATATCTCGAACATAATCCCGAATCAACATTAGACCTCGCTCAGCTAAAGGACGAACGCAATAATCGGATTGAAGAGTGTCAAGGAATTTTGCAAGCGCAGGTCGAGACTACTAGCAAACAGCTTGAAAGTGCCGTAGCTTTTGGTTTACTAAGAGAAACAGATAGAACTGCTTATGCAGCGCAGATTCAAAGCATTAAAAATGCTCTGGAAACTACCAGGCTGTTTTCCGGAAAAATTGACCTGCTTCGGGCGATCGGTGAAGGAATTAATGCCAAGCGGCAGGAACAGATCGATCGAGTATCCGAGCAATTAGAGAGTCTTCAGCAAACAGGTATAGCAGATGCCGATCGTACCAGAATTTGCAGTGTATTGGATCGAGGCGATATCCTGACGGCCGAGGAATATATAGATATGCTGAAAAAGGGGCGATCGCTTCCTGAACAAGAAAAAAAGAGAGATGCTTTTAAAGACTTCTTTGAGGATAAGTATGCTGCGATCGAAAAAGTGCTTCAAGAGTACAAAAAGCAAGAGCTAATTGCAGACATTTCTAAAGGGAAAAGTATCGCCAAAATTAAGATGCCGCAGGGGGCTCAAGCTAAAAAAGCCGCTGAAATGCTCGATGCTTGGTTTGCAGCCAAGGGAAGGAATCAAGCCACAGAGAAAGATGCTCATCAAATTCTCAGCAACCTCGGTTTTAATATAAAATCTCTTACATTTAAAAAATCAGGACAATATACCTGGATTGACGTTAATTCTGAGCCGATATCTGACCCAAATCGCTGTCCTGTATCTGCCTATGGTTCAGCCGCGAACGGTCATTACCGCATTCTTTGCGTATGGGATAGACCGAACGAACAGGATCTCCTCAATGCCGTTGGAGACACTGCTCTGGGAGGGTCGATTTTCGTCTTTCATTTTGGGCAAATGACCGTCAAGAGACGCCGAGATTTGGCTGATTTGTGCCGGCAGCGTCGGAGCACTTTCATTGTTATAGATGACGTGCTGATGCTCTACCTTTGCGGAGAACAAAAAACACGCCTACCTGTATTGTTTGACTGCACCTTACCCTTTACTTTCCTAGAACCTTATAAAACCGCAGCAGGAGAGGTTCCGCCTGAGATGTTTTACGGGCGAGTACGAGAACGGGAATCCATAATCGATCCTCTTGGTTCTTGTTTGATTTATGGAGGTCGCCAGTTAGGTAAAACGGTTTTGCTTAAGTATGTACACCGGACTTTTCACGCAACCGAGGTGGGAAGGAATGCCCTATTTTTGGATATTAAAGAAATTGGACGCAACCAAGCTTTAGATAAGATTTGGGACTTACTAAACGGAGAATTGGATAAATTGAAAATTTCCGATACTAATCGGCACAATTCCGTCCGCGAAAGCAGCTTGCAGCGGATTAAAAGTTGGCTGGAATTCGACACGCAGCGGCGCTTTTTGCTGTTGTTGGATGAGGCAGATAATTTCCTGGAAGCCGATGGTAATGAGGCTTTTCTGCGCTGCGATGAACTCAGAAAATTAATGATGGAAACTAACCGACGTTTTAAGGTAGTCTTTGCCGGATTGCACAACGTTCTGAGAACTACTAGACAAGCCAACCACCCCCTGGCTCACTTTGGCACGCCGATCTGCATTGGACCTCTGCTGAATAATGGTGAAATGCGAGCCGCAACAGCTTTGGTAGAACGTCCGCTGGCTAGTCTTGGCTATCGTTTTGAATCGCCAGATTTAATCCAGCGCATTCTGTGGCAGACTAACTATTATCCGAGCTTGATTCAACTTTATTGCGAGCAGTTACTCAAGCACATCACTAACCCAGATATCCCTACTTTCGATCCTAAAATTAGTCCGCCTTACGCGATCGCTTCTCGCCATGTAGAAGAAGCTTATCAAAGTCAAGACCTTCGCAATAATATTCGCGATCGCTTTAAGTTGACACTGGGACTCGATCCGCGCTACGAGGTAATTGCCTACTCGATTGCTGATGGTTCTCAGGAGAATGAAACAGGCATGGAGGATGGGTTTTCTGTATTTTGGATTCGCGAACAAGTCTTATATTGGTGGTCTGAGGGATTCGCGGGAAGGTCATCGGAAGATGAAATTCTTGCTTTACTAGAAGAAATGGTTGGATTAGGAGTTTTACGAGCAACTAATGCAGGTTACTTCACTCTGAGAAGTTCTAATTTAGCCTTGCTTATGGGTACGCAACCAGAAATTGAAGCAGAACTTCTGAGACACCGCGAACCTCCACATGAATACGAACCTGCTACTTTTCGGTCTCCTCTTTTCGTTAAAAATAAAGCTGATTCCCGGCGCAGTCCTTTAACTGTTCAACAGGAATCAGAGCTGCTGCGCCGGGAGTATGGTGTCTCTATTATATTTGGCTGCCAAGCCGCAGGAATTGACGATTTGAGAGTTTTTATGGAAGCAGCATTTAGTAAGAAGGGTTGCAAAGTTCACTATTTAGAAAACCTCTCAGACAGATCGGATTTCAGCCAGCATTTGACAGGAATTAGTAACCGTCGCAAGAAAGATACCACGACGCTCGTTGTTGTATCAGCTACCACTTCTTGGAGTAAGGATTGGGTTGATGAGGCAATTAAGAAAATCAAAAGATTGAAGAAAGAAGACTCGTTTATCCAGCTTGTTTTTGTCGCCGATCCTCAGAAGGCTTGGCAGTTAGTTATTCATAATTGGACAGGTTTTGATTCCTTTAAGGATCTGAGATTTTTCAGCCTCAAACCTTGGCACGATGCTGCCCTGCGACATTGGTTGGAAGATACTAATTTGCCCAGCGAACTAGAAGTGAGAAAAAAGATTGCGGCAGTTACAGGAAATTGGTCAAACCTGCTGCAAGAATTCTATCAATTTGCTCAAGCTAATCCGCATTGCTGGCAAGATTCCTTGGCCCAACTGAAGAATCAATTTAATAACTCTGACAAATTAATTAATTCAATGGGCTTTGACGGTTGCGAACCTCAAAGAAAACTGGTGATGAGAACTTTAGCCCAATGGGGAGAAGCAGTAGCGGTTGAGGTATTAATTGAGGTTCTTGATGATGTATCGCCTGAAATTGTCAAGCAGACCCTTAGATGGGCGGATCTCCTCAGTCTCGTCTCGCATTTAGGAAATCAGAAGCAAGATGGTAAGGATTACTGGCAGATTGACCCTGTAGTTGGTCGTCTGCTTGAATCTATGGCTGAGTAATACACACTTTCTGCTGTGCGATGTACTCAAGCAGATATCTGACTTAAGATAGGCGATCGCCCGCAGCAGCTAAGTCTAAGCTAGAAACTATAGTTAGATTAAGGTTTGTAGTGGGGACTAAAGTCCCTCCAAATTTCTAACTAAGGACTGAAGTCCTTACTACAATACTCCGGACAGTTTTTAAGCAGCCAAAGTACCATAAGACAAGACTGAAGGAAGGTTAGGGTGGTTTAAAATCAAATCCGGGTCTAAATCTAACTTATCAATAAAGGTAGAAAGTAGATGCTTATTGAATTCCAGA
>JANNOR010000269.1:0-6154 GCA_031399265.1 Cyanobacteria bacterium SOY_34_metabat_3 | reverse complement strand
AAGTGCTTGGTGTCGGCGTCGTTGACGTTCATTGCTGGGAAAGTCAACACGCCATCTTTCAACATCGCGCGCAGACGCACGATGCCTGTGGTGGTTTCTTCGGTGGTTCCGATCAAGTCGGAAATTTGGTTGGGGCGGTGTTGGATTAGGGCTGCTACTACGTCGCTACCGTCGTCGATGATGATGTTTGGACGGTGGTCGAGGGCTGTGTTAACGTGGCGCTCGTAGGTGGCTGCGTCTTCTCCTCTGAGGGCGTAGACGGAAATGCCGTAGTCTGCTACTAGGCAAGCTGCTACGTCATCTTGGGTGCTCAGGGGGTTGCTGGCGATGAGTACAGCGTCTGCGCCGCCCATTTTCAGGGCGATCGCCAAATGGGCTGTTTCTGTGGTTACGTGGCAGCAAGCTGAAATTCGGATGCCTGCGAAGGGCTTTTCTTTAGCGAAGCGTTCTTGAATTTGGCGCAACACCGGCATTTCCCGGCCGGCCCACTCGATGCGTTGTTTTCCCAAGGGGGCTAGGGACAGGTCTTTGACTTCGTGTTTAATCTGAACTAATGTTGCAACCATTTTATCTAATTTCTCGGAAATTATTCAACTCTATCAGTTGTACCAGATTAACCTATCGAGCTGCAAGTTCCCGGATTTGACTCGATCGGGCAAAACTTGGGCGATCGGAATTTTTGATGCCGTTCGATCGGCTAATTAAGCGCTTTCGGTGTTCTCGCCACGACTCGCCCTGGCTTGAATTTTTCCAAATCGCACTCCTGGCGCTCAATCTTTTTTGCTGTCGCGGCGTTCTTGAATTATATGAATAATAGAAGGCACAAAAGAAATTACAATTATCCCCAAAACAATCGGCAGTAAATATTTGTCAACATCAGGAATTACCCGTCCCAAATAATAACCCATCAGCGTGATGCCAAACGTCCACAAAAACCCGCCAATTAGGTTGTAATACATAAAAGTTTTGTATTTCATTGCCGCTACCCCGGCAACTATCGGCGCAAAAGTGCGGACAAGTGGCATGAATCGCGCCATGACAACTGCTTTTTGACCGTGTTTTTCGTAGAAGTTTTCGGTTTTTTCTAAATAGGATTTTTTAAACAGCCGCGAATCTTCCTTGTGGAACAAGCGGCGGCCCCAGCGGTGTCCCGTTGCATAGCCCACATTGTCCCCCGCTACTGCACAGACAAAAGCCCCAAAAATTAGCGTCCAAATGTTAAAACTATTCGGTTGAGAGGCAACAAATCCGGCCGTAAACAGCAAGCTGTCTCCGGGGAGGAAAAAACCGACCATCAATCCCGATTCAGCGAACACAATAGCCCAAACTCCTAAATAACCGAAAGTTTTAATCAGTTGTGGCAAATCAAAATTCATGTTTCTGTTTTTTAGGGAAGGAATTAAGCAATACATAAATGACATACATGATATCATTAATTTGTTAAAATTAGCATAAAACCCTGGTTTGGGAAAATAATAAATTAGCCAGGGATCGATTATTTAGTTAAAAAAATTAGTTCAAATTAAACAATGGGCGCAGTAATTGAGAAAATCCAAACTAGCTTATTAAACCTGCTAGGTCAAGCGATCGAGGCAGTTCCGTCACTAGCCGTTGCCGTCGTAATTCTTTTGGTTACCCGGACGGTGGCTAGATCCGTCCAGCAAGTAGTGTCAGCAGCTACCGAACGTATCGTTAAAAGTTTATCTTTGCGATCGCTGTTAGTGCAAAGTAGCTATGCTCTCACGTGGGCAACCGGCACTTCCCTCGCCTGTGTAATTGCTTTCCCGGCTTTGCGTCCGGGAGATATCATCGGCTTGTTAGGATTGAGTTCAGTAGCTGTTAGTTTCGCTTTCCAAGACATATTCAAAAATTTTTTAGCGGGATTATTGATGCTGCTGCACGAACCGTTTCAATTAGGCGACCAGATAGTTATAGAAGGCTTTGAAGGTACTGTTGAAGAGATTTCGATGCGTTCAACTCAAATTATGACTTATCAGGGAGAGCGTATTATCGTGCCGAATGCGATCGTACTTACCAATTCTGTGCGGGTACTCACAGCCATGCCGCACAGGCGAACAGACCTACCTTTAATTTTAGACTACGATACCGAACCTTCCCGAGCAATTGAAACCTTGTTTAAAGCTATTTCCGAAGTTGAAGGCGTTTTGTCGCAACCAACCCCAGAAGTAGATATTTCAGGCATTAACGATGGTTCTTTGCATCTAATTGTCCGCTATTGGACGCTGCCGGAACAAGCGCAGGTGCGGCGGACAAAAACTAGGGCTGTGGTGGCCATTAAAGCGGAGTGCGATCGATCGGGCATGATAATTCCTCAACCCGTAGCCGTGAATTTGTACGACTTGCACTCCTGGAACAACTCTGCGTCAAATTCAGCTAGCGACGGATGATAAGCTGCTGCGCGAGCGAGAGATTTTGCGTGATGTTGGAGGGGAAGAGGAGGCAAATCTTCCATCTTCCATTTTAAATCAAGCAAAAGGCGAGCCAATCTCCCATTGGCGCGCCTCCAAATCCTATTCTTTTTTGTTAAACGGAATCTCGCAGATCGTGATGATTGAAAAAATTATGAAGCTGTCTTGCTAGCGCGGCGGCGGCGGGCACTAATCAAGCCGCCCAAACCTAGAGCCAAGCCAGTCATCGTAATCGGTTCGGGAACAGCTTCGGCGCTCACGGTGAAGTCTTGGAAATCCTTGTCGTTTTTATTGCCGCGATCGTCAAAGGAGATCAGCGTGCCTCCACTAGAGAGAGAACCGAATCCGTCTGTGAAGTTTCCGGCAGCTTGGAAGCTGTTGGTTGTTTCTTTGCCGAGTGCGTTCCACAGTGGCGCGGCGGCGCCAAACACGGCTTGCTGGCTGCCGGTATCAGCGACGTTCAGGTTTAGCCCTGATGTAGAGTAGACCATGCCGTTGTCGCCGCTAGAGAGTCCCAAAGTGTATACTTGATTTGCCAAGAATGTGAATACTGCCGAGCCAGAACCCTTGACGGTATCGCCCAAAGTTCCTTTCCATTCGTTAGCGCCACCGTTGTCTGAGGATTTAGTTTCCGAAAATAAGCTGGCAACTTTAGACAGTGCGAAACCGTTCACGTTGTAAATGCCCAAAGAGGAAGTGTACATACCGTGAGACTCTTTGAACTTGAAGTTGACACTTGTATCTTCCTTGAATGTGATACCGCTGGTACCGAAGGAGAAGGCCTGGGCTGGAGCACTTGCACCAAACAGAGCGGCGGCGGCGGTGGTAGCTGTTAGTGCGGATAAGAGTTTGGTATTCATAACCTGATTCCTTTTGTGCGAGAAGCTTAATGTTTACATTATGGGATACTTTGTTTGTGTTTGTGGCACTTTATATTAATTTTGACAGATTCTTTATCAAGACTTTACACATCCTTTACAAATGCTGTCTATCGCATCGTCCCTGCCGCTCTGGTTCCCTCAAACTTCACACAAAATAATTATAAAAATTGTGGCTGGAAACCTTGCAATCGCGGTTCTTGGAGCGCGGAGCGGCCCAACTGATTTGGGTCGCGTTTCTACTAATATTTTATTTAATTCTCTAGTCTAAATATTCAACAGCAAACATTTACGTATAAACACGGTTGCACCAGGGTCAACTTAAAGTTAAAGGGGTTTTATCTTAACCAGAAACTGGGAATATTTGTTTTTTGGGACTTGCGTATGGGAGTTAAAGTAGTTGATCGATCGGGTAAATTACGTAAAAACTGCGACCGTTGGGTTTAGGTATTTTGGTTGAATTAGAGGGAGGTCGGGCCGTGACAGCTCCCAAAGATGCGATCGAACTCTGATTCGGGCAGATTGGAGCGGTCAATCGATTTTAGATTTGAGAGTTGAAGAAAGCAACCCCACCGATCGATCCGAGGGCCCCGGACTGAATTGCTCAGGAGTCCGAGAGCGGATTGTCCTTCAAAAAATACTGTATGTAGAAGCTGCATCAAAACAAACCGCTGTAGCGTTCCTCAGCCCAAGGTTCGCCCCGGCGGTGGTAGCCGTTGCGTTCCCAAAAACCGAGTTGTTCGGTTTCTGTAAACTCCAGGCCGTTAATCCATTTGGCGCTTTTCCAAGCGTATAAGTGCGGGACTACCAGCCGCATCGGGCCGCCGTGGTCTGGGGATAGGGGTTCGCCGAAGACGGTGTGGGCGAAAAAGTTTTCTTCTCGCAGGAAGTCGGCGATCGCAATGTTGGTCGTGTAGTCGCCGTAGCAGTGTTCTAGGACGTGGAGAGCTTTCGGATCGACTTCTATGTATTGCATAAAATCTGTGACTTTGACTCCCGTCCACTGTACATCAAGTTTTGACCACCGGGTGACGCAGTGAAAATCGGCAGTAAAGTTGCTTTGGGGCATGGCCTGGAAGTCCGACCAAGTGAAAGTTTTTGGTTTTGCCAATCCCCAGACTTTAAATTCCCAACTTTCAATCCTGACGGAGGGTGTATCGCCGTAGGTGAGGACGGGAAAGCCGTTGGCGAGGTATTGACCTGGGGGGACGCGATCGCTGTTTTCTGATTCTGGCTTGCGAAAAAATTTGCCCTGCATTGATTCACGCTCTACAGTAACTGACTGCAACACTCAGTATAACTTGCACCGATCGGCACCTGGCAATTCATCTGAAGGTAGAAAGCTTTCAGCACAAGTGCTGAAATAAAAATCGCCCCCTACTTACGCAGGCGGAGCTACTTCCGCAGCAGGAGAGGGCCCAAGCTACAAATTAAAAAAGTATTGCTCCAGCGTATTTATTACGTAACCTTAAATTTTATCGCAATTAATGGTGCATTTCCTAATATTTGATGTATCGTTACAATATGCTCAGATGCCATATGTAAAAAAAATTTAATGGGGTAAAAACCATGATCGCAAGTTGCTTGATTCCATTGACCCTCTGTTTGATTGCTGGGTGGGTGACGGCTGGGACTGACGAAAGAACGCTGGACGGGATTCCGGCTCCGATAGCTGCAATTATTGGGGTGTGTTCGTTAATTTGGTTTGTGGCGGTGTGTCCTTGGCCTGTTGAACTCGCTTTAGTCTTGGCGGTGCTGGTTTTAGGCAAAGCTTACTTGCAAGATATTTTGAATGTAGGGTGAATTTTTCGGCTGCGGGCGATCGACTGTTGCGGGATCGCGATCGTTGGGTGCTTCTACTTTTTTGAAAATTTTCGCTGTTGGCTATTATTTCGGTTGCGTTCTTAAAGGAAGCCACAACCGCAGTTGCGCAAGTGCTGTATGCGTGAAATTCAATTGAGATATTTCGGTTAAAAATTAGAATATAAAGGCGATCTCGTTCGAGCGAAAATAACATAAGGTGCGCAGTGCGCACCCTATATAGATTAAGTAAAATAGCGAGCTGGTGAACTACCAGACTAGAAATGCTCCGCATACAGCACTGGCTTCCTGATTCATCGGGATGTGCTTTTATCTCCGAAAAGATAAGTAGTCTTACCGTCCCTCCACAGGCTGGAGTCCTAGTTCCTAAGACCCATATTTTTTCTGGCAACACGTCCCGTTCAGCTTGGTTTTTGCATTGGGAGATAATGGTCCAGATACACCTACCATATCATTGATTCGCGATCGCTCAATTTATTTTCGGGCTGCGCTTTCATCCCGTCACTCATCCTGTAAACGAATAGAGTGCGGGACTTCCGGTTCGCATTAGTTAAATTGGCAAGCGATTGATATCTTTATTAGAACCAATTACTACCATCGCCTCGCCTTTTTTCAAGCGTTCGTTTGGCTGCGGATTGATCTCGAACTTGTCGGCGCGACCGACTGCTAGCAAGTTCAAACCGTACCGGCGCCGGAGTTCTAATTCCGAGATGGTTTTCCCGTCAAACTTTTCAGGAACGAGCAACTCAACGATGCTGTGATCTGGGTCGAGATCAAAGCGTTCTAAAATGCTGGGTTGTGTAAGAATCCGGGCCAAAGAGCAGCCCATTTCTCGTTCGGGAAAAACTACATGATCGGCGCCGACTTTTCTCAACAGTTTTAAGTGAGTTTCCGAAGAAGCTTTGGCTATTACGTTAGTTACCCCGCCTTCCTTAAGGTTTAGGGCGGTGGTAATGCTTTCTGCTAGGTAATTGCCGATCGCCACAATCACTGTTTCAAATTCAAATATACCGGCTTCAGCAAGAG
>JANNOR010000187.1:0-15541 GCA_031399265.1 Cyanobacteria bacterium SOY_34_metabat_3 | reverse complement strand
TTCCTTCTTCCTTCTTCCTTCTTCCTTCTTCCTTCTTCCTTCTTCCTTCTTCCTTCTTCCTTCTTCCTTCTTCCTTCTTCCTTCTTCCTTCTTCCTTCTTCCTTCTTCCTTCTTCCTTCTAACTATCAACTTTTGCCTTTAATTTAACAATAAAACTAGAGCCAACACCCAACTCGCTCTCAAGAGTGATATCGCCGCCCATCATCTGACAAAACAAGCGACTAATCGCCAATCCCAAACCCGTGCCACCGTATTTGCGAGTAGTCGAAGCATCACCTTGCATAAAAGGTTGAAACAAACCCTGCTGCTGTTCTGCTGACATTCCAATCCCTGTATCAGATACCTGCAAATAAATCCAATCACTGCCGCCGGATGCTTCGCGAGTCGCACTCAGGAGCACGGTTCCACAGTCAGTAAACTTCAGGGAATTCGAGAGTAAATTGAACAAAATTTGCCGGACTTTTGTCAAATCTGCATACATCACTCCCAAATTCGCAGAGCAAGAAACTTGCAATTGATTGTGATTTTTTTCGACTAAAGGGTGCAAAGTTGCAACGACTTCTTCTATTAAATTGCCGAGGTCAAATTTTTCTAAGTAAAGCTCCATCCGACCGGCTTCTATCTTAGAAAGGTCGAGAATATCGTTAATTAAAGTCAGCAAATGTTTGCCGGCGTTACAAATTTTTTGGGTATCGGGAATGATGTCTGCGAGTCCCGATTCCAGCGCTTCTTCTTCTAGCATTTCGCTGTAACCGATAATCGCGTTGAGCGGTGTCCGCAGCTCGTGGCTCATATTGGCTAAAAAAGTGCTTTTTGCTCTGGAAGCTGCTTCAGCTTTGTGCAAGGCTTCTTGCAAAGCTATTTCGGCTCTTTTGCGTTCGGCAATTTCGATGCGCAGCAGTTGGTTGGCGGCGGTGAGTTGAGCGGTGCGCCGATCGACAGTCATTTCTAGCTGGGCTTTGGCTTTGGAGAGTGCTTCCTGAGCCCGCTGGCGCTCAAATCCTTCGATCGCCAGTGCTACTAAATTGGCCAAAGAATCGGCGAAGGTGCGCTCCTCCAGAGCCCATTGGCGGGGCGCGCCGATATGTTCGAGAGAGAGGATGCCCACGATCTGGCCACCGAGCCTAATTGCTACATTTAAAATCGATGAATTTGGCTTGCTGGTATTCGGTAGCACAGCAGAATGTTCCGCTATCGATGATAAGTGGCACGAATTTGTTTTTAGAGAGTTTGGAGTGTTTGGTGCAGGTTCTGGATCGTTGTCCGATCGCAAGTTTTCGCCCGGTGTATCGTCTTCGATATCTAAAATTGAATATTTTAAATCTGTTGGGGATATCGACTCGTGGCTCAAATGATTTTCGATCGTGCGATCGTACAAGTCGAGACAAACTAATTTGAGGTTGGGAATTTTAAACTTAGAACGATTCACCCGATCGTCGTGTTCCTCTCGGGCTTCCGCCTCTGTATCGATTGCCTCTGTTTGGTTGTGGGCGATCGCTCTCTGGGTAAAATTTAGCTGAGGATCGATCGTCGGGTAGCTAGTTCCAAATCGGAAATGGTTGTAAAGCCAGACGCTGACTTTTTCCACCTCCAAAGTGCGGGCAGCGGCCTCGGTAATTTCGCGAATTCCCACATTCAGCGCACCGGTGTTGAGAGTCCTCTGGCGGGCTAGCTGCAACAAAGCCAGACTCTGGCGGCGGAGTCGCTTTTCGCTTTCTTGGAGAGTTTGTTCTGCTTGCTTGCGCTGGGTGAGGTCGTACAAGGCGCACAAAGCCGTCGGCTGACCGCAAAACAGCAGCGGCTGAACCGAGATCGTTGCCCAGAAAGGGGTGCCGTCTGACTTTTTGAAGTGGAGTTCGTAGTCTTGGAGGTGTCCGTTTTTGGCCAGGGCGTCGAGTACGTGCGCGCGATCGCCCGGATTGAAGTAAAAGTCGGGGGTGTAGTGACCGATCAATTCTGCTAGGGGTATGTTCAGCAGAGCAGCCAATTGAGCGTTCGCATACAGAATTAAGCCGTCCGAAAGACGAGAAACCAATACCGGAACCGGAGTTGCCGAGGCGATCGCCCGAAACTGCTCTGCGCTTTCGCGCACTGCCGACTCAGCTTTGACCAGCAAGTGAGCTTCCATCGTATCGGAATGTTCGGTGTTAGTCTCCAGCAAAATTTCTAGGTCAGCCTTTTCGCGCTTCAAGTTTTCAAGTTCCGCACTCAGCCGCTGAACGTCCAAAAGTAGCTGTTCTCTTGATGGTTCTTCCTGCATAGCAATTGACAATTGGTAATGTTTAATCGGTTCTGAAGTTTGTTACCGTTTGGTGCTACCTTAACTATGACTTATTCCCCTTAACTTCAGCCGTCCTGATTCGGCGATCGAGACCCGCGTCCGGGACTCATCTTTACCTTTTTCGATTCACTATTCCAATTCTAAATGCAGCGAAGGCATCAGCCGCTGTAAGTTCTTCAGCGATTTTCCCTGCCACGGTATCTGTTTAGAGCCTTTTACGAGAATTTGAATATTCTTTTGCTGGCGCACTTTAATCACAAATTTTGAGACAATATTAATTCCCGAACTATTTAAGAATTCTAGCTTTCGCAAGTCTAGAGTAATCGTATTTGGCTCGGAGTCTGTGACTGAGTTGAGCAGTTCGACGATCGGCGCGTATTCTGCCATCTGGCTGAGCCGGAACGAGCCGCAGCAGGTGACTGTTTGAGTAGCGCGATCGTACTCGATGCTGTAATCTTTGGTCTGAATCTCCATACTTTTGTCTGTTGTCGGCGGTGAGCGGTAAAGGGGCTTTGGCTGCGGGATCGAGGATTGAGGGTCAGGCTGGCGCGATCGAGCCGGCGGCCCGACGGCCGAGAGTTTGTGTAGCTTGCACTACATATACTGACAACTGTACCATTGCCGCAGGGCAGTTAAGAGTTATTTGGGGATTTATCAATTGCCAGTTGTGGGGGTTGAGGAGACCAGCTTTTGCCCGAGTTCCGAGTTACAGCAAAAGTCCGATCGAACTCGCAAGAACCAAGAACGAAGAAGCAATCGACCGCATGGGTTTGGCGATTAACAACATCCTAACTGTTTTGGCATTTGCTAGATAACTGCTATTTTTTCTCTCAACTTGCTATTGACAAAAATCCCAAAATGTGAGACATATTTCATATCTTGCACCGCAGTGAGTCGGAGAATATTGAATGGCAATTTCAGAAATTACAGAAAAGCTTTTGGCTGCTAAAAAAACTAAGGGAATTAGTTTGGCCGAGTTGGAAAAAATTGTAGGTCGCGACGAAGTTTGGATTGCAGCAGTTATTTACCGTCAAGCAGCAGCATCTGTTGAGGAAGCCGAAAAAATTTTATCAGCTTTAGGACTTGACACCTCCGAGGCGGGGGCTTTGACAGAACCTCCCTTAAAAGGCGGTTTAGATCCTGCGGTTCCCGTTGACCCCCTGATTTATCGGTTCTATGAAATTGTGCAGGTTTACGGGATGCCGCTCAAAGCAGTGATCCACGAAAAATTTGGTGACGGGATTATGAGCGCGATCGACTTTACCTTGGATGTCGAGAAAGAAACAGACCCAAAAGGCGATCGAGTGAAAATAATTATGTCTGGGAAATTTTTAGCCTACAAAAAATGGTAAGCCAGTTTGCTAAACTCGGCCGGTCAAAATTAATTTTTTTTAATTCTGTCGAATGACTGATGACTAATCACTAATGCCTCACAAGTGTTAAGTTAGAAATAGAGTCCGCGAAGCTTGACTGGTTTTGGTGTGCGATCGGGAAACCTTTCTTTGTTCTGAACACTCGATCGATCCCGCTGCAACTTCGCAGTCAAAACAAGCAACCGCAACGTAAAGTAAGAGGCTAAATATGTCAAAATATGACTCCCATCTCAGATGCTCCTTTTGCGGCAAGTCGCAGGAGTACGTGCGCAAGTTAATAGCTGGGCCCGGCGTCTACATTTGCGATGAATGCGTGGAACTGTGCAATGAAATTTTAGAAGAGGAGTTTTTTGACTCCAGCAAAACAATTGGTCAACAGATTCCCCAGTCAGAGGTGCGAGAGTCTCAGGGACAAGGAACGCGACGCCAGGGTCGATCCTCTCCGAGGGCTGCGCTAACGAACAAATCGAAAATCGTTTTAGCTCAAATTCCGAAACCCACAGATATTAAACAGCATTTAGACAACCATGTCATCGGCCAACATTCAGCAAAAAAAGTTCTTTCTGTAGCAGTTTACAACCACTACAAACGCTTGAGTGTTGACCAGGCCAAAGAAAGCGGCAAGACGAACCCTGACAGCGATGTCGAACTGCAAAAATCCAACATTATGCTAGTCGGGCCAACAGGTTGCGGCAAAACTCTGTTAGCCCAAAGTTTAGCAGAAATGCTCGAAGTCCCATTTGCGGTAGCCGATGCGACGACACTGACAGAAGCCGGCTATGTCGGTGACGATGTAGAAAATATCTTGCTGCGACTATTGCAAATGTGCGATTTTGATGTCGAATCGGCGCAGCGCGGGATTATTTATATTGACGAAATTGACAAGATTGCTCGCAAAAGCGAAAACACTTCGATCACCAGGGACGTATCTGGAGAAGGAGTGCAGCAAGCGCTGTTAAAAATGTTGGAAGGAACGGTGGTTAACGTGCCTCCCCAAGGCGGCCGCAAACATCCTTACCAAGATTTTATTCAAGTTGACACGAGTAAGATTTTATTTATTTGCGGCGGTGCTTTTGTCGGTTTAGAAAAAATAGTTGAACAGCGTTTGGGCAAAAAATCTTTAGGCTTTATTCAGCCAACAGAAAGCGACAGCAATTCGACTTTGCCGGCAAAAGATAAGCGGGCGGCTGATATTTTGCAGCAAGTACAACCCGATGATTTAGTCAAGTTTGGTTTAATTCCTGAATTTGTCGGACGGATTCCGGTGGTGACGGTGATTTCGCCGCTGGATGAAGCAGCTTTGATGCAGATATTGACTGAACCTCGGAATGCGCTGGTGAAGCAGTATCAAAAGCTGTTGAAGATGGATAGTGTGGAGTTGGAATTTGAGCCAGATGCGCTACGGGCGATCGCCCTGGAGGCCTATCGGCGCAAAACCGGCGCGCGAGCTCTCCGCAGCATTTTAGAGGAGTTAATGCTCGATGTGATGTACGAGTTGCCTTCTCGCAAGGATGTGGCTAACTGTACGATTACGAAGGAAATGGTTGAAAAGCGATCGACTGCCGAATTGCTGTGGCATCCCGCATGGCACAAACAGCACGAAACAGCTTAATTTGTAGTCTGTAGGGTGTGCGGCGCGCACCCTGCAAACACTGAGCAGATGTAACTTATGGCAGCTTAAAAAAATGTCAACAGATATAGATAAAAGAAGTAAAACATACAGCGTTTCAGTATTCAGTCTGGTGGTACGGACTGTAATTTACAGCGGTTTTATGGCTGGCATACTAGCATCTTTTTACAATTTCAAACTCAACACTATTAAAATCTCAAGTAGTGGGAAATCTCCGGAAGCACAAGCAGGTATGGCTTCGATCAATAAAGCGCAGGAAGATTACTATGCAAAAAATAACAAATTTAGTGATTCCCTAGAAGGGTTGGATCTACTAGGTATCAGCACAGATAACTATAAGACTCAAATTCAGTCATCATTAATGAAGCCAGTTCAAACCTTAGAGAATAAGCGCGAACCAGCACAATTTGAAAGCGCGATCGCAATTTCTATACCTATGGATTTCTCTATGGAAGGGGAAAAAGACTACGGCGCAGTATATATAGGAGCAGTATTTGCTTTCCAATTTAAAGATGTTCGCAATCAACTAATAACTATTTCGGCAATCTGCGAAAGTGAGCCGGAAAAGGAGGGGTATCGAAGCAATCCGATGCAGCCAACTTTTGACGGCACAGAAATTCACTGCCCGCCCGGTACAACTATTTTAAGGTAATACCTTTAAACTATTTTGTGTCATTGTTTGATTGTCTAAAGAAAATTCAAACTTCCAATTGCCAGGCTTGGCATCCTTTGTAAAATTGTACCCGCACCAAGTATTTAGTCGATCTGCGGTTGTTCTTAAACGAGATAGACCCTGGGCTGCCAATTTTCCTTGAGAGTCAAATACGCTACAAGTAGCGTAATATTCTTGCTTTGACAAGTTAGTGACACTGACAGCAAAATAGACTTTTTGTGTTTTTTCTAATGACACAAAATCTATAATTTGTTCCGATTTTAGCTCGCTAGTTAACATCACTTGAGTCACAGGTTTTAAATTCGGTTCGCTGGCTTCTGGTTGGGATTTAACTACTTGTTGAAGTTGAGGAGATTTCAAGATAAACGGGAGAAAAATAGCGGCACTTACTGTCAACACTCCGATTGATATCAGTGGAAGTTTTGATTTTTTAGGCTGGCGAACTACCTCCAGGGAAATTAAAGCATTGAGGGCTGCATCTGCGGAAGCATAGCGGTGTTTAAAATTCGGTTCCACCATTTTTTGCAGCCAGTCAAGAAATTCTGGAGTTAACTGCGGTAAGCGATGTTTAAAATTGATCCGCCCCGTATCGTCCATCAAGCTGCCAACTTCGGTAGAATTGATGCCGATTAGCAAGCAAATAAGCGTCGCGCCGAGACTGTATAAATCGGATGCGACTGTTAGCTGGCGGTTGAACATTTGTTCGGGCGGCATAAAGCCCAAGGTGCCTTTGACAACGCTGCTGGCGGCGACTTCTCCCCCCCCGATTCTAGCAAATCCGAAATCGACAAGGCTGACATTCATCCGGTCATTTACCAAGATATTTTCCGGTTTTAAATCTCTGTGAATAACAGGCGGAACGCGGTTTTGCAAGTATTTGAGTATTTCTAACACAGAAATAGCAATTTGCTTGATTCGCTGCGGTGTTAGCTGGCCCAAAGTTGCGAGGGAATCGGCATTTTTGTATTCCTGTACCATGCAGAAACCCGATGAAGTTTGGAAGGAATCTAAATAGCGGGGAATGTTGGGGTTATCGAGTGATCGCAAAATCTCAATTTCTTTTTCATAAGCTTGATATTCCGCCCAATTAGCACCAGTCTGGGCAAATTGAAATTGTTTGACAACGACGGAACGTTTGGTATTAATTTCAGTAGCGAGATAAGTAACTCTACCGCCAGCGCGGTTATGTCCGAGTTCGCGAGTTACTTGATAGCCGTAGTTGGAAAAATCAGGAAAATCATTCATAGCTTCGCAATCACAACTTCAGTTCCAACAAGGTTTGTAGTAAGGACTTCAGTCCTCAATGACTCAGTAAAACAAGCGAGCAATTGTTTAAGGTTTAATTAAACTTGCTTCTATTTTGCGATACTTAGCAACGATTCTATTCGGCTTAAAAACACTCATCTCAAGTAATGGAATAGCAGTGACAGCTAAACAGGCGATTGTCGCTCCTCCTACAGCTACTATTTCCATTGGTTCAACCCATTCTCGTTGAGCGACAACGTTTAAAAACAGTCTAAATGCTAGTAACAAGCTAGCACAAAATCCGGTAACTAGAAAATCTCTTTTGTTGCGCTCTATGCTAATAATTCTTCTGAGGGTAGTCTGCTCGTCGATCGGATTCTGAAAAATCGTATAAACTATCATGCAACACAAATTAGCTAGTACAAGAAAAAGTCCTACCCAGGAACCCTCGCCCTCGATAATTGCCCCGAGAATAAGGATTGCAAATAAGATAAAGTGCACGATAATAGCCAGAGTTATAGCCACAGCCCTATTCATCATACTTCCAAGTGCAGCTCCACATAAACTAAAGAATATCGGCACAATTACCATCCAGATCGAGGCAGCAATTGATAGAATTGTATTGCTCGATTTGGGAAAATTACCAATAAATACAAAACCAAATGCCAACAAATATAAAATTAATCCTATTTGCGATCCTAATAATCCTCCTACCCAAGTTTTTTTATTTCCATGTGATTCTGCTAAGAGTGTGATTTCAGCAACTGCAAATCCATAGACTAAGCTCATAATGATACCGAAAGCAATGTCATAATTGTCGCCCATATTAAAGAGAAAGGTGAATAATACTAAGCAGCACATAAAAATCAGGCTGCCCTTAGATAATAAAGTAGTTAGTTCTGGTATGGGGAGCGGAGCTGTTGTGAGTTTGATTTTGAGTTTATAAGTGTCGGGTTCGGAATTAGTATGCAAGATGATATAGCGCTCATAAGCTTGACTTGCCAACAATTGTTTGGTATCAACTATGATTTTACATTCAACCTTGTTGCTCTCAAATTTCTGCGGCTCAAACGAGATCCAAGGGTGGTCGTAAGGTGTGTGTGGTGGATCGCTCGGATGCGCGGCAACTTCCCATCTTCCCGCAAGCATTGTATCTGGAATTGGATTGCTAATTTCGATTAATCCTGTTATTGTTTCTCCATATCCTGTCGCGGTTAATTCCAGCAGATCCCGATTACTTCTCACTTTAGGTAAACGGCTAACATCCAGAGATTTCAGAACCGCTAAAGCTTCAGCCGCTGACTGATATCGGTCTTGCAATCTCGGTGCTACCATCCTGTCGAGCCAGTTCATCCAACCCTGCTGCAAGGGCGGGACTAAATGTCGAAAATGAATGCTATAATTATCATCAATCAAGTTGCCGACATCCGCAGATTTGGTACCAGTCAACAAGCAAATCAGCGTCGCCCCTAAGCCGTAAAGGTCGGATGCTTCTGTGAGTTGGCGGTTGAACATTTGTTCGGGCGGCATGAATCCCATCGTGCCTTTGACAACGCTGCTAGCCGCGATATTTCCGCCTCCGACTCGCGCAAAACCGAAGTCTACTAAATACACATTTAATTCTGCATCGATTAACAAGTTTTCCGGCTTGATGTCGCGGTGAATAATCGGCGGTTTTTGAGATTGCAGGTAAACTATAATTTCTAAAGTGGCGATCGCAATTTGCTTGATATCCGGCGGCGCAAAGCTGCGATTACCCGCAGATTCGGCATTTTTGTATTCCTGCACCATGCAGAAACCGCTGTCAGTCCCGAAAGAATCGAGATAGCGGGGAATGCCTGGATGATTTAGAGATTGCAAAACTTTAATTTCTTGTTCGTAAGCTTCGTATTCCGTCCAGCTAGAGTCTAATTGCGCGAATTGAAATTGCTTGATTACAACGGAGTTTTTTGTGTTAATTTTTGTGGCGAGATAGGTGACGCGGCCACCGAGACTGTTGTATCCGAGTTCTCTTTCAATCTGATAGCCGTGAGTTGAAAAATCGGCGGATGCGTTCATATAGTTTAAGGTATTTTGCGCGGGGTGGGGGCGGGTTTATTTAATTTGTCTGCTGGATTTAAAGCTATTGATGAACCCGCCCCTACGGATTGTCGATCGCGGGTGCAAGATTTCAGATGGTACAAACTTAACTTTTTTCCAAAATGGCGGCAAGTGCGGTATGATGTGAAACTGCGATCGGTTCTAGCGGGGAGCAGCCGCCAGAGGAAACGGGGAAAGTTCGGTGCAAGTCCGGCGCTGTCCCGCAACTGTAATGAAACACTTGTTGTTTCTAAAGTCAGAATGCCCGCCGATATCTAACTCACTTTTGAACGCATCTGCGAGGTACGGATGATGAATGGAATTAATGCGGCTGTGCGTACAAAGCACAGTCTAATGGTTTGCACTGCTTGCGCGAGTGTTTGGAAAAACGGCAAGCGAGAAGGCAAAAGCGGCGGCCAACAATTTATGGAAGATTTGTCGCAACTTGCTAAAGATTGGGAATTTTCCGATGAATTTGATATTCAAGAAGTTGAGTGCATGAGTGCTTGCAGTCATTCTTGTGCTGTGTCTTTTGCTGCTGCTGGAAAGTACACTTATCTGTTTGGTGATTTGCCTGTAAATGAATCGGAAAGTGTCGAGGCTGTGCTGGAATGCGCGGGTCAATACTATGCTAAATCGGACGGTTTGTTGCCTTGGTCGGAGCGTCCTCAAGCTCTGAAAAAAGGCATTTTGGCGAAGATTCCGCCGTTGCGAAATTAGAGATAAGAGTCGGCGTAAGAGTCGGCGGTTAGAAACCGCGACTACACAAACGAAGTCCGCCTACGCGGACTGAAGAGTTTTCAGGCTGTGCCTGAAAATTAGATATCCCATTACCAAATAAGCACAAAATTATCAATGCACAAAATTCCTGTTACAGTCATTACTGGTTTTCTTGGTAGTGGGAAAACTACTCTAATTCGCCACTTATTGCAGAACAATCAAGGCCGCCGCATTGCAGTTCTAGTTAACGAGTTCGGCGAAATTGGTATCGACGGAGAACTGCTGCGCGATTGCCAAGTTTGCGACGATGGAGAAGATGTCACGAGCAATATTGTAGAACTTACAAATGGGTGTCTTTGCTGCACTGTTCAAGAGGAATTTCTGCCGACTATGCAGGAATTGTTGAAGCGCCGAGACCAAATTGATTGTATCTTGATTGAGACTTCTGGCCTCGCACTTCCTAAGCCTTTGATTCAAGCTTTTCGCTGGCCGGAAATTCGCACGGGTGCGACGGTAGACGGTGTTGTTGCTGTTGTCGATTGCGAAGCTATTGCTAGCGGTAATTTTGTCGGGGATATTGATGCTTTGATGGCGCAGCGGCAGGCTGATGATAGTTTGGATCACGAGACTCCGATCGAGGAATTGTTTGAAGACCAGTTGGGCTGTGCCGATATGGTACTGTTGACGAAGGTCGATCGCGTGGATGCGGAAACTCAGCAGAAAGTGCAAAGCTGGTTGCAGCAAGAGTTACGTCCGAGTGTGAAAATTGTGCCTTGCAACGGTGGCGAAATTAACCCTGATGTGCTGTTGGGATTTAATGCGGCGGTTGAGGATGATTTGGATTCACGTCCGAGTCACCACGATACTGAGGAGGACCACGAACATGATGATGATATTAACTCGACTTTCTTTATTGCCGATCGCCAATTTGAACCTGATGAGTTGGTCAAAAAACTGAAATCGTTGATGGAAAGTCAAGAAATTTATCGGATTAAAGGGTTTGTGGCGGTTCCCCAGAAACCGATGAGGATGGTTTTGCAAGGTGTGGGCGATCGGATAGAATATTTTTACGATCGACCTTGGCAACCTTCGGAACTTCGGCAAACCAAATTGGTGTTTATCGGTCGAGAGCTCGAGCGCGATCGAATTGCAGCTATGATTGGCAAATAATTGTCATTAGTAACGCACGCCTCAGAAACCCGGTTTCTTCCTAGATTTCTCGTGACTCATCCCAAAACTCGTAGAAACCGGGTTTCTCGCCACCACCTGCACAATCCGGCAGGCTCTCGCGAACAATTTATTAACATTATTTAATATTGTGGCTACTGCCAGCCTGTATGGTATAAAATACCGATAATGGTTATCATTTCACAATTGAGGTCAAGTATGGTGACTGCTAGAGCGATCGAATCAGTGCCCGTGACAGTTCTCACAGGCTATCTGGGTGCAGGCAAAACTACGCTACTCAACCACATTTTAACACAGGAACACGGCAAAAAAGTTGCAGTAATTGTCAACGAATTCGGCGAAGTAGGCATCGACAACCAACTGATCATTGATGCCGACGAAGAAATTTTCGAGATGAACAACGGCTGCATTTGCTGTACAGTCCGAGGCGACTTAATTCGGATTATCGGCAACTTAATGAAGCGGCGCGACAAATTCGACCACATAGTCATCGAAACCACAGGTTTAGCCGACCCTGCACCCGTAATTCAAACATTTTTTGTAGACGAAGATATGCGGGATAAAATGCTGCTAGATGCAGTTGTCACCGTAGTTGATTCCAAGCACGTTTGGCAGCACTGGGACGCAGAAGAAGTTCAAGAACAAATTGCCTTTGCTGATGTAGTTTTGCTCAACAAGACTGATTTAGTAACTGCCGAAGAATTGGCAGAACTAGAAAACCGAATTCGCGCCATGAATGCACTGGCAAAAATCTACCGCACCCGCAATTCTGAATTAGAAATCGATGCTTTGTTGGGCGTAAAAGCATTTGATTTGAACCGGGCTTTAGAAATCGAACCAGACTTTTTGGGCGTACACGTTCACGAACACGATCCCAGTGTAAAATCAATAGCAATAGTAGAATCTGGTGCTATTGACGGTGACAAGTTTAGCGATTGGATCGGCGAATTGTTGCGAACTCAAGGCACAGATATCTTTCGGACAAAAGGCATCTTGAATATGGCAGGAGAAAACAAGCGATTTGTTTTTCAAGGAGTGCATATGTTATTCGACGGTAGACTCGATCGACCTTGGAAAGCCACCGAAACTCCGAAAAATGAACTCGTATTCATTGGTCGCAACTTAAACCAAACTCAATTAACAGAAAATTTTCGGAAGTGTCTAGTTTAATCTAAATTAAAAGTGGGATGAAAATTATTCATCCCTTTCTTCTCTTCCTCTGTGTTCTCTGCGGTCTCTGCGGTTAAATCATTCCAAATTCATGACAAAAACAAAAATGAACTAATGCTGGAACTTCATGGCAAAAAAATTCTATCTGATTATATAACTGCTATTACTTGGTCGCCCGATCACAAAAATTTTGCAGTCTGTTCCGCCGCCGGAGAAGTGATGCTAGGAAATGTCGCAGCCATCAATAAATTATCCTTGCAGCCCTTGCAAATAGCAACTGGTAATTCAATAAATTGTTTAGCTTTTTCTTCCGATGGTCAATTCCTAGCTGCTGGCGGACAAGACGGAAAAGTGCAAATTTGGCGCGCTGATTCTGGGGAATTAATTGCTAATTTGGACAATCAGCGCGTCTGGGTTGACAAATTAGCTTGGAGTCCCAACTGCAATCAGTTAGCTTTCAGTATGGGCCGCTGCGTTCAAGTCTGGAATGCTGATGATAATGTGGTTGAAGTAACGCTGAATTTCGATTCATCATCTATCCTCGGTTTAGCATGGCATCCTGTTGCTAAATCTCTGGCTGTTAGCGGCTATCAAGGTGTTAAAGTTTGGAACGGCGAAGACTGGGACGAAGACCCGCACGTCTTATCAGTACCGTCCGCAACAGGTGCAATTGCTTGGTCGCCGTCAGGGCAATATTTAGCTTGCGGCAATATGGACAATACCTTAATTGTTAATGAATGGGGTAGTTCTCAACCGTGGGTAATGCAGGGTTTTCCGGGGAAAGTTCGGGAGTTAGCTTGGTCGGATAAAACTAATGCTTTGGGTGCACCTTTGTTAGCTGCTTCGAGTTCTCAAGGGATTTCTGTTTGGGAAAGAGATGCTGATGAAAGTGTCGGTTGGGAAGGTTGGGCTTTAGAGGTACATGAAAATGTAGTAAATTCGATCGCCTTTCAACCTACCACATTTTTATTAGCTTCCGCCGCCGCAGACGGTCAAATTTGTTTGTGGGATGAAGCAGAACAATTGCTGCAAGTTCTCGAAGGTGCAGAGGGCGGTTTTTCTTGTCTCGCATGGCATCCCGATGGTCAATTTCTGGCGGGGGGCGGATGCGGCGGCGAATTTCTGGTTTGGTCGAAGTCTATGCGCGGCAAAGGATTCGGCTGATCGCGCTAGGGAACCAAAAACGTAAACAATTGAAAACTTGCTCTTTACAAAATCCTAGATTACTATAACATTTTAGTGGCTGCACTATCCTCAAGGGCGATCGACAATTATGACCGAACAGCAATTTCTCGAACAACTCAACAGCATTCTCGACCAAAACCACCTGCTGAAACACCCGTTCTACCAAATGTGGAACGAAGGCAAACTCGACCTCGCAATGCTGCAAGAGTACGCACAAGAATACTACCTGCAAGTCCACAACTTCCCCACCTACGTCAGCGCTACGCACGCCGCGTGTGACGACATCAAAATTCGTCAAATGCTCCTCGAAAACCTGATAGAAGAAGAGCGAGGCGCTGCAAATCACCCCGAATTGTGGCTGCGCTTTGCCGAAGGTTTGGGTTTAGACAGAAACGCAGTGCTCGATCGCGAACACTTAGAAAAAACCAGCGAATCCGTCCGCATTCTCAAAGACTTAGCGCGCAGCGAATCTCCCGCCAAAGGTTTAGCCGCCCTTTATGCTTACGAAGCACAAATCCCCGAAGTTTCCACAACCAAAATCGCTGGTTTGAAGGAATTTTACGGCATAGATTCAGAAGCAGCTTTGTGCTTTTTTAAAGTTCACGAAAAAGCAGACGAATTGCACTCGCAAGCAACCCGCGAAGCGCTGTTGCAACTTTGCCAAACTGAAGAAGCAAAACAAGAAGCGCTGTTAGCCGCTGAAAAAGCCACTTTTGCTCTTAACTTATTGCTTGACGGCGTTTACGAAACCTATTGTCAAGCTAAGTAAGCAGAACCTCTATATGTAGCCTATGTAGGGACACGGCAATGCCCATTAGTGTCAGCTTAAGGTCAAATGTAGTCAGAGACTGTTGTTTGACTATTAGGCCCCGATCCCCCCTAGCCCCTCTTAGGTCGGGGGGAACCGGAAATGGATCAAAGTCCCCCTTCTTAAGGGGGATTTAGGGGGATCTAGACTGCGGTAAAAACGAGATTTTTCAAGGCTTTCGGCTTAAGTTGACACCTATGGGCAATGCCGTGTCCCTACGGGCGTCTTATTCTCTCTTTCTCGTCAAAATTCCTTGACTGGGACTGAATAACAAAGCTACTAAAAAAAATCCAAAAACAACTAACACAATTGCCGCACCAGACGGCATATTAAAATAATAGCTGAGATACATTCCTGTCACGCTAGCTGCAATTCCAATAATTGCCCCCAATCCCATCATTAAATGTAACTCTTTTACCAATAAATACGCCGTAATTCCTGGGCCGATTAACAGCGAAATTACTAACAGCGCCCCCACAGTTTGCAAACTCGCCACAATCGTCAGCGTAATCGCCGAAATCATCCCCAAATAAATCCAGTTTACAGGTAAACCGCTAGCCTGGGCTCCCAGCGGGTCAAAAGTATAGAACAGCAGTTCTTTGTAAAAGACTTTAACCGCCACCAAAATAATCAAAGCTATGACAAAAGTCTGCTGCACGTCAGCGGGTGCAACTGACAAGATATTGCCGAACAGAAACCCGTCTAAGTCTAGTTTTGTCGTCCGCAATAGGCTAATTAATGTGACGCTAATTGCTAGAAATGTAGACAAAATTAATGCCATAACTGCATCTATTTTGAGTCGCGATTGCGATTGAATCCATGCCATAATTATCGCGCTGATAATTCCCGAGATAAATGCGCCGATCGAAATATTGAAACCTAAAGAAAATGCAACGGGCAATCCTGCTAATACGGAATGGGCAATCATGTCTACCATCATTCCCATTTGCTGTACAATTAAGTATGAGCCGACAACGGCGCAGACAATTCCTAGCAAAATGCCGACGGCGATCGCATTTCGCATGAACTCGAATTTTAGTGGCTCAATTAGCAAGTTTAACATTAAATTTCCTAGATAAAAGCCGGCGGTTGAAACCGCGCCTACACAAACGACATAACAGCCGGCGGTTGAAACCGCGCCTACACAAACGACATAACAGCCGGCGGTTGAAACCGCGCCTACACAAAC
>JANNOR010000170.1:0-8363 GCA_031399265.1 Cyanobacteria bacterium SOY_34_metabat_3 | reverse complement strand
TAATAACCAATAACCAATAACAAATAACCAATAACAAATAACCAATAACAAATAACCGTAAGATATTAGTTTATACAAGCAAGAAGAGAAAATGTTTCTATTTGATAACCCTGAGTCCAAACCAAACGAAAATAGCTGGCGTCGCAAATTAGATAAGTTTGTGAAAGCTCATCAACATGAATTGGCTGCTTTGGCTTGGGGGCTATTCCTGGAAAGGGGAGCAGAAAGCGAGGATATTTTGGCAATTGATATTGCCGAAACTGCGCGTTTTGTGTATTGTAAGAAAGAGGCGGTTGAGGAGTTGAACCGTCAAGTGAAAAGTCATATTCAGGAAGTTTTAGGGGTGTTGAATGCTCACAAGCCTGAGAAGGAAGTGGCGATTTTGGCGATCGGCGAAGGTCAAATTAAGTTGATTTTTTTTGAGCCTAAGCCGGAACCTCCTGTTTGTTTTGAGGAAGCTGCGGCGGATGTTGATACGTTGTTGGCTAAGCTGGAACAGCAGATGGTTGAGTATATGAAAGGATAAGATTCGGCGATTGAAATCGCTTCTTGTCGAACTTTCGTCCGAGCAGAGGGGGACTAAGAGATGAAGGGAGTGTTTAAGCCTAATTTAGTATCAGTTGTCCGAGGGCTTGGATGACGCTGCAACGGACTTCAGGCGAGGTGTCTTTGAGGGCTTTAACTAATATGGGCGCGATCATAACATCTCCAATTTTTCCCAATGCTTCTGCTGCTTTTGCCCTGATGGCGGGGTGGGCATCCTCTAGGGCGTTGCACAACGTGTCTAGAATCATCTGATAGTTGGGCCGGGTTTTGAATCATGCTGTTAACCTTCGGTTGGGATACCGCTTACTTTTGTATCAAACTTTTGGCAGGATTTACGCACTCCGCCAAAGAAACCGGGTTTTTTACTTAATCTTCGAGTACGAACGAAGAATCTTCGCAAAAATCCGGTTTCTGACCTCCCGTGCGTAATTCCTATGGCTAATTCACGTCTTCGGATACGCCTTCGAGGAAGCCAACGCCTGCTTTACCCCAGACGCTTGATTCGGCGAAGTGTTCGCCAACTTTTACCGCTGCATTTTTGCCGCCGTTGTAAAGCCGTTTGAGGCTGATTAGGTTTTGCCACTCGATGGGTTTTTGCTCTTTGATTTCCTTAAATTCTGCATCAATAATATGGCGTGCTTGTTGTTCGTCTTGCACGTAAGTATACTTTTTTTCTAATGCCTGAATGATTTGCACTACTGCATTCAACGCAGCTTCAGGGGAGGATTGCTGGGCTGCTTCGATTTTTTGAATAACTTTAGGATTGCTGTTTTCAGCGGCATAGTTAACGCCGATGGTGGCATTTTCTTGGTGGAAGATGGGTGGTTGGTTTGACATAAATCGCTCGACTGATTGTATGTATATGCTAGCAGAAGCATTCGCCGGATGGCTGCGACTTTCCGGTGTTAGGGACAACTGACGAATCGGGTAATTGTAGTATTTGCAGGCGGCTTGGATGGCGAGGATGAGGTGGTGAACTTCTTTCCCAGATTTGGAGGGAATTAAGGTGAAGAGGTGGGGGAGATGGGGGGCGACTTTCTCTTTGTGCTGCTTAGCGATTTTGGCTAATGCATCTGTCGCCTTCCAACGCACATATGAGTTTGAATCTTCAACGAGTTTAAGCAATCCCGGAATCGCGGTCTCTGAACCAATGTTGCCTAAAACATCTAACACCATCTCTCGCACATAAGAGTTTGAATGTTCAACGAGTTTAAGCAATCCCGGAATCGCGGCCTCTGAACCGATTTTGCATAGCGTATTTACTAATTTAGTATTATACTGGAAGCCTGAATCTTCAACTAATTCTAGCAACAACGGAATCGCGACCTCGTCATCGATTTCGTCTAACAATTTTTTCGTACTGATACTCATATCAGACAACACATCTTCCGCACTAATATTCATATTATATTCTGATTTTTCAACTAATGGAACTAATCTCGGAATCGCGACCCTATAACCGATTTTGATTAACACATCTTGCGCGAGCGCACGCACCAAAAAGTTTGAATCTTCAACGAGTTTAAAAAGTAGGGGGATCGCTGCCTCACAATCGATTTTGCCTAAGGCATATGCCACCCTTTCACGCACCGCAAAATCCGAATCTTCAACAAGTTTGAGTAACCCAGGAATTGCCGCCTCGGAACCAATTTTGCCTAACGCATCTGCCACACTATAACGCACATCTTCCCCTGAATCTTCAACAAGTTTAAGTAATCCCGGAATCGCGGCATCGTCACCGATTTCGCCTAACGCATCTGCCACTATCTCACGCACATCATCGTCTGAATGCTCAACAAGTTTAAGTAATCCCGGAATCGCGTCTTTGTCACCGATTTTTCCTAACGCATCTACCACCATCTTACGCACATCATCGTCTGAATGCTCAAGGAGTTTAAGTAATCCCGGAATCGCGGCCTTGTCACCGATCGCGCCTAACGCATCTACCGCACTCTTACGCACATCTGAGTCTGAATCTTCAACGAGTTTAAGCAATCTCGAAATCGCCACCTCGGAACCGATCGCACCTAACGCATCTACCGCCCTACTACGCACATCCGAGTCTGAATCTTCAACGAATTTGAGCAATCTCGGAATCGCTTCATCCGATCGCACTTCCCCCAAAAGCCCAACCTTCAACCACCCCGGCACATCCAACCCATCCACCAACCCAACCGTGCGCTTCTGAAACTGCCGCTGCACCTCCCCCGCCAGCCGCGCCCCCAACATAAAATCCACATCCAAAGCCAGCCGCACCACCCGCACCACCTGCACCGCCTGCACCTCATCCTCCAACAACGACAGCATGAACGCCAGAGGCTCCGTCCATTTAAAATAATTTAAATAGAAATGCTGTAACCGTTCATCATCCGTCACATCATCATGCTTCCCAACCAACTTCCGCAACGCCCGCCCCGCATAATACTCCTGAAATAATTGGTGATGAAACTCAATTTCCTCCGGCTTTGCCGCCACCTGCAACAGATAATGTTTCAGCAAATCTTCTAGCCATTCCTTCGCCTTCTTTAGGGGTTCCTGTTCCTTCTTATCGCCCAACCAGCCCTCCAAAATCCCCTCAGCCCGATCGCGCGAAATTGCCACCAAACCCTCCGTAGGCTGCTGCAAATCGCCCTGCAACATCACAAAAGCCAACTGCGGCAAAAGCTCCGATTTGAAGCGCCGAAAATCATCCGAAACCGGGATACAACCCTTAAACTCGTCATACTGGCGATCGAACTTCTGAAACAACTCGCCCTTACTTTGGGGAATTTCCCCGGTACTTTCAAACACCTCGCACATCATCCACAGCAGCAACGGCGTTTCGGCAATTTCTCGCAGGCGATCGCGCAATTGTCGCAGCAACGAATCCCCATGTTGTGGCAAATGTTTGTGCACAAATTCTCGCATCTGCGGTTGCGTCAGCGCGCACATTTCTAACTTTTTATCAATCCCGAAAGATCCGCCCAGCGCCAAATCCCGCGTCGTGAAAATCATCCGCGTATCGGAATTGTCGTCGCGGAATAGCTGCAAATCCTGCCGCCGTTTTTGCGATGGCATCTCATTCACCCCATCCAGCAACAGCAGCAACTTACCATCCAGCAGCAAATCATCCACCTTTTCTTCGCTTACCTTGAGCTTTGCTTGTCGAAATTCGGCACAGATTGCTTGTACGATCGAGCGATCGCTCCTCAACTGCACTAATATGGGAATCGGTCGATCGCGATCCTCCAATGCTTCCCGTGCCAATTCCCACCGAAAACGCTGTAAAACCGTCGATTTTCCCGAACCGGGCTTGCCGGCTAGCAACACATTTCCGTCGCGCAGGTATTTGCGGATTCCCGCGATCACTTCCAGGCGATCGATTTTCGTTTCTGGTTTATTTTTTGGGGTTTGGGGCGATCGATCTTCCGGTGGAATTTCCACCCGCACCTCCACCTGTAAATCCGTCAGCGTGTATAATCGACGATATTTGGTTTCATAGGAATCAACCACGGATTGCAGATAATTAGTAAAATCAACTGGTGTCGCCATCCGATTATAGATTTTAGAATATTAGATTGATTATAGAGTTTTTTATAGATGTGCGATCGACGCTGAAAATTCGGGAGAAAAACATCATATCAAATCCCGCTTCTCTCTTAGTCCGCGTAGGCGGACTTTGTTTGTGTAGACGCGGTTTAAACCGCCGGGCGATCGGTGTTGCAATCAACTATCACAATAACCAAGAATCAAAATAACCGACGGGTGGCGCCTCATCATACAAAACTTGAGCTTTGTCTAAATTAGGCACAGCCTCAAACAATTCTGTACCTACTTTCACCTCGATCGCCCTATCGATTAACGAAAATGAAAAATCATGCCCATCTTGCAAATATTTTGCCCTAGCAACAATCTCATCTTTCTCCAAAATCGCGCTGTTGCTACCAATCAAAACGCTATTAATATCGTTCCAAGGGCACACGCACACTTGAGAAAACACGCTTTGAAAAGTCTTGATTTTTTCCGCATAAAACTCATCTCTTTGCAACAGATTTACCAGCACAACTCCGTCACTTGATAAGCGTTTTTCGCAGAGTTGATAAAATTCTTTGGTGGCCAGTCGGTGCGGAAAGTAGCCGTTGCCAAAAAACACGTCTGTCATGATGATATCGTACAGAATATCGGGTTTTTGCTGCTCTAGATACTCTCTCCCATCTTGAATTGCTACGGTGAGTCTGCTGTCGAAATGTACCCCAAAGCACTGTGTAGCTGCTTCGATCGCGATCGCATCGATATCCGCACAGTCTATAACCGTTTCCGGCAAATAGTGGTGCAAAACTAACGGAATTCTGCCGCCGCCAAATCCAGCAATGTAGATTCTTTGAGGTTGGTTTTGCCAGACTAAACCTAATAGCATCGCCTGAGTGTATTCAGAGACTAGATGTAGGGGATTGTGGAAATCGAAAACAGATTGCAGTAAATCTGTATGCAAATTTACCTTTTCTACTAAAGATAGCTTAATGTGCGATCGATCTTTTGTGACTGCCACATAGTGCACGCCCGAATCTTTGCAAAAAATGATACCATCAGGCTGTTGTTGCAGCCAAGCCAGCCGCTGCCCAATGGCGGCTAAATTCATACTTTGCCAATTTGTGCGATCGTCCATTATCTTAACTTAAGCCGATCGCTTGTACGCCACCAACTCCAAACCAGAAATTGAAAAATCAACTCTGTCCCAATCTTGCTTTTCACCTTCCAACTTTTCAAACGCCGAATCCGTCAGCAAAATCTCTCCCCGTTGGGCAAAATCCTCTCCCAGCTTCGCTGCTAGATTGAATTCCGATCCGTACATATCCTCTCCTTCCAGCATCAGAACCTCTCCGTAACCTATGCCAATGCAAAGGTAAATATCCATCTCCGGCGGCAGAGTCGTGTTGACAGCCCCCGTTTGCTTCAAAGAGTCGATCGCACTTTCCACAGCAGATTTTACATCAGGAAACACTGCAAAAATATTGTCCGCTTCCTCCTTAACTACAGTGCCGCCGCATTCGGAAATTATCGGCTTGACAATTGCGTGCATCCGGTGAATCATTGCCAAAAAATGAATAATTCCGTAGCGCACAGTCGTGCGAGAAAATCCCGACATATCCATTACCAAAATCGCGTGAGTTTGGCGGAAAGTTGCATTGATTTCCGCATCGATTTCTGCCATTTTTTCGGGGCGTTCGTTTCTTTCTTGCAGCAAGTTTTGCAGGTTAGCGCGGTTGTTTGTTTTCATTTTATTTTAATTGAGTTCCCAATCGCGACACAGTTCTTGAGGGCGACCCGCCGGATGTACCGCACAGTTGATGCCGTCCTTGCCGTAATAATAATTGCAGACTTTGCAAGGTTGATTTTTTTCTAATTTTTTTATCAAAATTGCCCGGATTTTCTGAACTTTGTTTCGATACTTGTTAGCATTCGAGTGACTCGGTTGAATTGCTAAAGCTTGCTGGAAGGCTGCTAAAGTAGTATCGTACAATTTAAGAATTTGGGCGCTGTATTTTGTCCAAGCATCGGCGCGGCTTTGATACAGTTCGATCGTACTTAAGTTTAACATACCGTATTCTGTCCAAGCGTCGGCCGAAGCTCGATCGAACTTAATATTGGCATTGAGCAAAACTTTTTTGATAGTTGCCAAAAGTTCGATCGGCTGCCAAGGTTTGCTAATATAAGCTTCGGCTCGATCGATCGCCCTCGAAAATAAAGCTAACTGCTGTCCCTTTCCTGTTAAAAAAACTACCGGTATATTCCGAGTTTCGGGGTTGGCTTTAATTAAACGGCAAACGCCGTAGCCGTCCATGCGGGGCATCACAATGTCTAACAATACTAAATCCGGGTAATTTTTCTCGACTTTATCCAGCGCTTCCACACCGTCAGATGCCTGAATTACGTTCAATCCGCTGCACCTCAACTGATGTGAAATGCACTCCCGCTGGCTGCGGGAATCTTCCACAACTAAAACTGTACTCATCACTCACCGCCTAGTTTTTGAGGTAAACTTGTCTGCTGCTTCGAGTTGCCGTTGCTGAAATTAGTTTACCCGCATTGGATGTGTTTGTTATCACGGGCGATCGGGATTTCCTAAAATTGAAACAAATCTTCAACTTAGAAGCGAAGGCGATACTTATCACAAGATGTTGGTTGCCAATACGCGGACAATTGTAGAAGGTTTGGGCGGCAAATATTCGGCTTTTAAGCCTTAATAACGGCAAACTGTACTGATGGCGGGCGAAAACATTGTTGAATTGCAACAGATAATCCGCTACTGTATACGTTGAACTTCTTCAGGACGACAAATGAATAAATTGCTCCTCACTTTATTGGTAAGTCCGACGCTGTTTGGATCTGTGATGTCTATGAGCGCGATCGCCAATCCCGCTCAAATTGGCGAAACACCCAGTCAATCGGCGGATTCGCCTCGCTGCGTCAAATCGCCCCACACTCAGCGCCTGACTTGCGTGCGGCTTCCAAACAAGTCGGCTGCTGCGACTTCCAAGCCGAGAATTAGCTGGCAGCGCCCCGCCGATGAACAAGTGGCGATGCTGGACTTTACGGAAGAAGAAAGCGATGCGGCGGCGGCGCTGTTTGGCTGCGACTGTCAGTTGTGTATCAACTCGCTGCGTCAGTTGCGCGGTTTGCCACCTCTGAATCTGACTTGAGGTCGATCGCCCATACCGCTGAAGTACAGAACTTTTGACTTTTTGTCAAGTGGTACGATCGCGATCGACTTGAAAGTATGAACATTTAGCCCAATGTCGCGATTTATCCCAACTTCCTAAGATTCAATAAAACAGAAAACATAGCGTCTCGGAAAGTAAAACGCAACATCGATCGACTCTGAATCGTCAGGCTAAATTCGGACTACGAAACGGAGAAGACGGCAATGCCGTTTTACTACCCCAAAATAATCATTAATTAGCCCTCCCTCGGATTTAACCATCGCCGGATTAATTTTAGGGAAACGGGATGTGCATTGTCCTGAATGTGATATCAAATGTATAATATTAAGGAAGTAAACCGCTACAATATAATCATGTCCGTAAACACCGCGCTACCCGCAGCCCTAGCCAAAATCGTCCAGCGCTTTCAGCGACACGCCGATCCGAAACAGCGCTACGAGCAACTGTTGTGGTATGCTAAGCGACTTCCAGCATTTCCCGAAACCGACAAACAGCCGGAAAACAAAGTTTCTGGCTGCGTATCGCAAGTTTACATTACCGCAAATTTGGCAGACGGAAAAGTGTTGTATCAAGGCGATTCAGACGCTCAGTTAGTCAAAGGATTAGTTGCCTTGCTCATCGAAGGTTTGAGCGGATTAACTCCGGCTGAAATTGTCAGCGTTACCCCGGATTTTATCCAAGATACGGGATTGAATGTAAGTTTGACTCCCTCCCGCGCTAACGGATTTTACAACATCTTTCAAATGATGAAAAATAAAGCCGTTGCTTGCGAATTGAGCGAGACAGCAGAAACAAATTAACGAATGCAGTTAAATCTTTTATTTGAAAGAATTAAGAGGATTGAACCGCAGAGGGCGCAGAGAACGCAGAGAGAAGATAAGAGGGGATGAATGGAAGTTGTTTTTTAATTTTAGTTTGGATTGTTGGCTATTGGTTTTGTCTCCCAGTTTATGCTGTGGGATATTCACACAAGATTACGATCGAAAGTGCGATCGACTTTCACATCCATTCATCTCCCGATGTGATTCCCCGCCGATTAGACGATTTTGAAGTAGCAAAATTAGCTGCTAAGGCGAAGATGAAAGCTGTTGTCTTAAAAAATCACTATGCGAGTAC
>JANNOR010000143.1:0-83736 GCA_031399265.1 Cyanobacteria bacterium SOY_34_metabat_3 | reverse complement strand
CGCGGCGGTGCTGGCCACGCTGCGCGCGGACCCGGTGCTGGCGCCCGCGCTCGACGGGGCCCAATTAGAATAGCGATTGTGCCGTTCTATCCAGTGAAATAAATCGCGGTAATCCTCGTGGATCATGTCATTTTTTAAGTAGCCGACAGCACCTGCTAAAATGACGTGTTCGTGCACTTCGTTGTCGCCGGTATTGGGGACGGATTCGGTGCCGAGATTTTCGTAGCGACCTTTTTGATGCTTGAACAAACGCAAGTTCCAGTCGGGATATCTGCCTCCGTAACGCAGCCATTGTCCTAAAAAGAAGACTTTGCGATTGAGGTAGTAACCCTCAAAATTCGGGTTTTGAATGACTTTCGCAATCTCGTCCCAAAGTTCAGGAGGAATCCGCTCGTCGCAATCGACTATGAGCACCCATTCGTTGCGGAAGGGCAGGTTGTCTAATGACCAATTTTTCTTTTTTGGCCAGCGGTTATCGAAGTAGAATTGCACTACTTTTGCGCCACTATTGATGGCGATTTCTACTGTACGATCGCTGCTTTGGGAATCAACCAGAAAAACTTCATCCGCCCTGGCAATGCTCGCCAGACACGCAGGTAGATTGAGTTCTTCGTCTTTTGCCGGAATGAGTACCGAAACCGGAATCTTGGATGAACTAGAGGTCATAATCGAGTGCTTGAACCTGAATGCGGTCGAGTTGTTTTAGATGAAGTATGTACGATCGGCACTTTCACGCGGCCCTAGACAGCTTGTGATATCGCCTCTAGCCTAATGCCTGCGGGTCGATTTCGGTGCAAAAATCAGCCCGCTGACGGCTGCACTCAAATAACCAATTTGACCCCAAGCAAAAACCAAGTTTTCAAAGCGCAGCGCTGGATCTCTAATATATTTAAAAGATTTGTAGACACCCCTCAACATTCTTTCACCCCCACGCCAAAGCTGAACAATACCGGCTCGATCGCACAATTGTTCCCGGTAACACTCGCTGATGCCTTGCCACCAACCGCGCTCTACAAACCACGCTTTTTGAAGGCGCGACGGAGCGACATTGTGAAGCACCAGGGCTTCCGGCAGATAAACTACTTGCCAACCTAACTCTAATGCTAGTTCTGTGGCGCGCAATTCTTCATTTGACAACAATTTTGTGCCGACTCTACCGAGTTTGACATCGAAACCGCCAATTTGTGCTAAAAAAGTGCGTCGGATTGAGTAATTTACACCCCTGGGAGTCAAACCAGCCGCCGTCACGTACACCCAAGTCTCCCCCAAATCGTAAGCCCCCAAGTTCTCGGCTAATCCCGGTGACAGCCAGTTGGGAGGGCTGACTCCCGAAGGCCAAAGCAAATTGACTTTACCGCCAGCTACGGCGAGTTTTTGATTGCTTTGATAAGCGCTGTGTAGCACTCTGAGCCAATTGGGTTCAGCAACAGCATCATCGTCGAGATAAGCTAATATCTCGCTCTGTGCAACTCTGGCAGCGGTGTTCCGGGCTACTGACAAACCGAGTTCGGGTTCCCAGACGTACTTGAGGCGCGGGTTGGAGAGTCTGGCTTCTACGACTTCGCGGGTCAGCGTTTTGGAGCTGTCGGGGCTCGCATAATCGTTAGAAGCGTTATCCACTACCACTATTTCAAAGTTGTCGGGAAAATCCTGTAACAGCAAGCTGTCGATCGCCCCGCCTAAATACGCGGCGCGATTGTGAGTACAAATTATTGCTGATATCTTCGGGCATCGGGCATCGGGCATGGGGAATGGGGCATTGGGCATTGGGCATTGGGCATTGGGCATTGGGCATTGGGCATAGTCTCTATTTCTTGCTTCTTTTCTTCTCTCTGCAAATTGGTAAGGGCGTAACTCACTTGCTGGAAAACGGCTATGTTGGGAAATTTGATGTAGTTATTATGATATCGTCCTATCAATGCTATTATTATCACCTAAAAATCATTGGTAATCAAACAAATAACAAATAACCAATAACAAATAACCAATAACCAATAACCAATAACCAATAACTAATGACTAAAATAATTTTAGTGACTGGGCCAGCCCGAAGTGGCAAAAGTGAATGGGCAGAGACTCTGGCTACGGATTCATCCAAACAAGTAATCTATGTGGCTACTAGCCTGGTTGATAAAGCAGATTTAGAATGGCAAAGTCGCCTTGAACAGCACCGAATTCGCCGTCCTTATGATTGGAAAACTCTCGAAGTGCCGATCGAGTTATCAGCAGTTATACGATCGGGCAAATCATCAGAATGCTTGTTAATTGATTCCTTGGGAACTTGGACGGCAAATATTTTAGAACAAGCAGCGCCCGTTTGGGAGCAAACGCAGCAAGACTTGATTGCTAGTTTGAAGTCAGCCACAGCTGATGTAATTTTGGTAGGAGAGGAAACGGGATGGGGAGTAGTGCCTGCTTATCCAGCGGGACGGTTGTTTCGCGATCGCCTCGGCACTCTTGTCCGCAAAATTGGGGCGATCGCCGATGCAGTTTATCTCGCTACCGGAGGCTATGCCTTGAATCTGACTGCTTTGGGTACGCCGTTGCCAGCTCAAAAGTAATAGTCCCGGAGTGCGATCGGCTCGATCGCAAATATAGATTGGCAAGTCAAACACTTTAACTAAAAGTAAGTTATAATATCAAGAATATAAATCAAAAAATAAATAGTAAATAACTTTAACTACCCTTTAGATAGAGTACAAAATTCAACTTTAAAGTCTCAAATTACCAATTAGTTGCAGGGTTAACTAGAAGTTATGGCATCAGAAAATCAAGTCAGAAAATATATTGCTTACTGGTTTCAGCTAGGCAAAAAAGTATCAATTCGCAACGGTTCCGAAGCGCTGCTGCCCAAATCAGTAATTGCGGGCGATCGCTACAGCAGCGAATTTGAAGAATGTTGGCAAAAAATCATCTCCCCCGATAGCCAAGACTCCTATCTCGAAGGCACTCAGGAAACGATCGCCGAACTACTGACACCAGCTTGGGATATCAGTGCCTGCGCCCGTTGCGCGATGCCCGTACCGTTGCGTGATGCCGGAATGCCCCCGGAGTTGTGTCCCTGTAACGACTTAGATAACTGGCCGAATACCGAAATGCCCCAACCTCGATCGCCCGTGAGCACAAAATCGCAATTGTCGGGAATTCGCGATCGACTCCTGAGAACCGGCGAATAAACAGGGGAGAGTGCGGGAGTGTCCGAGTGGGAGAATATGACTTCATCCTCTATCCTACTGACTACTGACTGCGGACTAATCACTAATGACTTCTTCCTTAAAGCAGTCGTCAGAAGGCGACAAATTGTTACAATGTCTTTACAATGCTTCACAGGTCTGAGTTTTATGGATGTCAAGACGGTATCGCCAGCCACCCCGCTAAGTTACTCAAATTCAGGGACTCACCCTGCACTCAGCAATCTCAAAGAGGTAGAAACAGTTCCCCTGCAATCCGTACAAGTAGAACTAGAGACAGTGGCGGCAACTCCCGAACCGCTCAAATCAGCCAAAGACATAGCTTATGAGTTGGCTGGAGATGCTCTTCGGTACGATCCAGTGGCGATCGCAGCCCAGTACCGAAATCGCCCGCTACAAGTCTGGGGAAGGATGCTGAGCGTCTTTTGGACATTTTTTAGCTTTACCTTCAGTTTGTGGTTTGACGGCAAAACAGGCAGCACTCTCAAGAACGAAAAGCGTCGCGCCGCCCGACTGCGGGAAATTCTCGCCCAACTCGGCCCCGCATTCATCAAAATCGGACAAGCACTCTCAACCAGACCCGACTTAGTACCGCCAGTATATCTAGAAGAACTAACAACGCTGCAAGACCAATTGCCAGCATTCCCTAACGAAGTAGCATATCAATTCATCCAAGAAGAATTGGGCGCACATCCCAACGAAATCTACGCCGAAATCACCCCAAATCCGATCGCAGCAGCATCTCTCGGACAAGTCTACAAAGGCAAACTCAAAACCGGAGAAACAGTCGCAATCAAAGTCCAGCGACCGGGTTTAGCCGAAAACATCGGCTTAGACATCTACATCCTGCGGCGCGTGGCACTTTGGGCACAAAACACCTTCAAAATAATTCGCAGTGACCTCGCAGCAATTATGGACGAATTGGGCGAGCGCATTTACGAAGAAATGGACTACACCCACGAAGGTCAAAATGCCGAACGGTTCGCCGAACTGTACGGCCACATCAAAGACATTTACGTTCCCAGCATTTACTGGGAATATACCCGCCGCCGCGTCTTGACAATGGAGTGGATCACCGGCGTTAAACTGACTAATTTAGAAGCAGTCAAGGCTCAAGGAATTGACGCTCCTTACTTAATTGAAGTGGGGGTGCAATGCTCTCTGAGACAACTGCTAGAACACGGTTTCTTTCACGCTGACCCGCATCCCGGCAATCTTTTGGCAACTCCTGACGGTCAGTTGGCTTATCTCGATTTCGGGATGATGAGCGAAGTTAAGCCTTATCAGCGATACGGTTTGTTAGAAGCTGTAGTGCATTTGGTAAACCGCGACTTTGAAGGCTTGGCAAAAGATTATGTCAAGTTAGATTTTTTAACACCAGACACTGATTTAACTCCAATTATTCCGGCATTAGCTAGCGTATTTAACAATGCTTTGGGTGCTAGCGTTGCCGAACTCAATTTCAAAAGCATTACCGACGAACTTTCGGCAGTGATGTACGAATATCCGTTCCGGGTTCCAGCCTACTACGCGCTGATTATCCGATCGCTCGTCACGCTAGAAGGCATCGCCATCAACGTTGACCCCGAATTCAAAGTGCTCAGCAAAGCCTATCCCTACGTGGCAAAACGGCTGTTGAGCGACCCCGCACCGGAGTTGAGAACATCTCTGCAAGAGTTGCTGTTCAAACAGGGCGAATTCCGCTGGAACCGCTTAGAAAACTTGCTCAGCAATGCCCGCGATAGCGAAGACTACGACATCAGCAAAATCTTGGATCAAGGGTTAGACTATTTATTTTCTGAGAGAGGCGACTTTATTCGCGATCGCATTGTCACCGAATTAGTCAAAAGTCTCGACACTGTTTCCAGCAACGCCTTTGCGAATGCCAAATCTGTAGTCGGCGAATGGTTTGGAGTCAAAGCAAATCAACCAGTGGTTTCGCCAACCGAACAAAATAACCTGGAACACATTAAGCGGATTTGGGATATTTTGCAATCGACTCGCGGTTTTGACACAACGAAAGTATTGCAGCTAATACCGCAATTGTTAGTCAAATCAGAAGTGCAGAATATGGGACAGAAAGTAGTTGGCGGTTTAGCTCAAAGAGCTGTTGCTAGACTAATTCGCGAGTTTTTGCTGTCGCAGGAACCGGCTGTGATTTCTGGGAATGGAAAGTATCCTAAAGCTTCGCCTCGGTTGTCTTTACCTGCGGCGAAGTAGGTAAATATCGTAGGGTGTGTCGCTGTCAACAATCTTTTTAGGAAGCTCAAAAAATCCGGCAGCGACGCATCTTGCTATTGTGTGGTGCGTCGCTGTCAAGTAGTTGCTTTTATTTCTACATTTTCGATGTGACGCACCCTACGACTTTAGTTATTAGTAGGGTGCGTCAGAATTATACTTTTGGTGGTGATTCATAATTTCCCAACTGACCCACCCTACAACTATCATGGAACGATTCACAGAAAAACCTAGCGATCGGGAGTCAATATATGCAGGCAATCGTCTTAAGCCGTGAAGAAGTTGCGCGACGTGCAAAGCAATTGTATGAAAGCATCATCCGCGAAAAGGTAGAGGTAGAAGAGAACATCGGCAAGATGGTCATCATCGATATTGAGACAGGTGATTATGAAGTCGATAAAACTGGATTGCAAGTATCCCGCAACCTGAGCAAGAAGCACCAAAATGCCCGACTCTTTGGTATTCGTATTGGATATAACGTTGCTGTCTCATTTGGTGGTGTCATGGAGCGTGTCTGCAAGTGATTTCTGGGATTGTGACAAATAGACACGCAACTGTAACGCTGACTTTTTTGCTACCGAATGGCTCAAGCATCCCTATTGAGTTTGTCATAGATACAGGCTTCACTGGGGAATTATGTCTTCCTCTAGAAGCTGTTTTATAGATGGGCTTAACCTTTAGACACGACATTCCCGCAAATTTGGCAGATAATAGTGAAGTCTTGCTACCACTTCACGAAGCGATCGTCCTTTGGGATGGTGAAGAGCGAGAACTCCTTGTCATTGCGACAGGAAGGCGACCTTTACTTGGAACTTCCTTGCTGGAAGAACATGAGCTTGTTATTCAGTTTACAGAAGGCGGGTTGGTGACGATCGATGAGTTGTAGCTGTCCTCAAGATTGCAAGTGCGATCGCTCTTTCCTCTAGCTCGACAATTTACCATTTACAAGTTTGACAAAATTATGTCACTTTTTCTCACCGACAGGGCGATTGGGGTGGTTTATTTTTTGAGTCAAGGCTGAGCAAAAGGAGTTCAGGCTGTTCAGAGTGAAACCGCAGATGTTCCGGATCAGTTGATCGGAAAGAGTATTCTACTGTAGCTGCGGGACAATTATAAGTTATGCGGTTAGTTTATCGGTGGGGGTGCAGTCGAAAGCTCACTTGTAAATTCTGCAGTATGAAGTTGCCACAAGATTGTTTGTGGATACGAAAAATCATCTATGAATTGCGATTATCAGCCGAGTTTTATAGCTATGGTTGAGCGTATAGTGCAAAGTGTGGTGTTGTCTTGTATGAATAGAAATTTCAATCAAAAAATTAATCAAGATGAGCGATTGAGTATCAATTCGGGTCTTTCCTCTTCTTTGAGAAAAAAATACTCGATTACTATCATTATCTTAATCATATTAAGCGTACTTAGCATTTCTATTAAATCGGATAAAGTTAACAGCAATATTTGGAGTTTTTCAGTTGAATTAAAGGTTACATCGGTAACTTTAGTTCTTCTCTTTCTTTTTTGGCTTCCTATTTTACTTCCTTGGATTCTTTCTCAAGTTCCGCAAGTGCAAGGTTCTTTAAATTGGTTACGTGAACAAGGCATTGAGGAAATTGAGACTAATCTACTGAGAATTAAACTAAAATACGGTGTTCAAGAAGCATCAGAAAAATACGAAGAAAAAATATCAGATATTGGGGCTATAAATCTAACATCTCAGGAAACGCAGCAGCAGCTTGAGGGACGCTATCGAGAGGCCATAGCTTTAGTTGATGCTGCCAGCGATATAGATTCAACGGAAGCATTGAAGCGGATAGATCAATTGGCTGGCTATTACGATAGGGTTAGAGATGAAATGCCCTTTGGACATAACCGTACAAAATTAATGCACGAAATTTCCTCAACAATGTGGACTTTAATTCCTAAAGTTATAAATTTTCCTGTTCATGAAAGACTAAATAGCTACAAGGGGGGAGAGCGTTTGTCTGCTTACCAGCACATTGAGTGGAACACATCAACTGATTATATAAATTTGTTAGTTTCTAGAGCAGTTGGTGTTCTGGAGAGACCCTACACTCAATACAGTGCTTTATTGGCACTAAGAAGAGTGGTAACAAACAATCAATTTGCTCCCAGTCAATCAGCAGAAATCATAGATATTTTGAACTGGTCAGCAAATCTTGATTATATAAAGCCAGATCGCCGAGAATTAATGATTGAAATTGCTTCCATACTAAAAACAAAGGCATAAAGCCTGCTAGTTCCGCCGCATAACAACTCGCTTGCACCCGACATAATCAACGTCATCGGGTTAGGCACGAAAGGTTATTGGCAGCCGCTGAACAGCAACGTTAGACCGCTAGGTTATCTGTCAGGGCGCAGTCAAAAATTGTCGTTGGGGTGCGATTTCCAGAGTGGGTCTGCATCACTGTTTAATACCAAATCCGGGTTTAGTACCCCTTTTATTGTCATTGCGAACGAAGTGAAGCAATCACAGGATTTGTGGTTCTAAACGAAGGATTTATAAAGGGGGTAAGTAACCCGGATCTAGTATAATGCGCGATCGCAAAGTTACTTGTGAAGATCCTGAGCCAATCTATGAGACTAATTGGTAGAATAAATAGATACTAGCGATCGCCCCCATGCGACAAGCTAACACCCCCAATACTTTCACAGATCCTCAGACGAGGAGACGATCGAATGCCATTGGCTGAACTCATGTCACAAATCCAGGATTTTCCAAAAATTGACAAGCTTCGGCTGATGCAGTTTCGTGCAACAGAACTTGTCAAAGAAGAGGATGCAAACTTCTTTGTTGCAAACCAAGAGTATCCTGCCCGATCGCCATACAATTGCTCTGAGGCTGCCAATGTTTTAATGAATCTTCTGGCTACAAAACAACAAGAACAGAATGGTTGACGCTCATAAATTCTCCTACAAAATTACTGCAACAAAACAGGTTTATTCAAGAAACCTGGTTTTTAATCAATTCGAGCGACTGCAACCAAATCTACAATTACTACAAGCTAGAAATGCCAGTCAAATCGCTATTTGCTAGTGGGTTGCTGGGACTTGCAGCAGGACTAAGTAAGAGGCTGTCGTCATTGGCAGAAATGATAGTATTGGGAGCGATCGAACCACTAATACTCGTGCCAGTCAAAGGAATAATTGGCTGAGTTTGAGCGCTGATTGGAGAACTCAACAAGCTGTTTTTGTCGTAGATGAGGATGTCATCGTCGGTTTCGCTAAAGGTCATCATGCTGGGAATTGAACCGCCGTTTAGCAAGATGTCATTGGGGATAGTATTGGCAGAATTTACTGTCAAACTACCTGGATTAGTCGCTGCTGTTGACGGTTGTAAGCTGAGATTTGCGGGCGCGGGAGTCGTGTTATTTGGCTGACTAACAGCAAAAATGGCAAAAAACCCGGTTTTTTTGGTTTGGATGCGTCCAAGACTATAGGATTTAAGGGCGATCGACCTTACAGGCTTAAGGATGTCGCCACTTTAGCGCTGATGACGCAGTTTTATGGCAATTTGCGATCGGCAGCCAATTAAAGCTGAAGCGCTCAGAAAAGCCCAACTGGCAATGATCCACAAATAAATTGTAGTAAAAGACGGTCAATTGCGGGGAACTCAAGGCGCGATCGACCTTACTCAATCCGCACAAATACCAAATTCAGATTTCTCACACCCGAAGTTTTTGGCCGGATTCACAATAATTGGCAGTCCTTGGTAAACTAATTGGATATTTAATATTCACGAGTGGTAAGGTGTAAGGCTAGACGCACCCTACATTGACTGGCGGCATTTTGGAAAAAGTCAATGTATCCCAGACTACTATCTTTTGAGGTCATAAATTTGCTATGAATAGCAAAACTAAACACTAACGGAGCAAAACCTGTGAGCAAGTTTGATAAAATATTCAATTCCGAAAACAAATGCGAAGCAACCTTGACTTTAGAGGAATCCGTAGCAGCGGTAGCACTTGTCGCAGCCGAGGCAAATTCCCCTGATACGGATGCTGATATTTTAGAAAGCATACTTTGGGAATCTGAAATATTTGCTGAATACTCGGAAGATGAGATGTCAGCAATGTTTCAAATGCTCGCAGCTATTATCGCCCAAGACGGTTTGGGAGCATTATTTAATACTGCTCGGAAATCAATACCAGATGAGTTAGTGTTGGATACTTTTGCAATAACTACAGCAATGTTTGTCGTAGATGGTGAAATATCTGGCAAGCATCAGGGTTTTCTCCAGGAATTCCAGCAAGCATTGGGTGTGGAAGATGAGGAAGCTGCGGTAATTATTGAGGATGTAATTGCTGCTTACTCGGAGGAAGTTGAGTGGGAAGAGTCTGATGTAGATGGGCCATTATACGTATCTCCTGAAGGCAATTTTAGCGTCCCGGTTCCAGTAGACGAGCAACGAGGTGGTAAAGTTGACGAAAAAGATGGCTCTGTCGCATTTTCGGACGACTTTGGTGTTTTACTGAAAATTGATTATTTCTCGATCGCTGGTGAAGCGGCAGAAACAATCGAGTCGGCTGGTGAGGAAGTTTATCTGAAGTCTTTTCTCCACAATTTTATTAATCAGGCAATTCTGACTAATATTCCTAATTCTCGGTTACTCCACGCGGAATATTTAGAAGATGAAGAAGCTTATTTCGCGGTTTTAGATTTGCCTCGGGGTGCAACTATCAGCGTAGAAAAAAATGGTGGCCCTCTGACTCGACTGGATGCCTACCGTGGAATTATGGCTTTTATCGCTGACGATTTTTGCTACGCGGTAAGCTATCAGCGAATTTATCAAGAGGGTAGTAAATTGGGTTCGCTTGAGTCTGAAGTTGAGGGAATTATGAATAATATTTTCGGGTTTATTGAGACTGTTGAATTCTCGGAACTCGCATAAACACGACTTACAGCATATGACCTGTATATGTGGTTACACATAATCTTCTCGTCAGTAAGGTGCGTCGCTCTCAAATCTGCCAGTTATATCTAAGATATCGCAGCGACGCACCCTACGGAGCAACTAAAAATCTGGTTTATTTCTAAATATCTTGCTGCTAAACCTGATATTTTCAGAAAAGCCAGGTTTTTTGACAAAGCATTTTCAGAATATTACATTGTGTCCGGTCGATCGACCAAATTACTATTGGTTTGCAGTCAGGAATACAATTCCTGAGATTTTTAGCCGGACTGAAGTCTTTACTGCAAAACTATATTGACTATTTCGATAATAAAATAGTGCGATCGAGAATCTGCTAAAAAACCAATTCTCGATCGCACTTCCACATACATTCAGTTAACCGCAGTCGAAAAACAGCAGCAATTAGCCACCATTTTCGACTAATTAGTAGTCTGAGCTTCCACCAATCTTTGCTTGAGTTCTTCCAGAGCGCTCGCCCAGCGGGGATCTGGCTGCACTGAGCCGGAATCAGCGTTTGGTACTGTGGTTGTTGACTGATTGCGGCGAGACTTGTTGTTGTCACCTCGACGGCGATTGCTTTTGCTGGAACCTCCTCCACCTGGGGTAGGAGGAGCCGAGCGCTGCTGTTGCTGCGGCTGCGGCACAGGTGCTGGTACGGACGAAGCTGCTGACGACGACGCGGAAACCAACTGCGGTGACGGCGTTGACGACTGCTGCTGCTGATCTTCTTCGCCCTTCTCAGATTTACCCTTGGTTCGGGGAAGTGCTTTCTCTATTTTCAGCGGGTTTTCTTTGAACATCAAGCCGTTGTATTTTTCAATAACTTGATCGGCTTGTTCGTCGGTTAGCACAGTCACAAAACCGAAGCCTCTGCATTTACCAGTTTTGCGATCGGTAATTACCTTTGTGGTGACAGATTCACCCTCCGGTGCAAAAACTTCTTGCAATTCTAGGCGATCGAGTTCCTTCGGTAGATTGCCAACATAAAGACGAATAGACATGAAAAATTCCTCCAGACTTGGATTTTAATTAATTTGCTCGAACAGAATCACCTGAAGTCAACTGAATGGTGACCGCATGGAAACACCGCATTACCCGAGAATTGGCGCATTCCTCCCACCAACCTTGACAGCTCCCCCCATCTTTTAGAACAAAAAGATGATTTACTCTGATGAGGCAGGAAATTAACCGCCGATGCAGAGAGCTTTTAAATCTCAGGTTGTTGTGTAAACTTTTAGTCATCACTCAAATGTTTAGGCTATTGGCTATTCTGTATTACTTGCTTCCGGTTTTGATTCAGAATGTTTATAGCCAGCGCCGTGTAGAAATTTATGTCCAAGGATGTCAATTGCAAGCGATCGGAATGCCAGTATTCAGTTTAATACAGTGATGGATAAAATCGCTAACATTTTTTCAGCCAGTAATCTTACCTCACTCCCAATCTCGCTCCTAATGCTGAGAACTACTCGCTTACCCGGTATCCCTTAAATCGGGCCCGGCAGCGTCCGACCGTTCTTTAAAGGTATCACAGCCTTGGTAACAGAGCTAGTTATTTAGGAAGATTTCAGTCTTAATTTAACGAAAACCACATCCGAATCACTTTTGAGAATTCATCCCGCACTGCGAATTTTCCTGTAGAAAAAAAACAGCCGACAACCGGCTGACTGAACTTGCTGTGTTGGGAGGTTGACAATTTTTACGCAATGCCTTAGCGATTTTAGCCTGCTGAAGTTATTGCGCTATTTGGTTCAATCCAATTTATATAAACAAATGTAACAGGATGTCGGCAAAAAAGCAACTTTTCTTTACGAAGGAAGAAGGAAGAAGGAAGAAGGAAGAAGGAAGAAGGAAGAAGGAAGAGGGAAGAAGAGTGTAGGGTGCAGTGCGCACCTCCAGGAGCCGATCGCCCATCCGCTATTTAACTCAAAACCTAACTCAAAATCCGTTAGCGTTAGCGTTAGCAAAGCGATCCGAAGGAAAGCGATCCGAAGGAAAGCCCGCCCCTACGGGGGCTGCGCCAACGAAGAGGATCGCCATTCCTCACCTTGCGCCTTGGATAATGATGTATGCGCCCCAAAAAGCAGCAGCAAAAGCCAAAATCGCAGACCAAATCGGATGTCCGCTGTCGCTAACTCTTCCTCCTTGACTGCGGATACTTTCGAGGTCGATCGCCACAGTAGCACCCCGACGCAACCAACCAGTCGCGACAACAGACTTGCCGATCAAATCGCTAGGGCGAGTCGGTTTCGCCCACAAAGAACCAAGGTAGCCAAACCTCGAAACATAGTGCAACCTCACCAAACCCGTCGCCGTTTGCAAAATCAAATCTTGTCCCAGCCAATTGCTTATACCAGACCTACCCAAAAGTTGCCCGGAAAGCCGCACCGGTTGAGCATCCAGCGGCAAACTATCGGGATTTGATAAAATTTCCGGCAAACTAGGCTCAGCGGTTTCTCGCGGCGTAATGTCCGGGAAAAAATAATTGATCCGGATCAAAGTACCGAGACAAAATCCGATCGGCAAACAGCCCCAAAGAATTGATCGATCGCCCCAAAGCCAATCCAACTGCCAAAAACTCGTCCTCGAAAAAATCCACCCAATCAGCCAAAGCACCCCAACTATCGCCAAACTCATCGGAATCCCAAAAAACGGCGCACCTTGTAAAAATAGTTTTGAGTCTTTAAATTCGAGTATTGATTTCAAACGAGACAATTTTCCTTTTCTGGGTTGTTCTTCCACTCCCGCGTTTGCCAAATCCAACTCTGCATCCAGTTTCCAGAATTGAGCGTAGAGTGCCAAAAGCTTCAAACGCTCTCCCAGCAAAGGATGCGCGCTATTAATTATCAACCAATTGCGATCGCGATTGCTGACATCCCACAGCAAAATCTGTTCCAGCGGCGCGTGTAATGCAGCAGAACCAAGGCTTACAGCTTGTCCAACGCCTACAGGTAACAATAGATCGAAACTTTCGAGAAAAAAGCTAGTTTGTTTTTCCCGATCAACATTAGCAGCAATGCCGATCGCAATTTTAGCCAGAGCCCGCGTCAAACCGTTAGGATTCCCCGTAATTTCCGCAGCAGTTCGATCGCTAAAATAGACTCTGCGGCGCGACAGCCAAAACATCGGCCAGCGCAACAACTTATAAATCCCGTAACTAATAGCAGAAATCCCAGCCGTCAAAAATTTGACAGTCGATCCCAAAAACTCGATCGTCATTAAACCAGATAACCACTTTTCCAAGCGTGTCACCTGCCAATAAATCAGGTAAGGAATCTGAAGCACCAGCAGCGCCAGCGACATCGGCGCAAAATCCCAGTGAGCAATATGTGCCAATTCCCGGGCGAAAATAGCAGCAATTTCATCATCCGTCAACTTTTCCAACAGCCCCCGACTGACAGCAATCCGAGCAAAACGGGGCAAACAGCCGTAACTGAAAGCTACAGGAACATCGATCGGTAAAAGTTTCAGCACAGGGGTTGGCATATTTTGCTTGGTACAAAAACTTCGCAGTACCCGACTAGCTTCCTTGCTGTGCTTCGAGAAAACCGACGCGCGCAGGGCTTCGATGCCGCAAAACAGTTTCAGCAGCGCGTCTGTCAGCCACGGAGACGAAGCCAAAAGCAATCCGAAAACAAACTGGAGGAACGGAGTCGGATCGCGGTAAAAAAGCTGAATCGGCGCGAAAATAGGCAGTCTAGTGAATATGTAAAGCTGCACTAACAGAGAATTAGTGTTTGTCAGCAGAAATTGCAGCACAAACCGGGCGAGGAAAAATAGGGCGATCGAACTTACAACCGCTTCAATCCGAAAACCCAGCAATTTCAATGGCTTCAGCGGGCGCGGGTTTTTGGTTCGCCCCGCTTCGCGCCAAGCGAGTTCGTAAATATCTAGGCTGGCGAATTCGGGGATATCTGTTGGGGAACCGGAACTATTTTCTCGATCGGGTTCTGTAGATTTTTCCCGTTTGGGGGGTGGAGGTGGCGGAGAAATATGTTGCGAGTTGGCATTTCCCGGCGCGGCAGTGGGTTCTGAAGGTGAAAATCCTGTTTTTTTATCTGCGGTTGGTCGGTCGCCCTCAATCGATTTTTTAGTCGATTTAGTTCCAGCATCGAAGGCGAGAAAGCCTGTTTCGGGGGGAGTTTTCTGTGGTTTTGCGGGGGTTAATTCGGTTAAAGTGCGATCGGCCCAAGTTTTGATTTGAGTGTTGGGGTTTTGGGCGAGGGAAGTGCACAGGGCGATCGCCTGTTTCAGATTACCGATTGCTTTGTACGCAGCGACTAGCCCTATCTGCGCGCGGATTCCCGACGGTTGATTTGCGGCGGTTTGGGTAACGGATTCTAAAAGGGCGATCGCCCTTGGGTAATCCCGTTGTTTCAAAGCTGTTAAACCAGCCTCCAGAGATTGTTTCACAGATGAATCCGCCGAATTTTGATGGTTTGGAGATGCCATGACAGTGGTTGCACTAGCGCCTTGTCTAAAATAGCTTGGGCGATCGATAGATCACGGTTTTAGCACAGCTCTATTTCGCTGTCATTAGTTCTTGCAGTTAATTAGGCGATTTCAACCGATGATTTGAATCGGTGATTCACTCATAATTCTCTTAGTCCGCGGAGGCGGACTTTGTTTGTGTAGACGCGGTTTCAACCGCCGGGTTTTAATCTACAATTAAATTAACTCCTCACCCCCACATTTATGCCGATCGAAGACGAAGATTTTGAAAGCGAATATATTGCGGACGATCGCAAACTGCAACTCTTCACAGACAGACACGAATTTACCCAACGATTTGCCTTTTATTTAAACGAAGACCCGCCCCGCGAACAAATTTTGTATTTTTTCGGGGATGGAGGCAACGGCAAGTCATTGCTGCTAAAACACTTGCAATTTCACTGCTGCAAAAGATTTCCCCCGGAAGTCTGGCAAAGATTGCGCCAAATCCCAGAATCAAGGGCCGCCGAAGTTGCTGATTTTGTCCGCAATGCAGCACCGAAAACCTATACTTCCATACCCGCAGTCACCCACGATTTCGGATTAATCTCGATAAAAGAAGATAAACCGCAAGATAGATTTTACGGCTTGCTGATGCTGCGGCGAAATGTCGCAGCAGAAACCAAAAAATATAAATTTAAATTTCCCAATTACGATTTTGCTTGCTTTTGGTATTTGCTGAACAAAGGCGAATCCCACGCAACTCTCGAACAACTTTTCCCCGATGATGTCATGGAATTGTTGACACCAGCCCTTGAAACTTTTGCCCAATTCCCCGTGGTGGCGCAAGCTGTGGCGGTGCTGAAAGGGATAGATAAATTGGGCGGGATTAAGCGGGCGATGAAATTAATTCAAAATCGCCTTAATGTCAGCGACGAAAAGGCAGATGAAATTCGCCGCAAAGATATTGATACTGAATTAATCGACTGTTTGCCGAAATTATTTGCCGGGGATTTGAATGCGGCAATGACTAGCAAAAATAAACCAGATCGCCTCGTGATGCTGTTCGATACTCACGAGAAAATGTGGGATGCCAAACGCGATTCTCAAGGCGCAACTTTTTGGTATCAAGATGAGTGGTTTCGGCGGTTGCTTAGGGCGCTAGATTACAGATTAGGGATTGTAGTTGTTGTGGCGGGGCGAGATTGTCCAGTCACACAACTGCGGTGGCCGAATGCGTCGAAGTTTCCGATTCCCGAAGATTATATACATAAACAATTGGTGTGGCATTTGTCTCCCGCCGATGCTAGGGATTACTTGCATAAAGTGGAGATTGACAAGGCTGATTTGGCAGATGCTGTGATTAAATATGCCAGCGTCAATCCCGATGAAAGTTGGGAGAATTTGCAGGTACATCCGTTTTATTTGGGTTTGTGCGCGGATGTGGTGCTGGCAGAAAGAAGGCGGGGAATTGAGTTGCTGGCGTCGGATTTTGCGCGGATTCCGAAGTTGGAAAACAAGACTGCGGAGTTAACGGATCGGTTGCTTTTGTATGTGGATCGCGAAGTGCGATCGGCGGTGCATTCGCTGAGTGCTTGCCGCGCTTTCGATGAGGATTTGTACGTGAAATTGGGAGGGGGTTGTCACTTCCAGGCAAGTAGTGCAAATTTTGAGGTTTTGAGAGGTTTTTCTTTTGTGTGGAAATCGGAAAAGCGGGGGGAGAATTGGTATCGGATTCATGATTTATTGCGACGCTTGGATGCCGATCGGGATAATCCGAAAACTCGCAGGGCTCATGAAGTTTTAGAGGGGCATTACCGGGAAGTGGGGGATGGGGCTGAGGCAATTTTTCATGCTAATCGGTTGGATTGGGAGCGGGGTGTGAAGGAATGGGTAGAGGTGTTTGGTAAAGCGTTGCGGCTGAGTCGTTATGGGGAATGTGAGTTGCTGCTGGGAGTGAGAGATGAGTTGTGGATTAAAAGTGATTTTCGGCTGGGCATGATTTCAAAATCGGAGGGAGATTACTATGCTTGGTTGGCTCGATATGTAGAGGCAAGACAGGAATATTTAGAGGCAGTTGCAGCCTTGAATTCTGCTTTACTTATTGCACCAGATGATATCAATGCTCTCAACAACAAAGGGAATGCGCTGCAAAGTCTGGGTGATTTGCAAGCAAAACTAAGTGAATTTGAGGCGGCAAAACAGTCTTACTTTGAGGCGATCGCTGCCTTGAATTGTGCTTTACTTATTGTACCAGATGATATCGACGTTTTCAAGAACAAAGGGATTGCGCTGAAATGTCTGGGTAATTTACAGGCACAGCTAAGTGAATTTGAGGCTGCAAAACTTTCTTACTCAGAGGCAATCGCAGCCTATAATTCTGCTTTACTTATTGCACCGGATTATATCAATGCTCTCAACAACAAAGGGAATGCGCTGCGAGTTCTGGGTAAATTACAAGCACGGCTAAGTGAATTTGAGGCGGCAAAACAGTCTTACTTTGAGGCGATCGCTGCCTTGAATTCTGCTTTACTTATTGCACCGGATGCTATCTGTGTTCTCAACAACAAAGGGAATGCGCTGCGAGGTCTGGGTAAATTACAAGCACAGCTAAGTGAATTTGAGACGGCAAAACAGTCTTACTTTGAGGCGATCGCTGCCTGTAATTCTTCTTTACTTATTGCACCGGATGATATCTGTGCTCCCAACAACAAAGGGAAGGCGCTGTTAAGTCTGGGTGATTTGCAAGCAAAGCTAAGTGAATTTGAGGGGGCAAAACAGTCTTACTTTGAGGCGATCGCTGCCTTGAATTCTGTTTTATTTATTGCACCGGATGATATCGGTGTTCTCAACAACAAAGGAAATGTGCTGCAAAGTCTGGGTGATTTGCAAAAACAATTATCTGAGAAACAGGAAGCAATCAATAGTTGGCAAGAGGCGCTGGAAATGTTTAATCGATCTTTAGCAATTTCCCCTGACAACGATCGTCTTCGCAATAGACGCGATTCGCTGCAAGAATCTCTCAATAATTTGGGCGAGGATACTGTCAGCAGTTAGCCCGATCGCAATTAGTAAAGATGTGGCATTCAGGAGGGGGATGTGTCGAGTTAACTTACACCAAAAGTTCACAGGATTTACGCACTCCGACAAAGAAACCGGGTTTTTGGCCGAATCTACGCATCACAACCAAGAATTATCGAAAAAACCCGGTTTCTGGCTACCCGTGCGTAATTCAAGAAACCGGGTTTTTGGCCGAATCTACGCATCACAACCAAAAATTATCGAAAAAACCCGGTTTCTGGCCCCCGCGCGTCAGCCTTCAAAGAAACCGGGTTTTTGGCCGAATCTACGAATCACAACCAAGAATTATCGAAAAAACCCGGTTTCTGGGCCCCTTAGTGGGCCGAAATGCTAAATTAAAAGTAATGTTGCTCTAGTACAACCATGTCCAAACGACTCACCATTGCCCAAGCACAGCAGCAGCTTCCCAACCTACCCAAAGAACTCATCAATGAGCCTATCATCATCACTCAAGATGGAGTTCCCGTTATGGCTGCAATGAGCTACACGCATTTGACTGAACTGTTAGAAACCTTAGATATTCTCACCGATACAGAATTCGTTGCCAAATTGCGCCAAAGCATCACCCAAGCACGCCAAGGCGAAACTATTTCCTGGGAAAATGCCAAAGCAAAATTGGGACTATGAATCACGAAGAAAATGCGATCGAATATGAGATCCAGCTTACGCCACTGGCACTGGAAATGTTGGAGGCAGTCAAACATCGACGAGAACAGGAAAAATTGCGCGATCGCATTGATCAACTAAAAGTTGAACCACAAAAGCAAGGCAAAGCCCTTGTAGATAACCTATCAGGATTTCGTAGCATCCGAGCTGTTGGACAGCGCTATCGTATAGTTTATCAAGTCGAACAAGATCGAGTTCTAGTTGTTGTCGTGGGACTGGGGAGACGTAAAGATGGTGACAAAAAAGACATTTACACCATCTTAGAAAAACTGTTAGAGCCGTGATTGTAACTTATTATATCCGGCGTATTTAAGCCGAATAAATATCATCTCAAAGGACACAAAACGGCGTTGTGTCCTTTGCCTGCGGTAATCTCACTCCTCGCTCTTTTCCAAACCAGAAACCACAGGCGCGATCGCATTTAACTTCAAAACAGGGTGCTCCCCTTCCACCTGACGGCAATTCCACTCATTCCTAAACAGCAAAACCGGTCTTCCCCAACTATCTTTCACCGTCACCGTATTAAACAGCCGCCCAACTTTTGCCAGCGCATCCCAACCGCCATCCACCCAGCGAGCTACACTGTAAGGCAACATATCGATCGTAGTTTCGACATTATATTCCGACTGCATTCTGAACTGCACCACCTCAAATTGCAACTGTCCCACAGCCGCCAAAATCGGCTCGCGTTTCGACTCGTCAACCGAATACATAATTTGCACTGCGCCTTCTTCCTGCAACTCCGAAACGCCTTTGCGGAACTGCTTAAACTTAGAAGGATTGGGATTTCTCAAAAAAGCAAAAAGTTCAGGAGAAAAACAGGGAATCCCTTCATATTCCAGTTTTTGGCCGGTGTAAATCGTATCGCCGATCGCAAAAACCCCCGGATTATTCAAACCAATCACATCGCCCGGATACGCAACCTCGATCGACTCCCGATCCTGAGCAAATAACTTTTGAGGTCTTGACAAACGCACCGTTTTACCAGTCCGAGCGTGAGTCACGTTCATGTCTTTTTCAAACTTGCCCGTACAAACCCGAATAAATGCCACCCGATCTCGGTGTCTCGGATCCATATTCGCTTGCAATTTAAACACAAACCCGGTAAAGTCTTCATAGGTTGGCGGTAATTCTCCGGCGCTGCTCTTGCGGGCGATCGGCTTCATAGCGTAATCTAAAAACGCATCTAAAAACAGTTCAACCCCAAAATTGCTCATCGCACTGCCAAAGAAAACGGGAGTCATTTTCCCAGCCCGCACTAAATCTAAATCCAGTTCAGTTCCCAACTCATCCAGCAGTTCCAACTCTTCTTTAAGCTGATAGTAAAGGTCTTGTTCTAACAACTCTTCAATGCGCGGATCGCCCAATTCGATGACCGTATCAACAGCAGCACGAGAACCGTGTTTAGTCCGCTCGAACAAGTGAATCTTGCGCCCTCTGCGATCGAAAACACCTTTAAAGCGATCGCCCGTACCGATCGGCCAATTTACCGCATAAGTCTGCAACCCCAATTCCTTCTCAATTTCGTCCAACAAATCCAAAGGATCTCTGCTAGGGCGATCGAGCTTATTAAAGAAAGTAAAAATAGGTAAACTTCGCAGCTTACAAACTTCAAATAACTTCCGAGTTTGCGGTTCCAAACCCTTAGCAGCATCCTCAAGCATCACGGCATTGTCAGCCGCCGCCAGAGTCCGATAAGTATCTTCACTAAAATCTTGGTGTCCCGGAGTATCGAGCAGATTAATGTGATAATTTTGATACTCAAACTGCAAAACAGTAGAAGTAATCGAAATTCCCCGCTGCTGTTCCATCGCCATCCAGTCAGAGGTAGCGTGTCGCTGAGCCCGCCGCGCTTTCACAGAACCTGCTTCATGAATTGCACCTCCGTACAGCAGCAGCTTTTCTGTCAAAGTAGTTTTACCCGCGTCGGGGTGCGAGATAATCGCAAAGTTGCGCCGGCGCTCAACAGCAGTTAGCAGTTCAGTTTCGAGTTCTGTTGTCATTACAAATTAGGTAGGGGAATCATCACCCGATCGCCATTATAGCCTGTGCTACAGTTGCTATTAAAGGTAAAATTATCAGTAAAGTCAAGGAAGAAAAGTAAGATGTACGACTCCGACAAGCGGAAGCTGCTATCACTGGTGTGCCACGGGGCGATTTTTTTCAGTACGTTAGTTTTCTCGATCGGAGCGCCGATCGCCGTACTGTTAGTATCAGATGACCCAGTTGTCAAAGAAAACGCCACAGAAGCCATCAATTTTCACCTGAATGTATGGCTGTACAGCACCGTGATTGTGGTGTTAACTGTCGTCACTTTCGGTCTTGCCGGTTTTATCCTAGTCCCCCTAGGTTATCTGCTGCACTGGGGACTGACAATCATGGCTATCCTCCACGTTTTGCAAGATCCCAACCAACCTTACCGCTACCCTTTTATTTTCCGAATAGTGTAGATAGTAAATCACACTTCGGCATCGATTATAAAAACCCGATTTCTGGCAGAAACCGGGTTTTTAATTGTTTTATAACTCACCAAAAAACTATTTTAAGGTGCATTATTCGTCAGGCGAGCATTGCTAAGGTGTTGTGCATTTCATATCAATTCCGTTAGCATCGGAATGATATAAACGGAGGACACGGCAGTGCCGTGTCCCTACCACGATCAATTGTAGGGACACGGCACTGCCGTGTCCTCTATATCATTCCGGTGCAGCCGGAATTGATATCAATTGTATATTTCGCTCCCAGATCGAAACTCGTCAAATTCCCTCCATCTCTCCCTCTCTCCCCTCTTCAGCAATAAGCGGGGATATCTAACCCGGATTTGGTATTAGCCCTGGCTGGCGCGGCCAAAAGTCGGATAATAGATGGTTGGTAATGCCAGAGTCCGTAACGAGTGCGAGCTCTCGCTGTCACTTTTTGTTACCGGAGGGCACAGAAATGCTGGATGCAATTTTTCAGCGGTTTGCGGCAGAAAGTCCAATCAGTGTTATGGTTAGAGCATTGATGAATCCGTGTTAGCACCGGACAAAATTGATGGTGAAATCGAAACCGAGAAACTGTTTGAACTGATAGTTTTTTTAACCTATGAAGGAGAATCTTTATTAGCAAGACGGATTGTTTTAAACCTTTTTAAACCAACTCGCAATGCTGAAAAAGAAATAGCGATTTTGACTGGATTCCCCCGATTTGAAGCATCGGCAGAAGTTGTTGCACAACTCGATCGGCAGCGCCGCAGTGTTAAAAATCTTTTTCAGTATGTTACCAAAAATTACGAGCCTGAAATTCAAACTTTGGGGTATCGGAAAGCTGCATAATTCTCCATTCTCCCTTGCCTAAGTCCTAAAAAAATCTCCTCAAAAATTAAAAGTCAGAAGTTGGAAACTTCCAACTTCTGACTTTAACTAACTCCCCGGGTAGGATTTGAACCTACGACCGATCGGTTAACAGCCGATTGCTCTACCGCTGAGCTACCGAGGATTGGGGGTTTTTCTTACCCACAGTTACTAACAATAGCTGAATTCAATGGATTTGGCAAGGCCTTTGAAAAAGTTTTTTTTTGTCACACAGTAAGCGGGTTTGGGGAGCTAATGCAGCCCCATTCTCAATTTGGCAAGCCGCTGCTGGGATTCAGGGTCGAGGGAACTGGCCAGAAAGCGACTTCGACTTTGTTTGCGGGATTTGTGCTGGCGCTCGCTGCGGCGGGCGGTGGATTCTACTTCAGCAGCAAGTTGATTGGCAGACATCCACTCGGCGCCGTAGCCGACGACGGTCAATTGCTGCGCTCGATCGGAGGTAGCAACAATCATGCGGCCTTTCCCTTTGATCGATCGCAATTCGTAGCGCAAACTAGCACAGGATTTTTCAATATAAGTATCTGCTGTCTCACCGAAGTCTGTGTAGTGCACTGATAAATTTTTAGTAATAATTTCTTTAACGCTGGGAGTATCTCGATAGTGGGCGTCAAACACGAGTCTGGCCTCAAAATCTTGAACGGCGCTGTAGTTAACTAAAACCTCAATCAACTCGCGGCGAGCTATTTCGAGTTCGTCGCGATCGCGCTTCTCTCGGAGTCGAGGCCACAATCCAATTATGTTATAGCCGTCTACAAGTAAAACTGCTTGGGATACATAGGGTGACATGGTTCAAGGCTGAATAGCTCCAGCACATATAGGACATTATTTGTTGACAGATCAAAGCTTTGTTGCATTTTATTACAAATCGATGTCTAATTGCTAGGTTCGATGGCTTACGCCCCGCTTCGCTACGCAATAATTAAACCCCCAGAACCCGAAGAGCTTGGGTTTTGGGGGTAAGATTTGTTCGATCTTTCCAAACAATAAATTTTCCGGCTTATTCAGCAGCAGATTCCAGGGATACGGGCGATGGCTGACGCCCCGCTTCGCTGCGGACAACAGTTGGCAGCGAAATTTTTTCAACCGCAGGAGTGCAGCCGAGCCACTGCACCGACAAGTCCGCAAACTGCTGCGGGGCTGCGCTGACGCAGAAACGAGTCGGCAGCGCTTCCCCTGCATTCCGCAGCCCCAAAACCTCCAATTCACGAGCAGCAGCAGCCACCACCCGCACCGCAGGATCGATCGAAATCACCCCAGCCGGCAAAAGCGATCGCAGCACCGGAGCCAATAGCGGATAATGAGTGCAACCGTAAATCAGGGTATCGATCCGCTGCTGAATCAAAGGAGCCAAATATTCCCGGGCCACCTCAGAAGTGTAAGGATCGTGAATCCGGTTTTGCTCGATCAGCGGCACAAAAGCCGGACAGCTAACCTGCCATACCCGACAAGAATCGTCCATTTCTAAAATTGCATTTCGATAAGCATTGCTAGCGGCCGTAGCCGGAGTTGCGATCACCCCGATCCGCTTGCCTTGCTGCACCGCCGCCTGGGCCCCCGGCAGAATTACTCCCAGCACCGGAATATCAAACTCAGCCTGCACCATCTCCATCGCCAAAGCAGAACTGGTGTTGCAGGCCATAATCACCATTTTCACATCCTGTTCCACCAACCAGGCCATAATTTCGCGGACAAAATGCACAATTTCTGACGCTGCGCGAGTGCCGTAAGGTAGCCTCGCCGTATCTCCAAAATAAAGTATTGATTCGTTGGGCAATTGTCGGTATAACTGCGTCAAAACAGTCAAACCGCCCACGCCGCTGTCAAAAATACCGATTCTTTTTTGTCTGTTGACTGTTGACTGTTGACTGTTGTCTGTTGACTGTTGTCTGTTGTCTGTTGACTGTTGACTGTTGTCTGTTGACTGTTGACTGTTGTCTGTTGTCATTAGTTACCAATTCCCAATTACCAATTCTCAATTATCAATTATCAATGCCCAATGCCCCATGCCCGATGCCCAATGCCCAATGCCCCATGCCCGAATATTATCTTTGTTGAAGGTAAAGTAAAATGCCACGAGCGATCGAAGCCGCCATTTGACTGCGGTAAGCTGGGTCAGAAAGCCTAGCAGCATCATCAGCACCCGTCACAAAACCCACCTCCAGCAAAACAGAAGGCATAGAAGTCTTCCTCAAAACGAAAAATCTAGCCTGACGCACCCGACGGTCAGACGCGCCCGTCCCCTGCAAAATACTGCCGTGAATCACCCGCGCCAAATCTTCCCCGCTACCGAAATAATAAGTCTCAATCCCGCTAATATCCGGCCGGCTCATATTAATCGCATTAGCGTGAATGCTGACAAACACAGTTGCATTCACTCGTTCCGCCAAAGAAACTCTCGGTTCCAGGTCGATTTCGCTGTCGTCAGTCCGAGTCATCACCGCTTGCACGCCCTGCTGTTCCAGCAGCCTCGCCACTTGAAACGAAATATCTAAAACAATTTCCTTCTCCTGAATGCCCTGAATCCCCACAGCACCAGGATCGCGGCCGCCGTGGCCAGCATCGATTACCACTACGGCGCGGCGGTTAGAAGCTTGAGGCAAATCGCCCGTTCCGAAAGTCCTTGTTGGCAACGGCTGATCTCGGGAAGGGCGAGTCAAAGGCTGCTGAGTGCTAGCATTCGATCGCAATTGCAAAGAAAGCACCTGCGGGCTAGTTCTCGTCACTCTGCCTACCTGTACCCCCGATCGCGGCTGCACCCAAATCACCACAGTATCCGCGTCTTCTTGGCTTGCAGTAAACGATACAGGACTGCTGGCATCGAGCTGAGGAATTTGCCCCGCCAGGGAACTAGAAGCGACCCGAATCCAGTAAGCTTTCGATGCCTGGTCCCACCCGCTGGTATAGGAGACTTGGCGGTCAGTCCTCACCACCAGTTGCGTGCCGTTACTAGCTAAATCGATCGACTGAACTCTCGCCAAAGTTCCTTGAGCTTGTCTGGTAACAGCAGCGGCAGGCCCTGAGCGCGTCAGGATTGGCACACTCGCACCCGCTGGCGACAGCACAATACCGCCCGAACTGCTCGCCGTCGCCCGCCACTGAGTATTAGAACTCTTCATCCGCAAAGTCACGCGGGTAACGGGCGGGTCTGTTGGCAGTTGCCGGACTTCAATCTTCTCAACCCCGTGCTTGTTGTTGGTTTGAGGCTGTTGGCCGCCCGCGCCCGGAGCTAAAGTCGCTCCTTCAATATCGAGGGTAGCGATGTCCCCGGCTCGACTTTGTTGAAAATTAATTTGGGGGCGGCCGCCGACAGTGCGGACTAAAAAACCGTCTGCTGTCACCTGAACGTTTTGAACTACCGTCGCGTCGGCTGACTGAGTTTCTGGCGCTGAAGATTCAACCGATAACCTTTCTCCCCCGGGTTCTGAAATCGAATTTTGAGCTCCGGCGCGCACCGGCGTCGGCAAATCTACTGTCCACTCGCTGGGAGAAATCCCCCGGAATTTTACTTGCTGGGGGTCTAGAGTAAACCCGTCTCGGAGCTCTACCACAATTCTGGTGGTATTGTTGTCAAACTGCCCTACGCGCACCGATTCGATCGCCCCTGAGAGCGGTTTGTTGACGGAGGAACTACCCAGACTTGTCCCCGGTAAGTCGATTACCAACCGCGTCGGGTTGAAAATCAGTTGAGCCTTGGGTTGTACTCCCCCGTCTGTTGTAATGTAAAGCCGGTTTTCTGAAGCATCAAACCGCCAAGATTGCAGTCTAGCTGCTTCGGCGGCTCCGGCGAGCAAAAATACACTTAAGAAACTCGGTAGTAGCCACTGGAATTTCACGACAGTTTTTTCCTCGTTTGCGTTACTGCTAAAAGCTGGAAGGGCGCTGCTTGCCCTCAGAGGCTTTCAGCAGTTAGCCGTCAGCCGACTGGGACACGGCGACCGTCAGTTGTTGGCTAAATTGACTTTTTTCGACGTTAAGAGGCTCCAAAATCCCAGATCCTGGCATTTTTGAACTTTCCCGTTTACTTGGGGGCGATCGGTTATAAGCTGACTGAAAGATTGTTGGTACAAGGGAAGGTATTTATTTTTAGAATCCAGAAACAAGGTGTTTCAAGAAGTTAGAAGGTAGAATTTTACGGCTTTTCAAGGCAGAGGTTTCATAGCTCTTTAATATTGGCTTTCGCTCGTTGTGGCAAGGGTAATAATCCGCTTGAGTGTTAGGTTTTGTTCTAACTTTTCCGAGACTACCTCGACAACTTAACAACCGATCTCGAAAACAATCCGGATTTCTAAGATTGACGGGACTTTTGAGGGCTGCCAAATATTAATCCCAGACCAACTAGCATATCTTTTTGGACAAGCGTTTTTGCTGACAGCTTGACAGTTAAATACAACTGCATAGCGCCCCTGGTCTCTTTTTTTACAGTTTTTTAGTCAGGGATTTTTAGCGTTGCTTGAAACTTAGTTGGACGATCGCGCGATCGACCGCCAATGTGACACTATCATAGTTAGTCCCTGCTTTCTGCTGCAACCGGAGAGTGTTTTCTGTCACCGGCGGCGAGCCTGGGTTTATTATTTACACTCTTTTTGAGTGCACGATCGACAGCCAGAGAATTTGTTGGTTGACGGGGAAAAGTTTTGACGGTAGATAATAGTTATCCCAGTTATAAAGTTTTTACAGACAGCAAAGACAATCGATCGGCTTCTGCATAAAACCTGTGATTTGGTTTGACGATCTGCCTTTCGACTAACTGCATAACATTGTATATAATACTACCAGTTAGAGAAGATACACTATCTTGGCGATTGTGTCAATGTCTGAATTTTTGACTCTTCGCGATCGTCAAAAAAGTAGATAGATGACCTGACAGAAAGACGGAGACTTGCTTTCTGTCAAAAGTCGATCGCGAGTAAAAAAATTATTGAGGTTAATTCAAGAGTTTTGAAATACTATACCACCGGTGGCATCGAGTTTTAACTACCTTATTTTTGAGCAGGATCGATACCCGCAAGTTATTTCCGGTCAATTAGCAATGCAGCGCCCGCGTCCGAATCAACAGCGCTGCAATTCGCTCTCGCTCGCAGGTGCAAAATTCCGGCTCAACCAGTTCAAAATTGCTTCATTGACTTGTTCCGGGCATTCATCCTGGGGACAGTGGCCCGCATTGTCTAATTCAACTAACTCTACACACTCGGGATTGCATTCGACAAATTGGTGGGGCCGCGCAAACCGAGGCGGAATCATTCGGTCTTGTTTTCCCCAAATTAACAGCATCGGGATTGTTAAATTTCGCAGCACAGTCTTGACACCGGGCCCGCATTCTGCATTTCCTACAGCTTTAAATAAAGCGCAGAAGGCGCGGGCGGCTCCCCGATCGCCCGCTGGGCCTGCTAGAATTTCCACTAATTCGTCGGTAACAGCTTCGGGGCTGGCGTAGGCAAATCCGACCCAGCGGCGGACAATCGAAGGCTTGCGGGCTAAAGAAAACAGAGGCCTGAGTACGATCGGGGAAATAAACAAATTTTCAACCGCCAGAACCGCCGGGAGCAGCCAGGCCGGCACTGCCTCGGCTCGCACAGATGGGTCTGGAAGGCTAATCATCACCGTACCGGCCACCATGTCCGGGTGAGCGGCGGCAGCGGCCAGACAAATCAACGAGCCGATCGAGTTTCCTGCCAAGATTACGGGTTCTCGGATAAAAGTCAACCAAAAATCATAAACTTGATCGACCCACAAAGGCACAGAGTAGTTGACCGGAGCTTTTTGAGAAGCGCCAAAGCCCAACAAATCCAAGGCGTAAACCGTGTGGTTTTCGGCTAGCGGGGCGAGATTTTGCCGCCAGTGACCGATCGAAGCTCCAAACCCGTGCAGTAGAATAATCGGTGTTGTTGAGGTGGCGGAGGCGATTGGTTCGGCCTCGGAATCTTGATGTTCGATCGCGCCTTGATTTCGAGTTCCATTCGGGCGCAAATAAGTGTAGCGAGTTTGCCAGCCCCGCCACATCCAGTCTCGTTGACTTCCCACCCGTTGGTGCCAGTGCAGAGAATTTGTCAATTTTGCCTCAGATCGCAACATAAATTTACACTTGCTTATATCTATTCTACAAGGCAAATCCGGCGACTTGGGGGACTTGCCAGACGGGGCATTCTGGGGTAATCAAAGCCGTTTTACCTCATCCTTAGCTTTTTAGCCGGAATTTTTGACAGTTTTGTCGTCGGGCGGGCGATCGTGTGAAGTTAAAATAAAACTACGCAGAAACTTAGCCAGACTGAGTAGAATAGCAAGTATTGTAAGAATTCATTTACGATTGTCTAAATATTCCCCAACGCTTTAGCTGAGGGGGGACAGGACGCGGTAGTACGTCCGGTAAGAGTAAAATCTTACTAAAACAGTTCGATCGCTCAATCGTAAAATATTGACCGACCAAATCTGTAACTATCAAGAAGCTTCGATATTAAACTACTGATTGTAAAACCATTCATGCCTGTGATTGAAAGAAGACAAAATCGCAATCTACCCCAGATCAACGAAAACATTCGATACCCCAAAATCCGGGTAATCGATACCGACGGCGCGCAATTAGGGATATTGACCCCCGCAGAAGCGCTGCGTCTGGCCGAAGAAAAAGAACTTGACCTGGTACTTGTCAGCGACAAAGCTGACCCTCCCGTATGCCGGGTAATGGACTACGGGAAGTACAAATTCGAGCAGGAAAAGAAAGCGCGAGAAGCAAAACGGAAGCAGCACACTGCTGACGTGAAAGAAGTGAAGATGCGCTACAAGATTGAAGAACACGACTACCAAGTGCGCCTCAAGCTAGCAGACCGCTTTATCAAATCTGGGGACAAAGTAAAAGCCACGATCATGTTCAGAGGTCGGGAAATCCAACACAGCAACCTCGCAGAGGACTTGCTAAAGCGCATGGCCACAGATTTGCAGGAAATCGCAGAAGTGCAGCAAGCCCCGAAAAAAGAGGGACGCAGTATGATGATGCTGCTGTCGCCGAAGAAAGTATAAATAGATAGTCATCAGCGATCGGTCATCAGTCATTGGTCATACACTGGTGACTGATGACTAATGACGGTCGAAGTTCATCAGGAATCGTCAGGAATCAGCTACCACAAAGGGAAATCAACGCTGCATGGACAATTTTCAAACCAGCGGTTGGGCGGGAGCAGGACAAAAAGTGCTGCGATCGCTTAACCTGCGATCGGAAGAAGTAGAGCGAACCGTACTGATGTTCCTTGTCTACACTCTAACCTCCGTCGGGCTGATCTGGCTGGAGCTGAGCACGGTAGGTCTGTTTTTAGACGAATACGGTGCCGACAAAATGCCCTATATTTACATAGCCAGCGCGTTTATCGGTTCGGGCTTGGGATTTGTCTACTCGTGGCTGCAAAAAATTCTGCCGCTGAGGCGCACCGTCGTAGTAGTTCTGGGAATGATGTCAGTACCGCTATTTTTGTTTCGATTCGGTATCGGCTATGAAAATACTAAGATAGCTGGCGTCAGCATCGCTTTTATTACTATTTTTTTGATGTGGTTGTGGGTAGAAGCTTGTTATGTCCTCAACGACCTCAATACTTCTATTACTTCCAACCAACTATTCAATATTAGAGAAATCAAGCGCACCTATCCGCTAGTCAGCAGCGGCTATTTAGTGGCTGGAGTAGTCAGCGGATTTTCTCTGCCTGTTTTGCTGCACGTAGTAGGACTCAAAAACGTTACCCTGATATCGGGGTTGATGGTGGCGATCGGCTCGGTGCTGCTGTACTACCTCACGGAAAAATACCGCCAAGCTTTCCCGGAAACAGCTCACTGGACAGATGACGACGAAGACGACGACCAACAAGAATTTACCGCCCGCAAAGTTACAGGCCCGCTGCAAAAATACGCCGTACCTCTGGTCAGTTTCTTCGTCCTCGCAGAAGTCCTATACGTCCTGGTAGATTTCCAATTCTACAGCCAGCTAGAATACCAGAACCCCGGGGACGGTGCGAGCTGGATCGCTAGCTTCCTGGGCATTTACGAAGGCATACAGGGGCTGTTTCAAGTGGCGACTCAGTGGTTTGCATCCAGCCGCTTGGTAGAAAGAATTGGGGTATTCGTGACGGCGATGATTTTGCCGGCGGGTATCGCGATCCTCGGGGTGCTGACAATCGGAGCATCCCTCGGCCAGTTAGTATCTGTGTTCATCGGGCTGATATTGCTGAGATTTTTAGACGAACTGCTGCATTACACGCTTTTAGAAACGGTGAGCCCGGTTTTATTCCAACCGATTCCCGACAATATTCGATCGGGCATCCAAACTCTAGTCAACGGTGTGGGCGAACCTCTGTCTTGCGGAGTTACAGGAGTCGGCATCCTAATTCTGCTGTGGTTCACAAACTACGTACTCCCTCACCAAACCGAAAATCAATTTCACGACCAGCAAAGCTTGGTATTTATCGCTGTAATCGTACTGTTGGCCCTAGTGTGGCTGTTTGTGGTGTGGCTGATCCGATCGCAATACGTGGGTTTGTTGGTCAAAAGTGCCGAACGCGGACGCTTGGGCGTCACCGACGTTGACCTGAAAGCTCTCAAGCGCGCAGTCGTGGAAACTTTGGAAAAGCCTGGAGGCGAAGATGAAAAGCGCGCTTGCATCGAACTCCTGACCCAAATAGACCCCAAAAATGTTGGAGAAGTTCTCGCACCAATCCTGGATGCGCTGCCGGCAGTTTTGCAGCGCCAGAGCTTGGAAACTATGCTGCAACACCCGAATCCCGCATATTTGGAAGCTGTCCGCGCACTCTCGGAGCAATCTTTGCCGCCGGAGGTGCTGGCCTTGGCTTTGCGCTACATCTGGCTGACGGAAGCTGAACCGAATATCGATAGCTTGCGGCCTTACTTGCAGCCGATCGTCGATCCGGTAGTGCGCGGTACGGCGGCTGCTTTAATTATGAGAAGGGGCGATCGTCAGCAGAAAGCAGAGGCTACTAACACGCTGCGCCAAATGCTGACGCACAAGCAAGAACGGGAACGGGTGATGGGGACGCGGGCCCTGGGAGAGGCGGATTATTTGCAAGGACTACGGCTGTACATCCCGAATCTGTTGCAAGATGAATCTCTGCGGGTGCGCTGCGCTCTGTTAGATGTGATTTCTTCGACTCATTCGGAAGAATATTATCCTTCGCTGCTGCGCGGACTTGGTTACAAATCAACTCGGGAAGCGGCTTTGCAGGCGATAGTCAAACTTCACAACGATGCCATTCCTTTGCTGGTGTATTTGGCTGAGGACATCCACAAGCCGGATTTGGTCAGGTTGCAAGCTTGGACGGCTCTGGGTCAAATTGGGACTGTCGAGGCGATCGACATTTTGGTCAGCAATTTAATGACGGCTTGGGGAACTACGAGGCGCAATATTCTCCGCATCCTGTTGAAAATGCCTTCGGAAGCAGGGATAGAAGGGGTTCTAGACCGCATCGGCCGCAGCGGCTTGGAAACTCTCATTGAGCAGGAGTTAATGTTTATTGGTCAAATTTATGCAGGTCTGGTAGATTTGTCTGGGGTGACAATTTACGGCAATTTTTCCGATCGAGATGCCAACAGCGCAGGTTTACCAGGGAACGATACGGCTCAACTGTTGCAGCGGGCTCTGATGGGGTTGGAAGCTGATGCTACGGATCGGTGTTTTTTGCTGATGAAGTTTCTTTATCCGCTCGACACCGTACAAGCGGCTGCTTTTAACATCGCTTCGGGTCAACCTTCTATGGTGGCTAGGGGATTGGAAATTCTCGACAATACTGTGGATATCGCTAAGAAACGATCGCTCCTCAATTTGTTCGATCAGCACTCGGAAAGAGAAAAATTGAGCAACCTCTCTGAATTGATGGTTTACAAACCTCTAGCCCCTAGCGATCGTTTGCGCCGCTTGCTAGAATTGCGCCACTTCCTTTCGGATTGGGCCTTGGCCTGCTGCTTTCACTTGGCTAGGGAAGCGCGCTGGAGCCTTACCGCTCAACAAACTCTCGTTTGCCTGCAACACCCGACGGGTTTTGTCCGCGAAGCAGTGTTAGCCTATTTGAAAATAGCTTCGCCTCGGGCTTTGCTCGAATTGTTGCCGAGGCTGCAAGATGACCCAGATCATTTGGTATCAGCTCAAGTTGAAGAAATGATGGCAGAGTTGGGTGCTGGGGGGAAAAGGTAAAGAAGGAAGAAGGAAGAAGGAAGAAGGAAGAAGGAAGAAGGAAGAAGGAAGAAGGAAGAAGGAAGAAGGAAGAAGGAAGAAGGAAGAAGGAATAAACTATCCGCAATTCCCAACGCCCAATGCCCAATGCCCAATGCCCAATTCCCAATTCCCAATTCCCAATTGCTTGTTAAAGTTTAAATCAATCACTGCATCGCATTATGTTAACTAGCGTCGAACGCCTATTGTTTGTCAGGGAAGTTCCGATTTTTAAGGAACTGCGGGATGATTTTCTCGTGCGTCTAGCATCGGTAATGGATGAACTTTCTTTTCCCTCCAAGCACAGGATTTTTACCGAAGGACAAGAAGGTCGATCGCTCTATATTTTGGTATCGGGAACGGTGCGGGTTCATATCGGCGATCGGGATTTGGCACAGTTGAAAGCAGGGGCTTGTTTCGGGGAAATGTCGCTGTTTGATGCGGAACCTCGATCGGCTTCTATTTCTACTCTCGAACAATCAGAGTGTTTGATGTTGACTCAAATGCAGCTCTATGATGCTATTGATGAAACGCCGGGAATCGCTGTTAATATTATTCGCTTGCTGTCACGTCGGATTCGCGAATTGAATCAAAAGTTGAATGCTAGAGAGGCAATTATGCCGCCGGCAGATACTGCCAGAGTTGCTGAAATTCGATAAAAGTTGGGTCGAAAAGGCCGAAAAACATTGGGGATGGTGTTTCAAGAGATCGGGACTTACGCGCGACTTTTAAAGCTATGACGCGCAATGCCAGTCCTGTCAAGGCGATCGTTATTTATGCACTTTTTCGTTGATTTTGAACGGCAGCCGTCGAGTCGTCAAAATCGGATCGGCTCAAGCATTAGACATCTCCAACAAACAAATGACCCCGGCTGATGCACATCGGGTTGGCGGGCCAGGGCTGCCCGCCCTGGCCCGCCCAGTTTATATTTTGGAGATGTCTGAGGTTAGTCGAACTGTACGCGGTGTTGGTAAAATCTAGTCACATCTAGCTGAATCCCTGTGAGTGTGAATTAACTCGCCTTCCATAGGTATGGAAATATTCAACTTAGATAACTCAGGATTCAATATTGCCTTGACAATACCAGAACTCACCATCACTTCCAAACAACCAAGAGCTTGATGAAGGACTACACGAGCGTGTTGCACAGAAAAACGATCTTTTAACACTAACACCAACTGCCGATAAATTTGTTCAATGCACTCAGTACGGCTCAAAATCTCAATCAACAAACCATATAATCCTGTAGCCGGCAACCGCTGACCATTCTTTACATAACACTTAATCTTTTTAATTTGACCAGCGTCATAAACAGCTACAAACTCAACCTCTGCATCCAATAAATCTAGCTGAAACACATTATACGCCGAAAGTAGCCAAGGAGCCTCCTCCTGTGAGAAGCGCTGAATCACCTGCTTGATTGAAGTCAAATCAACTCCTGCGATCGCAGCTTGACCCAAAATATCATTAGTAAATCCGCCTTGAGCCAACCACTGAAAAGCTTTTTCCGGGCTTAACTCCAACCCAGAATCCCGCGCTATTTCCCTTGAATGCTCTTGTAAATCAGTGAATTGACCGTTAGCAGCATACCAATAATCGGCGAAACGAATATGCTGTTTAACTCGGCGACGCTGATTTTTGTCATACTGAGTTTTCAGCCAGTTAGCGTCCTGTTTTTCCTCATCTAATGCCAAAATTGTGTAAGCTAATTCCCGCGCTCCAGTGTGAGCCAAAGTCATACCCGCAGCTAAGATTGGATCGGCAAAACCAGCAGCTTCCCCCACTAAAAACCAGTTTTCTCCTGCTGTTTTCTCGGACAAAAATGACCAATCTTTTGTAGTTTCAATATTTCCCGTACTGGTAGCATTAGCGATTAACTTGCTGATGCGAGGTTCGCTCCTGAGTGCTTCGGCATATATCTCCTCTGGTCGTTTTTTCATCTCCTTGTAATGTTCTGCAGGGCAGATGAAGCCGATGCTGGTGCGAGTTGGCCCCAACGGAATAAACCAAATCCACCCGTGACTTAAGCTCATTACCTGTACGCGGGTGCCACCAACGCCGATAAAATCAGCCCATTCAGCGTTTGTCCAGTAGTCCCAAATAGCGATGTTTTGCAGTCGTGTCGGACAGTGTGTTTCGATGCCCAAAACTTTGCGTAGTACGCCGATGTGGCCGGAAGCATCGATATAGTAACGGGCGGTTATTTGTTCTTCCCGCAAATGTAGAGCCGTAATACGATCGCCATCTGTATCTACTTTAACAACAGGAGTTTCTTCTCTGACGACACATCCCATTTCTTCGGCGTGTCGCAGCAGAATTTGATCATACTTTGCTCGATCGACTTGAAAAGCAGTTTGCCGTCTCTGCCCCTCAAATTTAGCAGGACGCAGCTCATTTTGAAAGTTTTCAGGCTTAATAAAATTAAAATCCCAAGGATTTGGATCGGTTCCCCAGCGATAGGTAGCACCAATTTTAATCGGGAAGTCGGCTGCTTCTACTTTATCCCAGCATCCCATTTCTTGAAGCACATCGCTAATTTGAGGTAATTGGCTTTCCCCAACATGATCGCGAGGGAATTTCTCTTTTTCTAGGATTAGCACGCTCAGATTAGGATTGTATTTTTTGAGCAAAGTGCCAGCAGTGGAACCCGCAGGGCCCCCGCCCACAATCACAACGTCGTAATGGCTCATATGCAATTCGGGATAGTAGATGCTGAATTTGGAAATTGATGAGACAAAGATGCGACTATTCAGCCTCCTTCATTCGGAGGCTAAATAGTTATTTCCAAGACGTTTTATCTGAGGTATTGCACGATTATCATCGGCAACAGGCAAGCGCCGCCCTGAGCGTAGTCGAAGGGATGCCTGTTCCACAACAAATAAACTATTTTGTGGAACGGGCATCTTGCCGGCGCATAAAAGGCTTATTCACATTAGTGCAATACCTCAGTTTTATCCGACTATCAGTTTCTCATCTTAAGCTATGGGAGAACTCTGAGAAATATCCAAATTCTCAGTCCAAGTATGAGCGATATCCAAATTCTCAGTCCAAGTATGAGCGATATCCAGATTCTCAGTCCAAGTATGAGCGATATCCAGATTCTCAGTCCAAGTATGAGTAATATTCAAATTCTCAGTCCAGGTATGAGCAATATCCAAATTCTCAGTCGCAATTGAAGAATTACTGTTAAATTGTGACATGATGCGTCTCCTTCTAAGTAATGAATCTCGTCTGATTCTAAGCTTTGTCTGGTTCTGAGAATTGAAAACTTTACATCTCGTAAACTACGCAACTTTTAAAGGTTGCAAAATCTTATGGGGTTCAGTAAAAGGTTGGTCAAAGCTATGGTTTTTTGCAAAAACCAGAAGCTCAGCAACCTGTTCCGTGAAAATATCAAACAAATTCTCAACTATCTCAAAAATCTCTTGACGGCTCTCAAGAGTTAGTTGTATGTTTTTGATCGATTGCTCCACATCCGGCGTCCCTGTAGTATGACCTGTTTCCACATCCAAATGAAAACCGCCAAAATAAATAAGCTCCTTTTTAGTGATTGATCGGAGTTCTTCGGCAACTGATGCTGTAGCTGACAAAAACACGTTACCCGTTGCTTCTACTGCTTCCAGGATTGCTAGCTTAGCGATCGGACTGGCTCCAAAAGCGTATCGAAAAATTTGATATGTTACTAAGCGCGAAGCTTTTATTTGTTCATTCCAGATAAAATTCAAAGCATCGCTGAACTTTAACGGTTCGTTAATACCCAGTGTTTCCAAATCTTCCAAAAACCACAACCAGTGATGATCGTCTTCATAAGTATGATTGTTAACGAGTGCCTGAAGAGGATCGTTGGTTGGTTCTTCTCGGAAGATCGACTGGTTCAATTCACCAAAACTCATTGCAAAGTGAACAATGCAGGGAGCAAAAGCTAGGCGTTGTCTTGGGTCTATACTTTTGTCTCGCATAAACTCAAATAACCCAGATTTAGCAAATTCTTGCTTCTTCTTTTCAATCAATGCTAGGACTTCTTCCATATGTGTTGCACCTGATTATGGAAAAATGTTAGCAACTCCATTGAACCCTACTTGTGATATAAATCACAATTATTTATGATTCTTGTCATTTAGATTGTGTTCTCGATCGCCTGAACCTACATTATCCAGCCCTGGACTTATCTTTCCTTGGTGACAAGACTGAAATCTAGAGCTAGACGTTGAATTAATCAGGATTTGTTAGCAAGCCTGCGCGATCGGCATTACGAATTTTGTTACAATAATATGGTTGTGACACGAACTAAAGTGTAAAATCGTACATATAAATAATAGATCCAAACAGATGTACTGTTTTCAGCCAGTTGAGACTGTTTAAACTTTTTATATCTGCTGACCTCGAAAAAAAAAGACAATTACTTAAGAAAAAAATGTCTCTAAAATTACATAATTTACTCAGGTTACTTAAGTACCGTCCGTCCGTCCTTCCCGCGATCAACATCAAGCACGATATCAAAATACTACTTCGTCAAAAAATAAAAACCATGAATGTACTTCCCGGTTACAAAATCACAGAAGTTATTCAACTTGGCCTAAAATCGATTATTTATCGCGCAGTCAGAGAATCAGATGGAACACCAGTCATCGTTAAAACACTCAATAGCGAGTATCCCACAATAGAAGAAATTACCCGCTTGAGACATGAATACAAAATTAGCTCCGATCTCAACCTAGAAGGAATTGTCAAACCCCATAGCTTAGAAAAATATAAAAATAGTTTCGCTCTGATCTTAGAAGATTGCGGAGGTCAATCTCTCAGAGACCATCTCGCGGGTACAAGTATTAAAATTCCGAAGTTTTTGCCGCTGGCTATTCAAGTGGCTCAAATTCTTGGAGAAGTTCATCAAAACCAGATTATTCATAAAGATATTAAACCCTCAAATATCATTATCACCCCAGACTTTAAACAAGTAAAAATTACAGACTTTAGCATGGCAACCCGCCTATCTAGAGAGGTTCACCAAAATAGCAATACCACCGTACTAGAAGGTACTCTAGCCTATATATCCCCAGAGCAAACAGGTCGGATGAACCGAGACCTCGATTACCGAACTGACTTGTACTCTCTAGGTATAACTTTTTATGAAATGCTGACAGGAGAGTTGCCATTTAACTCCACCGACCCTTTAGAATTAATTCACTGCCACATTGCAGTGACGGCAGTTCCTCCCCATCAACTAAACAATGAAATCCCACAAATAGTTTCATCCATTGTCATGAAATTATTAGCTAAGAATGCCGAAGACAGATATCAAAGTGCCTTTGGAGTAAAAGCAGACCTAGAGAATTGTCTAAATCAGCTACAAACTACTGGTAAAATAGAAAGTTTCATTCCCGGTAAAGTTGACAAATCTGGTCATTTTTTGATCCCCCAGAAACTCTATGGTCGTACACAAGAAGTAGCTGATTTAATGGCAGCTTTCGATAGAGTCAGTTGTGGGAAAATAGAGATGGTTTTGGTGAGCGGTTACTCAGGTATTGGCAAAACCTCACTTGTCAGTGAAATTCACAAATCAATTGTACGGCAGCAGGGTTATTTTATTGCTGGCAAATTTGACCAGTTTAAGCGAGATATTCCTTATGCTGCAATAACTCAAGCCTTTGAGTCACTGATGCAACAGTTATTGACAACGAGCTCAAACGAGTTGGCAAACTGGAAAGAAAAGCTCTTGTCAAAGCTGGGTAATAACGGTGGAATTATTATTGATGTTGTCCCTTCTGTCGAACTAATAATTGGTTCGCAGCCTGCTGTTCCCGAATTGGGGCCGACAGAATCTCAAAATCGTTTTAATCGATTGTTCAAAGAATTTTTGAATGTGTTTGCCCGAGTAGAACACCCATTAGTTCTATTTATGGATGATTTGCAGTGGGCAGATTTAGCTTCCTTAAGATTGATTCAGGAACTGATTACTGACCGCGATAGTAGGTGTTTTTTACTGATAGGAGCCTATCGAGATAACGAAGTCAATTCGACTCATCCATTAGTTCAAATAGTCGAAAAAATTCAACAGACTGGTGTTCACGTGAGCCAGATCACGATCTCCTCTTTAGAATTGAGCAGCGTTACTGAGCTAGTACGGGATACTTTGGGTAATGAAACCGAAAAGTTAAAGTCCTTGGCAGAGTTGATTTTTAATAAGACTGGCGGAAATCCATTTTTTATAACTCAACTACTCTCAACTATTTATTCGGAAAAACTGTTAGCTTTTGACTTTACTATTGGTGCGTGGCAGTGGGACATCAGGGAGATTCTAGCCGCTGGAATTGCAGATTCTAGTGTTGTTGAATTAGTGGCTAGAAATCTTCAACAACTACCGGAGGAGACGCAGCAATTATTAAAGTTAGCTGCTTGTATGGGCAACCGTTTTAGTTTAGAGAACTTGGCAATTGTTAGGGGGAAATCGAACCCGGAAACGGCGGCTGATTTATGGGAGGCACTGCAAGCTGGTTTAATTCTGCCAATGAGCGATGCTTACAAAATTCCTTTGGTTGATGAGGAAATCGTGAAAATACAGCGGACGGGCGAGACGCCCATCCCACAAAACAATCAAAATCATCCCGCAGTTATACAACGTTCAATTGATTACAGGTTTTTGCACGATCGCGTACAGCAAGCCGCCTATTCTCTGATTCCTGACTCCCAAAAAAAACAAACTCACTTAAAAATCGGGTACTTGCTATTGCAGGGCGGGCACGCACCATCCACCGCCCCTACGGCATCGGAAATAGCAGAAAATATCTTTGATATTGTCAACCAACTCAATATCGGAGTGGAATTCATCACCACTCAGTCCAAGCGAGACGAACTAGCTAACTTTAATCTGATAGCTGGCAAGAAAGCTAAGAGTTCGGCGGCTTATGAAGCATCACTCAAATATTTTAATTCAGGTATAGAACTTCTACCCGATCGAGCTTGGCATAGTCGCTACGATTTAATTATGGAACTCCATGCCGAAGCGCTAGAATTATCCTATATAAATACTGATTTTGACCTAGCATTTCAGCTATCAGAGGTTATTATATCCCGTGCCCAACATCTGCTGGAAAAAGTCAAAGTTTACGAGCTAAAAGTTATCTTTTACTTTAATCAGAATCAATCTCAATCTTCGATAGATACGGCTCTCGAAGCTTTAAAACTGCTGGGAGTAGAACTTCCTCAGAAACCCACTAAATCCAATATTATTATGGGGCTAATATGGACAAAAATAGCTGTAGGAAACAAACGAATTAAGGATTTAGCCCAGTTGCCGTCAATGGTTGATCCTAATAAAATTGCGGCTCTACGGATTTTAACGAATATGGGTCCGGCTACTTTTGTAGTAGCACCCGATATGTTCCCACTGATTGTATTTAAAATGGTGACTCTTTCTCTGAAATATGGGAATGCACCGCTGTCTAGTGTCGGGTATGGAAACTATGCTACAATCCACTGTGGAGTATTAGGAGATATGGATTCTGGATACCGATACGGTCAAATGGCTCAGGCACTTTTAGAACGATTTCATACCAACTTGTATAACTCTCAAATCTCACTAATTTTTAATGGTTTTATCCGTCACTGGTCTGAGCAGGTCAGGGAAAGTCTGATCGGTTTACTTGAGGGTATTCAGAGTGGACTAGAAACGGGAGATGTCAACAATGCTTGTTACTGTGCTAGTTTTTATAGCAATTATATATTTTTGAGTGGTGAACCTCTTGATAATGTTGAGACTAAACAGAGTCAATATATTCAAATGTTGGTGAACTATAAGAGTCAATTTATGATTTGTCAAGCCGAAGTTGGAGCGCAAGTTGTCTTGAATTTACAAGGTAAAACAGCTAATCCTTGCCTGTTAATTGGCTATCAATTTAATGAAAAAACTATCCTACCAGCCTTGAAAAAAAGTCAAAATAATTTGGCAATATTTTTAGTATATTTTTTTAAATCATGGCTAAGTTATCTATTTAAAAATTATGCAGAATCTGCTGAAAATGCTATAAAAGCATCAAATTACTCTGAGTCTGCAATGGCGATGATGTATATTCCGATCCACAATTTTTACTATTCCCTAGCGCTGTTAGCTTTGTATCCCGCAGCTTCAAAAAGTGAACAGAAAAAACAATTAAAAAAAGTTGCTTCGCTTCAGAAAAAAATGAAGCACTGGGCTGTGAATTGTCCGGGAAATTATCAGCACAAATATGAGTTGGTAGAAGCTGAGAAAGCGCGAGTATTGGGACAAGATGAAAAAGCTGCTGTGTATTACGATCGCGCGGCGAAAGGAGCCTCGGATCATGAATACATCCACGAAGCAGCGCTAGCAAACGAATTAGCGGCAGAATTCTATCTGGCTTGCGATCGCCAAAAAGTAGCTGAAATCTATCTGATAGATGCTTACTACGGCTATATTCATTGGGGAGCAACCGCCAAGGTAAAACATTTGGAGTCACAGTATCCGATGTCTTTACCCCCTGCATCGGTCGCAAAATTTAGCGACGATCGAGCTATTACTAGCACTAATTATAGCACAAATAGCAGTCACAGCAGTTTATTAGATTTGACAACTGTTTTGAAGGCATCTCAGGCCCTAGCTGGTGAAATTGTACTGGACAAGTTGTTAGAAAAGTTGATGAAAATTGCGATCGAGAATGCTGGAGCACAAAAAGGCTTTCTGTTGATGCCCAAGTCAGGAAAATTGGTGATTCAAGCAGCGGCTTCGGTGAATGCTTCGGATATTGCTGTTGAGCAGTGTCCGACAGTCGCCCCAGAGTCGGTTTTGCCAATAACGGTGATTAATTATGTGGAAAGGACGCACTCTGATGTGGTGTTGAGTGAGGCGGCTAAGGAAGGTTTATTTACACAAGATTCCTATATTAAAAGTCAGCAAGTGCGATCGGCTCTTTGTACTCCGATTCTAAATCAAAGCAAACTCGCAGGCATTCTTTATCTAGAAAATAATTTAATTTCGGAAGCGTTTCCTCCTGGTAGGCTGGAGATTTTAAAAATGCTTTCCTCCCAAGCGGCTATATCTTTGGAAAATGCAATGCTCGTTGCTAATTTGTCGGCGGCTAAGGAACAGTTGGAGGAATATTCGCAGACGCTGGAGGTAAAAGTAGAAGAGCGCACGCAGGAATTAACAACTAAAGAAATGAAGCTGCAAGAAGCTCAAAAACTGGCGCACCTAGGCAACTGGGAATTTGATTTGAACGGAAATAAATTAACTTGGTCTGATGAAGTGTTCCGAATTTTTGGTCTCGATCCTCAACTAGGTGAACCCACTTTTTTGGAACATAAGCAGCAGATTTATCCAGATGACGTACAATTTTGGTTAGAGCAAGTAGAGGAGATTATTCAGTCAGGAAATCCCTGTGAGTTTGAGTTGAAAATTTTGCGGCCTAATGGAGCTGTCAGATGTATTTTTGTTAAGGCACAATCTATCTTTGATGCTTGTAAAGTTATTAAGTTATTTGGGACTGTACAGGACATTACGGATCGCAAGTTGGCGGAGGATGCTTTGCGAGAGTCGGAGGTGCTGTTGAGAAAAAAAGCGTCACAGTTAGAAGTTACTTTGGTGCTGTTGAAACAAAAAGCGTCACAGTTAGAAGTTACTTTGGGCGAATTACGCTCTACGCAAACTCAACTAATTCAAACTGAAAAGATGTCTTCTTTAGGACAGTTAGTGGCGGGGGTTGCTCACGAAATTAATAATCCGATTAATTTCATCCATGGCAATGTCCTCCACGCTAGTGATTATAGCTCGGATTTGCTGGGATTGATTGAGCTTTACCAGAAGTCTTACCCAAATCCGACTTCTGAAATTGTTGCTAAAACAGAGGATATTGACCTCTGTTTTATTCAAGAAGACTTACCTAAAATGCTGCAATCGATGCAGGTTGGGGTCGATCGTGTCCGTGATATTGTCCTGTCGCTGCGAAATTTCTCAAGGCTTGATGAAGCTGAGATGAAATTAGTTGATATTCACTCTGGGATTGACTCTACTCTGTTAATTTTGCAGCACAAGTTGAAAAAGAGTGCAGATGGATCTGAAATTCAGGTGATTAAAGACTATGGTGAATTGCCGAATGTAAATTGTTATGCTTCTGGGTTGAATCAGGTGTTTATGAATGTTTTGAGCAATGCAATTGATGCAGTGGAGTTAAGAGTTAGGCGACCGAAGACAACTGCCAAACTAGAAAATTCTTTATCTCAAATCTTTGAGCGAAAAATTCAAATTCGGACTAAGGTATGTGACAAAAATTTTGTGAGAATTTGTATTTCTGATAATGGCCCGGGGATGACGGAGGAAGTGCGATCGCGAATATTTGACCCTTTCTTTACTACAAAAGCTGTGGGCAAAGGTACGGGTTTGGGCTTGAGTATCAGTTATCAGATTGTGGTAGAGAAACATGGCGGAAAACTAACGTGCGTTTCCGCACCGGGTGAAGGGACTGAGTTTGTGATTGAAATTCCGGTGCGGCAGTGAGAACCATCAGGACACGGCAGTGCCGTTTCCCTACAATTAATATCAAATCCGGTAGCATCGGCATTAAGATTACCCACAATCATGACACGGCAGTGCCGTTTCCCTACAATTAATCGGGGTAGGGACACGGCACTGCCGTGTCCTCCGTTTATATCATGTCTGAGTGCAACCGAATTTGATATGACACGTTTGCCTTATTCCTGTAATTCCTAAACATCGCGTTCTGTCCGCACCCATTTGGTTTGCCGTTTCAGCAGAAAACCCAGATACAAAGGGATTTTCCAGAGGATGTAAAATGGTACGGATAACAGAGTTGACCCGGAGATATCGGCACGCCCGAATTTAGCCCAAGCGCCGACAATTGAAACTAAAATCAGCAATCCTTGTACTGCTAACAAGATGGCGGGAATTGGAGATGTTCCGAGGGTTGCTGCTAGTAATGAGGCTGCAAAAGCTGCTAGCCAGATGGCTACTAATAGCGAAAGGGGAGGGACTGATAAGTCCAGGGCGATCGCCAATAAGTCAAATCGTTTTTGCTGTAGGGAAGCTGCTGCGAGGCGGGGAGTTTGGGTTAACAAAGTTTGTATGTGACCGTGTTCCCATCTGGTTCTTTGACTTTTGGCTGCTTGCTGCTGCTGCGGCAAACACCCGGTGACTCTGGCTGCGGGGCAGAATACGGTTGGATGTCCGGCGATCGCCAGATCCAAACTCATTTGCATATCTTCAACTATATTGCTGCTGGCTAGCGAAACGGAGCGAATTATCGACCAGGGAAAAGCCATGCCGGTTCCTGTGAGTAATGATGGGAATCCTAACTGCTTTAATCCACTAGGTCTGACCAAGTTTTTTACTAGAAATGCTAAGGCAGAGATTGAATCTTTCGGAGTAGGATTCGGCGGCTGTTCCATGAGATAAGTTGCTTGGATTGGCCGTTTTGAATCAACTGCAACTCTGGCTAATGTCTCTAATGCGTCGGGTTGACAGATGCAGTCTGCGTCAACCATGATGACTACTTCTGGGGGGTCGGAGGCGATCGACTCTAAGCCGAAATCTAGGGCGTATCCCTTGCCTTTGCGCTGTGTGTCTTGGCGCTCGATCGCACTTGCGCCACAGTTACGGGCGATTTCTGCTGTTTCGTCCGTGCAGTTGTCTGCAATCACTAACAGGCGATCGTCTGGTGTTAGCTGCGGCAATATTGTGGCTATTGTGGCGGCGATTCCTGCTGCTTCGTTGTAAGCGGGAATCAAAACTGCTAGTCTGGGGCGGGGTAATTTAGTTTCAGATGTTTCGTTCCCGGCTGATAATAAGGCGGCTGTGCATTCTAGAAATAGAACTCCGACGGGAATTAGGAGAATTAGGGCGATCGCCAATAGAAACGCATTAATAAATAGGAACGCTAGCTGATGAATTTCCACGATTCTAGTACCTGAATTTTAATTTTACTTCCTACAGTTATGAGCATAATTTAATCAAAATAGTTAATTAAATTGTACTTAGCAACTAATGGAGTCACGCTATCCAAGGTAGCATATCATGTATATTTTGCCAATATGCCAATCTATTAATGTACCTTACACCTCAATAATTCCGAATCATTTGCAACGGGGTCAAAAGCCCGGTTTCTATCAATATCTCTCGGAGCGATACAAGATTTTTCGCAGAAACCGGGTTTTTTTGGTCTTAGTGCTAGCGATCTGCTTATGCTACATCCCAGACAGCAACAGGTTCAGATTTTTTTTTGGTAAACTGTGCCGGCGGTACAACTTCTCCGAGATATCTCGAGACCGATCGCAAATATCCCACTTCTGTTTGAATAGAATCCAGCGTCGAAAGACTCTCAACTAAGTCATCAAATTCATCAGCAGTAACCCCAGCACTGTTCAAAACTTCTTGGTCGAGCCGCCCGCAGATTCCTTGCAGCAGGAGTTCGATAATCTCGCTGTAGTCAGCGATTTCAGTTCCGTAACCTTGCAATTTCTTCGGATTGATTCCCCACTGCAAAATTTTCAACAAATCTTGGGCAGAACTCCACGCAAACGAGGAAGCAATCACTTCTTTTTCGGCGGCTACAAGAACTTGTTTGATTTGTGCTTCTGGGAAATCTGGATCGGCGATTAAGGTTTCCAGTTTCGACACTTGTTTCTCTAACACGCCCAAAGAAAAAGGAGCTAATTCCACACTCACCATGTCGCCAGCATCGTCAACAATTCTAAAAGGATCTTCCAGAACATTAATTAGGAGGTGAATGTCTGTAGGTTTTGTCCAATCGAACTGTCCGAGGAAAAACGGTTCTTCGTATCCCGGTAAAAGTCCTTGAAAATAAATCGGCAGATTTTTGCCTGACTCCAGAATTTTATAAAGTGCGACTTCTAAGGTTTCTATCGGCCAACCCAGATTTCGCACGGCGACAAATTTCAGTTTTCCGGGGACGGATACAACCAGCGCGTTCAGCAATAAATGTACTGCTTCAATTAAATTTTGAGCCGTTACGTAGCGGTGGGGAGCGTGAACGTTGACGGTTTTACCTTGCTCTGCTTTTTTGGACATTTGCTCGCAGAACAAACTATTTTCCAACATATGAGTAAAGCGAACCATCCCATAAGTGACATCTCCTTCTTGAGCTGCTTTGGCAAATTGCCATTCGGCAAACTTTTTGGAGGCTGCGTAAATTTCGGTTGTAAAATATCGAGATGTTTTGCCTGTGGAAGAGAAGATGCAGTGTTCTGCGCCGTATTCTTCGCACAGTTGAATGACGTGTTTGGTTCCTAACAGGCTGCTTGTGACTGTTTCTCGAATTTGGATTTCTGCTAATCCGGGTTGGCGTTGGGCTGCTAGGTGAAAAACGATCTCTGGTTTTTCTACTTCAAATATGTGTTTCAGCGCCTGAAAGTTGCGAATGTCGGCGGCATAGAAAGTTACTGCGCCTTCTCTGTTAAAAACCGGGAAATTTTCTGCTGGGTTGTGACAGCGGGCTTTGTCGGCGGAAATGATTTTAGTTGCGCCTAGAGAGAGGAGTTTTTCGATTAAGAAACTACCGACGCATCCTTCTCCGCCGGTGATCAGGATGGTTTTTCCTTTGATTTTGCGGCTGACGGAGGCTGCGTACAGGTGAATGGCGCGCTCGCGCACGTCGCTAAAAGGTTCGCTTTCTAATTGTCCGTCGGCTTGGTAGGCTTTGATTAGCTGTGCGGTGAGAGTTTGTAAGGTTGCTAGGATTTCGGGATCTTGCGGTTCGGGGGAACCCGGGGGAACTAGCTGCTGGATGCGATCGATTATTTCTGCTTTACTGGCAGTTTCAAACGCTTCTGATCGGTTAAATTCACTCTTCACTTTTTTGGCTCCTGTAAATTATTGAAATACCGCTGCTGATTCATAGTTGTTAAACTGATTTACGAAATACAGAATCTTTAAAAGTCTGCTTGTTTTTTTGATTTTTTAGACAGAAAGCCTCTCCATCGGAAAGACACGCGATCGACTCTGCTACTAATTGCTTGTATTCAGTCTACTTGCAGTTTGATTGAGCATTTTTTTACCTGCTTAGTTTGGCGATCGGCTCTCGTCGGAACGTTCTCTGTCAAAAATTTGTCATTACAACTATAAACTTAAGTCGATCGCTGTTGCCAATACTCAAAACATATCTTTACTATTTCTTTGCAATCACCTGCGAGTTTTCACGCAATTTTAAAGTTAATGTAAAGTCAGGCTGGCTTCAAAAAACTTAACAATATACTTAAGATTATAGAATTTCTCAGTTGAGTGAAGTACATATATAGGGTAGGGACACGGCAATGCCGTGTCCCAACTGCCGTGTCCTGTATTTCATCCGATTGAAAACTGCTATAATTCTGTACTCTTTTACTACTTAATTAAAATGTATTTTAAGCTACTAAATTTAGTTAAATTTTAAGTAAAAATACGTAAAAAAACGCCAGATTTTTCGCTCGATCAAAAAGGTTGCTACCCAATTCGTGGGGTAGTCCTGCGGTGCCTACCCCTCTAGATGTGCTGCTACTAAGAGCGAACCCTGCGTTCTTTTTTGCTGCCTTCAAAGTCGCGAGCCGACGCAACATCGTAGCCTCCCGTCCGCAAGCGGCGGTCTAAATCGCTGGCTTCTGGAGAAGTTTTTGCCGCTTCTTCGATCGTAACTCTGCCCTCAAGCACAAGTTTGTAAAGATCCTGGTTGATAATTTGCATTCCCTCATAAGTATCAGTTTCCATCAACCGGAAAGCTTCATCATCAGCACCTTTCATCAAGTATTCGCGCATGGCGGGTGTATTCACCAAAATATCGTGAACTGCGACGCGGCGGTTGTCAACTGTTGGTAGCAAAAGTTGAGCAATTACTGCTACTAAAGAATCGCAAATTTGAATCCGCATCGCCTGTTGTTCTTCGGGTGGGTAGAGGTTCAACAACCGATTGAGAGCGTTAATGGCGCTGCGAGTGTGGAGAGTTCCTATTACTAAGTGACCCGTTTGAGCTGCTTGCAACGCTGTATTGATGGTAACGCGATCGCGCATTTCTCCGATCAGAATTACATCGGGATCTTCTCGCAAGACAGCCCGCAAAGCCTGCTGAAATTCATGGGTGTGCAAGCCTACTTCCCGCTGGCTGACCAAGCATTTTTTAGAAGGGTGAATAAATTCGATCGGGTCTTCAATTGTAACTACGTGCTTCTGCTCCATCTGATTGAGGTGATCGATCATCGCAGCTACTGTTGTTGATTTTCCCGAACCTGTAGGCCCTGTAATCAATATTAATCCTTGGGATTGCAAAATGATATTTTTGAGAACTTCTGGCAAGCTTAAGGAGTCGATCGTAGGTATTTCCAAAGTGATCAACCGCAATACTATGGCGCCGCCGCTGAGGGAGTCAAAACAGTTGAGACGACACCGCACAAAGCCTGGGTAAAAAATTGCTGCGTCTAATTCTTTGCTAGTTGCGAACTGTTTTCGCTGTTCGGGGGTGAGAATTTCGGCTAAGTAATGTTCAAAAATTTCTGGGGTTACTTTGGGGTGGCTGGTTGCTACTTGCATCACGCCTCGAATCCGAAATCGAGGTACCTGGCCGACTCGAATGTGAATGTCTGAAGCTGAGGCGCTATGGGCATCTCTGACCATTTGTTCGATCGTGCTCGCGGGTGTCTCAACAGGCCGCTGCTGCTGCTTCTGCTGCTGGGCTGGGGGGGGTGCAGGATGGGCGGGGGTTACACCCAATGGAGGCGGTGGTGGCGGTGTGCGGCGGGCTTGAGCATCTGGTCGAACGGGTGTAGGATTGTTTAATGGGTTCATTTTTTGGTCTCCAGTCTTGGGATTTTAGATTTTAGATTTTAGATTTTAGATTGCTCCCCTCACGCGGGCGTGCAGACCTGCTTTGGGAATAAATTCAGGGAATTGTGACCAAATTGCTTTCGGTCTATGTAGATTTACGGCCCCAAAATGACCGATTTCTAATCTAATCGCTAACTCCTAATTCGTTGCTAAATTATTAGAAGATTTTACAATTAGCCTTCTTAGGACTTGGTGAGATTCGTCATAACCCAGACGGCAAGGGAGAAATCAGGGCGATCGAGAGGCTAAAATCGAGTGCGGTGGATTAACCATTCCTAAGAATTGAAACTGCTATGAACATTGGTCACAAAATTGCCGACTGGCTCGAAAACCGCGCTGTCACCCCCGCCTACGCGGGTGGGCTGCTCTCGGGGATGACGGTTTTCTTTTTTGGATCTGCGACTAATACAATGGCTGGGTGGCTGTACGCGCTCAGCGGTGGCACTTTGGCGCTGTTGGGAGTTGCGGCATTTTTGCCGGCAAAATCGCTCCGTTCCTTGGAAGTCCGCCGCCGCCCGATCGAACCGGTGAGTGCGGGCGATCGAATTACGATCGAACTAGAAATCGAAAATCGCGCCCGCGAACCTAAAACTTTGTTGCAAATTGCAGACATCTTGCCGTTTGTCTTGGGAGAACCGGTCGTGGCCCCGATCGAGATGATAGAACCTGAGAGTACGTACGTGCATACATACTACTTAGAAGTCCGGCAGCGGGGCGTCTATCGCTGGCAAGAGGTACACTTGAGAACGGCGGCGCCTTTAGGGTTGTTTTGGTGCCGGCGCAGCCACCTGGTGAAAGCAGTGGCGGTTGTCTACCCGCAGGTTTTGCCGTTGAAGACTTGTCCTTTGATCGATCGCATCGGTCAAGAAGATAGTCCGCAATTGTACGATCGTAGTCGATCGCAAACTGCTACCGTTGGCCTCACCCGCAACCTGAGACCTTACCGCCACGGAGACCCCACCCGCCTGATTCACTGGCGTACCAGCGCCCGCTACGGAGAACTGCGAGTAAGAGAGTTAGAAATTGCCGCTGGCGGTCAAGAAATTATTATTGCTCTCGATAGTGCTGCTTTGTGGCAACCAGAAGAATTTGAACGAGCGGTAACAGTAGCTGCATCCCTGTACTTCTATGCTAGCAAGCACCTGTTAAACGTCAAACTTTGGACTGCCGGAACTGGACTCGTATCGGGAAACCGGGTAGTTTTGGAAACTTTAGCAGCAGTTAATGCTGGGGAAGATCCGGTGGAGAATCAGCCAAAACTGCCGATAATTTGGCTGACTCAAAATTCTGGTAATTTAAGCACTCTTTTACCAGGCAGCCGCTGGATACTTTGGCCGTTGGTAACTGCTGAAACAGGCAACAAAATGTTAGTCAAAAACGATTTACCCGGTTTGCAAATTCGCTCCGACAGACCGTTAGATCTTCAGTTACAAGATTCTTTGGAAAGGGCGATTAGTTAGTAATATCAATTGGGTTCTTCATCGGAATCATATAAACGGAGGACACCGCGAGTGCCTTTGTCCCTACCGCGATCGATTGTAGGGAGACGGCACTGCCGTGTCCTGATTTCCGGTAATGTTAATTCGGATGCAACCAAAATTGAGTTCAAAAGCTGTTTCCCATTTAAACATATTTGGGGTTGACAATCTTCGCCCAGCCCACAACATTTTAATTGTAGAGAGATAGTTTAATTTAAATAGCGATCGAGCGATGGCTACGCCCCGGCTTACGCCTACGAACTTGTGACCTGACAATAAAATATCAATCGCTGTTAATCTTTAGTGTCGGGGAGAGTTTCGACTACATACTCCGGTACATACTCGGGTCGATTCTCGGGCAAATTCTCGCTTAGTTTCTCCGGTGGATGTTCGAGCCTGACTCGCCGGATCGGGAGATTTGCAATCAGTGCTGTGGCCCGCTGGTCGCTAGCGAGTGAGAACTCTGACTCGGTAGTATCGATTTCGACGTAACGAGATACCACCTCTAGAATTTCTCGGCGCATCGCTTCAACCATTTCTGGACTGAGCTCTGACCGATCGTGGGCGAGAACCAGTTTGAGGCGGCGTTTTACTTCGTCGCGGCTGTTGTCTGGGGTGCGCGGAAAAAGTCGTTCGAGAAGTGTGTAGATCATTGGTTTGGCTCAGTTGTCAAGGGTTAGGCATAGAAAACTTATAACCGAAGGAAGAAGGAAGAAGGAAGAAGGAGAGTCGGTGCTTGTGAAAGCCTCATGGCAATTTTTACGACAAATCACATAATCTTCATGTTAAAGAACTTGCGGAGGCGGCTGAAAAAAGTTTCGGGACGGGGATTTAGATCGAGAAATTCCACTTTTTCCCCTTCTAAACGGCGAGCAATATTGTCGAAGGCAGTTCCAGCTAAAGAGGCCGTTTCTGACAATACTAATGGTTCGCCTCGGTTGGTAGAAACGATGACGCGCTCGTCGTCGGGAACGACGCCTAACAGCGGAATGGCGAGGATTTCCCGCACGTCTTGCACCGACATCATATCATTTGCCAGCACCATTGCGGGTCTGATCCGGTTGACGATTAGGTTGATTTTCTTGACGTTGTTGGCTTCCAGCAGCCCGATGACTCGATCGGCATCTCGGACAGCAGCGATTTCGGGAGTAGTGACAATGATGCCTTCTTGAGCCGGGGCGATCGCATTTTGAAAACCCTGTTCAATTCCCGCCGGAGAGTCGATCAAAATATAATCGTACTTATTACCCAGCATCTCCACAAGTTGCTTCATTTGCTGCGCGCTAATGGCATCTTTCATGCGAGTTTGGGCCGCCGGCAGCAGTACCAAGCGCGGCTGACGCTTATCTTTAACCAAAGCTTGTTCTAATCGGCACTCTCCTGCGAGAACTTCGAGCGCAGTATAAACAATGCGATTTTCCAAGCCCAACAGCAAGTCTAAGTTTCTGAGACCAAAATCGGCATCAATCACGGCAACATTGCGCCCCCGCTTAGCTAAAGCCATGCCGAGATTAGCTGTCGAAGTAGTTTTGCCAACTCCGCCTTTCCCTGATGTAACAACAATAATGCGAGGCATAAGCGATTTTAGATTTTAGATTTATTGACTGGGCATTGGGCATTGGGCATTGGGCATTGGGCATTGGGCATTGGGCATTGGGCATTGGGCATTGGTAACAACTAACCAATAACAATTAACCAATAACAACTAACCAAGAACAACTAACCGACTAACAAAGATTTGTCAAAATCAGAGGCTCTACCGATCCGAATCCCTTGAGGTGTCACGTAGGCGACTTCCGGGAAAAACTGAGCGGGCGAGGTTTCTGGGCCTCTGGCAACATACTTAGCAATCCTAATCACCATCGGTTCCATCTGCAAGGTCATAATCACGCTTTTGGTATTGCCGCCAGCACCAGCATGAACCACACCCCGCAAACGACCCCAAACTAGGATATCGCCTCCAGCGATGACTGAGCCGCCGGGATTTACGTCTCCCAAAACTATGACTGTACCCGGATGGCGAATTTCTACGCCCGATCGCACTGTCATCTGCAAATATAAAGGTTCCGCCAAAGATTGCGGTTTTTCGGCAGTAGCTTTAGTCAGGGAAGATACCGGAGGCTGCTGTTCTACACAATAGCCGGCGGTGGCGGCGGCAACGGCTGTTTGACGGCGGTTGGTGTGGACTCGTTTGAGTTGGAGTTCGACTTCCAATAGGGCTTCGGCGATTTCTTGCAGTTGACGAATATCTAAGAGTCGATCGTTCGCCATCAATTGTACTTCGGCATTTGCCTGCCAAAAGCGTTCTCCTGCATTCAGCCTGACTTTTAGCTGCTGCCAAAGTTCAGTCCAAGTCGAGGCTGTTGGTGCTTCACTGGTGTTAGTTTCTGAGGGGAGTAGCAGCAATAGCTGTCCATCTTCTGTTTTAAGACGGACTTGCATATCTAGGCTGACTTCGGATGTCGTTTGAGAGTCTGGGGCGGAAGTGGCTCCGGGGGAGGCATTGGGTGTCATGGGAACGGGTCTGACTTCGGGTAGGGACAAGGTTAAGATCAATATTAGCTCGATTGTTGACTGTTAACTGTTAACTGTTGACTGTTAACTGTTGACTGTTAACTGTTGACTGTTGTTACCAATTCCCAATTCCCAATTTCCAATTCCCAATTACTTTATGCAGCAAATAGAACGTTATCGCGGTAGCCTTCTCGGTTTGGCAGTTGGCGATGCTTTGGGAACTACTTTAGAGTTCTGTCGCCCCGGAACTTTTACACCGATTAACGATATGGTTGGTGGCGGCCCGTTTCGACTAAAACCGGGCGAGTGGACAGATGATACTTCGATGGCGCTTTGTTTAGCTGAAAGTTTGATTGACAAACAAGGTTTCGATCCAATCCATCAATTAGAAACATATCTGCGGTGGAGAAAAAATGGCCATTTGAGCAGCACTGGTAAATGTTTTGATATTGGCAATACTGTGCAGCAAGCTCTTTGGAATTTTGTAGATACCAGAAAACCTTACTGCGGTTCTACGGATGCTTGGGCTGCTGGAAATGGTTCGATTATGCGTTTAGCTCCAGTGCCTTTGTTTTATGCGAAAAATCCTTTGGAAGTCATAGATAAATCAGCAGAAAGTTCTCGCACAACTCACGGTGCTGTTACTTGTGTGGATGCTTGCCGCTATTTTGGTAATTTAATTGCGGCGGCTGTGAATGGAGTCGCTAAAGATGTGTTGCTTTCGGAAAGATATTGTCCGATTTCTGGATATTGGGAAGCTCATCCTTTGGTAGCAGAGATTGATGAGATTGCGGCGGGTTCTTTTAAGTTGCGACAACCTCCTGAAATTAAGGGTACTGGTTATGTTGTCAAGTCTTTGGAGGCGGCGCTTTGGGCGTTTTACAACAGTGATTCTTTTGCGGAAGGCTGTTTGTTGGCTGTGAATTTGGGTGACGACGCGGATACTACTGGTGCGGTTTACGGACAGTTGGCTGGGGCTTTTTATGGAGAAGAGGGAATCCCGGAAAAATGGCGATCGCAATTAGCCGATCGCACTTTAATTGCTGGTTTTGGCGATCGGCTTTTCTCTTTATCTAGTTAAAATCGATGTTTTAAATCAAGGGTGACAATTCCCAGGCATAGGATAAATAATTGTAGTGGCGGATTCACCCAAATCTTTGCTACCCACCGACAAATCAGATAAACCCGCCGCATCCCCCCAAAGAAACCGGATTTTTTTACGCAAAGACGCGTTAGAGCGCGCAGATTTTGTAAAAAACCCGGTTTCTGAGCCCCCACGCGTCCTAAATCTACAATCTAAAATCGCTTGACTTGTGCAGCAATTTGTGATATTCAAATCAGCCTCTCCCTCGATATAAAAAAAAATTATGAATAAATCTTAAATTTTTATTAAATTTAGTATTATAATTTTGGTAACTTCCAACTAAGCATTTATTCTTACCATGATAGCGGATCAATTTCCTTGGCTGACCGCGATTGTCATGCTACCCCTCGTAGCTTCCATCGCCATCCCTTTTCTGCCCGACACAAATGGCAAAACTGTGCGGTGGTACGCCCTGGGTGTAGGCATTGCGGATTTTGTATTAATGTGCTGGGTGTTTTGGACTCATTACGATCCGAGCATCTCTACTTTCCAAATCGTAGAACAATATTCCTGGATACCTTCTTTAGGTCTCAACTGGTCTGTTTCGGTTGACGGATTGTCAGTCCCGCTGGTACTTTTGGCTGGACTGGTGACCACATTATCAATCTTTGCAGCCTGGGAAGTCGATCGCAAACCGAGACTTTTCTACTTCCTGATGCTGGTGATGTACTCCGCACAAATAGGAGTCTTCGTCGCTCAAGACATCATGCTGCTGTTCATTGTCTGGGAACTAGAACTAATTCCGGTTTACTTGCTAATCTCGATTTGGGGCGGACAAAACCGCCGCTACGCAGCTACCAAATTCTTGATTTATACCGCAGGCGCTTCAATTTTCATTTTAATCGCAGCTTTAGCAATGGCATTCTACGGCGGAGGAACTCCCACCTTCGACATGGTAGAACTAGGCTTGAAAGACTACCCGTTGGGTTTAGAATTACTGCTTTATGCGGGATTGTTCATTGCTTTCGGCGTGAAACTGGCGATTTTCCCCTTTCACACATGGCTCCCTGACGCGCACGGCGAAGCATCTTCTCCAGTGTCGATGATTCTTGCCGGTGTGCTGTTAAAAATGGGCGGATACGGACTGATTCGCCTCAACTTAGAACTGCTTCCCAAAGCACACGTTTACTTTGCACCGATTATGGCGGTGCTCGGCGTAGTCAATATTATCTACGGGGCGCTCAATTCCTTCGGCCAATCGAACATGAAGCGCCGTCTAGCGAATTCGTCGATTTCTCACATGGGCTTCGTGCTCCTCGGTATTGCTTCCTTCACGGATTTGGGAATCAATGGCGCGCTGCTGCAAATGATTTCCCACGGTTTAATCGCCTCAGTATTGTTTTTCCTCGCCGGCGTTACGTACGATCGCACCCATACAATGGTTATGGATGAAATGGGCGAGATTGGCAAAGTCATGCCCAAAGTGTTTGCCTTGTTTACCGCAGGTGCTCTGGCTTCCTTAGCGCTTCCGGGTATGAGCGGTTTTGCTAGCGAACTCTCGGTATTTGTGGGTGTGGCAACTAGCGATATCTACAGCGATTCTTTCCGCGCAGTAATTGTTTGCCTCGCGGCTGTCGGAGTGATTTTGACACCGATTTATTTGCTCTCGATGCTGCGCCAGCTATTTTATAACTGTGGCACATTAGCAGCTTGCGACCTTGAGGATCTGAATTTGCAGAATCAGAGAGACAATCTCGACGAAGCGGTTTGTTTTGGTAATAGTTGCGTTTTGCCTGGTGATGCACCGTTTATTGATGCTCAACCTCGCGAAGTGGCGATCGCATTTTGCTTTTTAATCCCGATTGTCGGCATTGGTTTTTATCCAAAGATGGCGATGCAAGTTTACGATGCCAAGACTGTCGCAGTCAATGCCGAAGTCAGAGAATCTTATATCCAAATCGCTCAAGTAAATCCTCGGATTTATGCGGAGGGACTTTTGCTACCCAAAATTGCACAGGCTCAAAGAGCGCCTGCTTTGGGTAAAATTACAGGATCTGAATCTGCCTCAGTTTTGGGTATTGTCAAATAATCAAACTTGGTTTTTGTGAAAAATAGGCGATCGCTTTTGTTAAAGGGCGATCGGCTTTTTTGTTAGCACTGAAGTTCGGCAATAATCTGCGCCAGATTTTCCCTCGCATATCCCACCTCTAGGGTCGATTTATGCTCCATATCTGAGGCAACTTTCGTCAGGATCTTTAGCGGTTCTTCAAAACCTGTAGTTTTCATGAACAACACTTGCAGGCGATTGTTAACTAATTCTAAAATAGAATTACTTCGATGCTCTTTACTTTGTTTTCCTGTAGCAATACTCATGCTCAGATTGTGAGTTTTCAACAGACGCATTCTTTCTATTCCTTGCGTCTTAATCGTCTCCAAAACCTCCGCTCGAATGCGATCTGCTAATCTGTCGCTCGCATAATGCACGCTCAAAGGCCCAAGCATAAAAACCGTTTCTGTTCCCTCACTTATTTTGTCAATCAGCGATCGACGCCCCAGAGAATAGAGATTTTTTAGCAAATCCGAAACCGACGAATTGACCAACATCTCCTCTCGCAAAGTTCCCAACGAAATCGGACTTTGAGCAATCGCCAGCCAGTAGGCAATCTCTTGTTCGGAACTTGACATTCGATCGAACTGCTGCGCTAGTAAATTGCTGATGTGTTCTTCTATAAATAATGCCGTTGCTTCCAAAAATTTTAAAACATTACCCTCGAAAAACTCGTGAATCGTTGTCGCCACAATCTTTAAGGCCAAGAGATTCCCTCCGTACCGGGCTAACAAAATTTCCAACTCTTTGTCTGAAACCGACAAACCTTTTTCTTGGAAAATCTCCCGCGCAATTTCTGCGGAAATAGCAGGTTTTAAAGAACGAACTTTTTCTCCCGCCAGCAAAGTCAGTTCCGTAGGTTCTTCTGAACTAACTAGCACCAAACAGCTATTATGATTGACTTCACAGAGGCGCACAATTAAATCTCGATATCCTTCGCAGCCTTCGCGGTAGTGTCCCGCTAGTTCTTCTGGTTTGAGAAGTGCTTCAAAATCATCAAAAATTAGCAGACAACGGTGCGATCGCAAATACTCCACCAATCGCGAAATTTTGCCGTTGAGATCGATGGGAATATCGGGTTTTTGCTGGTTAGAAAAAAGTTGAATTAAGTCGGTTAGGAAGTCGGATGGTGCGGTCGCCGATCGCAGCGATCGCCAAACCACAACATCAAACTCATTCTGTACCTGTGAGGCCAACTGTACCGACAGAGTTGTTTTGCCGCTACCGACAGAACCCAGCAGCGCTACCAGGCGACAATTATCGGATACAATGAATTGCTTTAAAGTAGTTAATTCTTCAGTTCGTCCGTAAAAAACTGTCACATCCGGTGCTTGACCCCAATCCTCCTTTCGCCCGCCAACTCCAATTTTGAATAGAGAACCTTTACCTCGACTAAAATCGCTCGTTCCCTGCTCGGCGTGGTATGAAAAGAGTAACTGATGCCTCAATTCTGACAGCTTTCCAGGCCCGTTCCCCCCAATTTGAAACTTTTTGTAAACTTCGCCTAATCTTTTGCGAACGGCGATGTCGCTAATGCCAAGCTTGGTGGCGATTGTCGCCGTAGATTGACCGTCGAGAGCCATAAATACGGTTTCTAACTCCGCATCGGTGACTGCGCGCTGTTTGGCGATCGCTTGCACAAAGTTTTGAGGAATCGGAGTAGTCAAGGTAGGAATCTCGCCTGTACTAAAAATCTATCTTATATTATATTCTGTGAGCTTGAATCGGCGAAGAATTCAAACTGACTATTTTCAGCTTGCTTGTGTCGTCGCGCTGCTTTAGAACCCAGACTTGTTAAAGAAGTCGGAAGTCTGGGTATTCTGTTTTTTTTCAATCAGGCAAAAGCGCTGGTGCTAGCCCGGTATTCTTCGGCGGAAACCAAGCGCCAATTCCCATCACCCAACAGTTCCAAAACCTGCTGGTGATATTTCACTAAACTCGATCGGTGTCCGACACTCACAAACGTAGTCTTAGTTGCTTGCAACTGTTCGTATAAATGTTGCTCGTTCTTCAAATCCAAAGCACTTGTCGCTTCATCCAAAATAGCGTATCGCGGTTGGGTCAACAACAATCTCGCAAAAGCTAAACGCTGTTGTTCTCCTAAAGACAAAACATCAGCCCAATCTAACTCCGCATCAAAACCGCCCAATCTATCCGGCAAGTCTGCTAAGTTTACTGATGCTAAAACTGCGCGCAATTTTTCCTCGTCAACGTCGCTGCTGGTGTTGGGGTACAGAAGTTGCGATCGCAAACTGCCCAAAATCATATAAGGACGCTGCGGTAAAAACAGCATTTCGCCGAGTTCCGGCCGCGCTAAACGGCCCGTTCCCGAGTCCCACAAACCCGCAATTGCGCGCAGTAAAGAACTCTTCCCAGCACCGCTTTGACCGACAATTAACAGCCCTTCACCGGGCTGCACTGCTAGCGACAAATCGCGAATTAAAGTCTTTTGATGTTTCGGGGTATCTAAGGTGATGTGCTTCAATAACAACTGAGAATCTATAACTAGATCAATTGTTCTAACTTCGACTTCAACCGGAGTTATTTGATTTTTTAAAGAGTCATCAAATGTGGCTAGACGATTAATACCCGCTGCAAAAGCACTTAAGTTTTCAATATTATATACAACTACAGAAAAAGCCACTAAAACCTGACGAAAAGCAAATTCAGATTGAGTAATATCGCCGTATTTTATCTGACCTGCAAAGTAGAGAGAAGCCAGAAACAAAGAGGGGATAATATAAGTTGCATATCTATAGCTGAGTGTAAAATATTGCAGATTACGCCGCCAGCCAATTAGTAAATTAAAGTTCCGAATTGCTTCTAAGAATCGGTTTTTTACTTGAACAGATTCCTGTGCTTCTCCCCGGTAAAAAGCAATTGATTCTGCATTGTCCCGAATGTGAACTAATCCATAGCGAAAGTCAGCTTCTTTGCGAAGCTGATGGAAGTTCAAAACAATCAACTTTTTGCCAAAAATGACCATTACTGCTGTGCCAAAGATAGCATAAATGATTAGTCCGATAGAAAGACTTTTAGAAATAGACCACAGAATACCCGTAAAAGAAATAACATCAATAACTGCTCCCAACATCAGCAGCAAAAAATCTAAACTCGTGCTAGTGAAGGATTTGATATCTTCAGCGATTCGCTGATCGGGATTGTCGATTTCTTTCTGAGAATTTATTTCGTAATAAGCGCGGTTTTGAAAATATCTATCTAAGAAACTATCAGTCATCCACTCTCGCCAATAGAGTCCGAGTCGATCTTGGGTATAGCGGTAAATAACTACTATCGGAGTAGCGATGATGAAAACTCCAGCATAAACCCACATAAACCGCCAAAAAGTGATCTGATCTTTTTCAGCAAGTGATGTCGTAAAAAAGTTTTCAATGTAGCTAATTACTACGTTCATCCCACTAACTGACAGCGACAAAAATAGCAACAGAGCTAACATTACCCACTGCTTCCAGCGCGGGATCAACTTGCTTCTAAAAAATCCAAAAGCAGCCAACGGCAGGATTAACATTAAACCAACGATCGCAATTCTCGGCGAGTAGATAATCCCTTTGAGCAAAGTAGCTAAGCCAGCCGCAACTCCATTAAAAGCATCGGGAACCAGGACTTGAGCAGCCAAACAAAAAACGCTGACAGTGACAAACATCGCAGCGAAGAGAAATATCAACAACAGCACTACTAATCCCAGAAATACTTTGCCGCCCCCAGGCTCTAAAGGATAAAAGTAAGGCTGAGCGATCGCAATAAATCTCTCCCACAACTGACGGTCAAATCGATTCATCTTTGATGTTTGCAAAACTACTTCAACTGTTCTAACATATCAAGTCTTGCGACATTTGGCCGCAGTAATTTCTGCGAGAGTTTAGCGAAAAAATGGGTCTCGCCCGCAGACGGATACTTGTTTTCCCATTTAAGTCGCGGAAAGCCGCAAAAATCAGAGGTTAGTTGGGGAGTCAATCTCGCATCTACAATCTAAAATCTCAAATCGATGGGTTCAGCAGAAGCAGCGCTTTCACCGCCGATCGACTCTGACTGCGATCGGGCACCGTAAAACCGCTGGCTAATCCCTAAAATTACTTGTTTCATTACCCAATACAAAACAGTAATTACTACAAAAGTTGCAGCCATTACGACAACCGGACGCTTACCAATCAAATCGTTCATTACGGTGTTAACCAGCTCATCGGGATTAGTCAGGATATCCCAAGTGTTGAAGCGGATAAATCGCCCTAAATAAATGCCGATCGCCGAAAGTGCGTGAATAATTATCTCCGTTGCCAGGATAAATCTACCCCAACCCTGTTGTTTCAAATAGTAACCCAAATTCATCACCGACAGCACGTAAGCCCCAAACCCCACCAGCATAAACGCCAGATATTGCGGGATCAAAGCCAGAGTCACAGTCCACACCGATCGCCCTTCTTTAATCTGCTCGATCAGGTGAATGATATCAGTTAAAACGTAGGGCGCATTCGGTAAAAATCCGATAAACCAGAAAAAACCGCCCCACCAGCGGAGAGAGCGAACTCCGCGCTGCCGCAGTACCCAGATATCTACAGCCATCAGTGCGAGTGTAATGGCGATCGCCCCCAAAACGTAAGTTTTGCCCACATCTTGCACAATGTGCTTCAGATAGCCCAAAACATGGCGCGTGCTGGGTAAAAAAGTAGCGCCCAAGAGAATGCCCGTACCCCACAGCAGCCAGCGCGATCGGGGTTTGCGAAACAGCCAAAAACTCAGCGCTAGCGGTACTAAAGCTAAAAACAAATTCCAAGACATCCAGCGGACATTGTGTCCCATTGCTTCGATCGCTTCCAGGATTAATCCCATCATGTCAATTTTTTTGCAGTTAAAGGTTGATGCAGCACCGCGAACAGCGCAGATTGCATCTATCTTAGTCGTTAACTTGTAGTGCGTCAGCTTAGGGCTGCTGGCTGTGCGCCTGAAAATCAAGAACTGCTGGCGCACCATACCACTGTGGAGTAAATCTAAAATCTAAAATCGACTGATATCAATAATTCCGGTTGCACTCCTAACGATAGAGGAGACCGCGAGTGCCTTAGTCCCTACAATCTTATTTTGGGTAGGGAAACGGCACTGCCGTCTCCTGATTTCGGGTAATATATTAATTTCGATGCAAGGGGAATTGATCTGAATCTCAAATCTCCAATGGACTGATACACTCTACTTTTTATACATTTTAGCGATCGGAATCTCGATCTGAAAAGTCGTTCCTGTTCCTAGAGACGAAATACACTCAATCTTTCCCTGATGTTTTTCCACAACAATCGAGTGCGAAATAGACATTCCTAATCCCGTACCTTTCCCCACTTCTTTCGTAGTAAAAAACGGATTGAAAATGCGATGTCTCACATCCTCCCGGATGCCCGTACCATTGTCGGAAATTTCCACGATTACCGTTTTATGAGTCGTCATCATAGTGCAAATAGAAATTCGGGCGGGATTTGTCTCTGCTTCCGCAACAGATAACTTTTGATAGCGTTCTTCAATAGCATCAATGCCATTGACAATAATATTCATAAACACCTGATTCAGTTGGCTGGCGTAGCACTCGACCAGCGGCAGTTTACCGAAATCCTTAATTACTTCAATTTCCAAGCGGTAGTCCCGACTCTTCAAGCGGTGCTGCAAAATCAACAAAGTGCTCTCAATTCCCGCGTGAATATCGACTGGCTTCATTGCCGATTCGTCCAGCCGCGAGAAGTTTCTGAGGGACAACACAATTTGCCGGATGCGCTCGGTTCCTACCTGCATTGAACCCACAAGTTTTCTTAAATCGCCAGCCATGAAATCCAAATCAATCTCTTGAATGCGATCGAGAATTTTGGAATTAGGTTCGGGATACTCATGTTCGTAAAGAGTCACCAGATCCAGCAACTGTTTTGTATACTGGTTGAGATAAGCAATGTTAGCGTGAATGAAGTTAACGGGATTATTAACTTCGTGAGCGATGCCGGCAACTAAGTGCCCCAAAGAAGACATTTTTTCAGTTTGAACGAGCTGAGTTTGAGTAGAGCGCAATGACTGCAGCGCTTGTTCGAGCTGTTGAGCTCTTTCCCTTTCTCGCAGCTCGCTTTGTTGGAGTGCTTCCTCTGCTTGTTTGCGCGTCGTAATATCCTGAGCGAATCCAATTATTACCTGGGGCTGACCGCCGGCATTCCTGCTAAAAATAGTATCCCGACTTTGCAGCCAAAACCATCGACCGTTCGCGGCCTGCATCCGATACTCAATTTCCACAACTTCGCCATCTTGAATTTCTGCGAAGCTAGCATAATGTTCCACAATTTTTGCCATGTCTTCGGGGTCGAGCAACTGAGGCATCAGCATCGCTCCTATTTCTTGAATTTCTTCATATGTATAACCCAAAAGTGTTCCTACCGAAGAATTAGCGTAGATATTTCGCTGTTCTTCCAAGTCGTAGAGATATAAAATTCCGGGAGTAGCATCGGCTATTTTTTTGATAAACTGCTGGCTTTCTTGCAAAGCTGATTCAGCTTGTTTGCGATCGGTAATATCAGTGATAATACCGTCCCAAAGAATATCACCGTTTTCTTTAGCTTCGGGACGGGAAATTATCTGAAACCAGCGAATCTTGCCCGAAGGCAGTACCATTCGTCCTTCCCACTGGAAAGGTTGCAAACTTTGCGCTGAAATACTAACAGATTCGTAATAATTTTGGCGATCGTCGGAATGAATAAAATCTTTTGCAAAAGCCGCATTTTGCATCACATCTTCTGGTTCCAACTCAAAAAGTTGTCGGGAAGCAGGACTTATGTAAGGAAAACTGAAAGAGCCATCTGAACTCAACAAAAATTGATAAATTACTCCCGGTAAATTAGCCGAAAGCTTTTGAAATCTGCTCTCGCTTTCGGTCAATTCTTGTTCTGCTTCCTGGCGTTCGGCAATTTCTGTTTGCAACTGCACAAAAGCTTTGCTCAATTCCGATGTTCGCAGGGCGACTCTATTTTCTAATTCTTCATTCAAGTGTTGAAGACTTTCTTCTGCTTGTTTCCGCTCGATCGCAATTCCGGCTAAATTCCTGACCGCTTCGATCAATTCCCGCTCAAATTTTTCGGGACTGCGCGGTTGAGTATAATACATTCCAAAAGTTCCCAACACTTGCCCCCCAGATGAGAGAATTGGAGTAGACCAGCAAGCTCTCAGTCCAAAACCCAAAGCTAAATCTCGATAATTTGCCCACAGCGGATCGCTGGCAATATCTGTAACGATTACCTGTTCACGGCGGTAGACAGCAGTGCCGCAAGAACCGATATTCGGGCCGATCGGTATACCATTCACAGCAGCATTGTAAGTTTCTGGCAAACTGGGCGCGGCTCCGTGCAGCAGGTGTTGACCGTCTTTATCTAACAGCAAAATCGAACCCCTGACATCTCTAGATTGCTGTTCGATAAGTTCGAGTAAAGTATTTAAAGTTTCGGCTAGAGGAGCGCCCTTAGCAATCATTTCTAATATTTGTTTTTGACCGGCCAACCAATTTTCCGCCTGCTTGCGCGACGTAATGTCGCGGGCTATCCAAATAACAGTGTTTTCCTGCATTGGCGAAATGTTAGCAGTAAACCAAATATCTTTGTCCCCAATTTGCAGGCTGTATTCTAGTGAATGCGTCTGCTTTGTGTCGGCGGTAAGTTGGACTTGACTGAGGAAAAAATCTGCTGTTTCTGGCGGCATGATATCGTGCAGAGTCTTGCCAATCAGTTCGATCGGTGGTTTGTACAAAAGTTCGGGATTTGTGGGCGCAATTTTTAGATAGCGTCCTTCCCGATCGATCGCAAAAATTACGTCGTTCATGGCAGCGAACAATGCCCGCAATTCTGATTCAGAAGCTTGCAGGGCGATTTCAGCTTTTTTGCGATCGCTAATGTCTGTGCCAACCGACAGCAGACCGATCGAGCGTCCTTTCGCATCGAGCAAAGGTGTGTTTCTCCACGCTACCCAGACTTTTTCGCCATTGCGGCGGATGTGTTCATTTTCGTGTTTGAAGTATTTGTGCGACTGTTGCAAACAGTCTCGAATCATTTTTGCTAAGTCATTTTCCGACAAATTGACCGGATCTACAATTGTGCCGATTGCACTTTTACCAATTATTTCTGCTTCTGAATATCCGAAAAAAGTTTCAGCAAACTCGTTAAAAAAAGTAATTTTGCCTTGACTGTCTAACTTCACAATAATGCTGTTAGCATTTTCAACCAGTTGCCGGTACTTAGCCTCGCTTTCCCGTAACTTGATCGGCCCGTACACCCAGCTAAAGGCCACCACTCCGCTCCAAAGTGCCAACAACCCGCCTCCGGTTAGCAAAAATCCTCGAAAAGGCGAACTCGTCGGCCATCCTCCCGCCGGAATTGCGGCCAACTGCCAGGAACCGCTGGGCAAAGTCACTTCCAGAACCATCGGATCTTGCTGAAAAATCGACTTGTCGCCGAAAAACACCTCGCCGAATTCTTCCTTCTGATCTTTGCCACGCAAAGCGTATTCCACCTTCGCTGAGGGGTCTTCGAGTCCTGCTTCGTGGAGGAGTGTATCTTTGTCGAAGACAAGATTTGTCAATCCCCAATAAACTCCTCTTTCGGGAGCTTCCCCAGGGGGTGTGAGAAAAATGGGCGATCGACTGATGAACCCTAAACCTCCCTGCAATAATTTTACTGGCCCGGCAACTAGGGTTTTTCTAGTCGCGATCGCCTCTTCGACCATTTCGCGCTGTTCGGGTACCGCCGTTAAGTCAACTCCAATCACCGCTTCATTGCCTTTGCGCGGATAAACGTAAGCGATTGTGGTGTTTTTAACTAAAGTGATACTGCGAATGCCGGTTTGCTGTGCCAGCAGAATTCTCGCCGTCGCTGCAAACTCGGCTTCGGTGATGTTTGGGTTGTTGGAAATGTAAGCCACCAAACCCCGCATCAAAAAAAGCCGGGAATTCAAAGAACCTTCGAGTTTAGAACGCACTGTGCTGAGTCGATCGAGCGTGCTAGAGCGGTTGTACTGCCAGAATCGCTGTTGTTCCGATCGGTCTAAAATGCCAACTCCGACCAAAATTGCTACTGATGCCGAAATTGCGGCTAAATACGGTGAAATTTGGAATTTTCTAACCTTAAAGTATTCCATCTGCCGGCAGTTAAGGTGTATTTTTGCGTCTTTAGATAGATTTAGTTTAGTTCTATTTCTCTAGGCAGATGCAAGATTCCCGCCATAACTGGCTTTTGGCAAGCCGGCGCGAGTTTTTTTGGGCGATGGGGCGATAGCGGGCGATCGCGCACCATGAGTACGATCGGGCCCGGACACCCATCCGAAAGACGGGATTTATTGGTTAAAATAAGGTTAGCAATAATTTTTTTGAGCGCTGGGCGTAATATCGTTTCCGGTTGTATCGGTATTGTTCAAACAGTCAACAGTCAACAGTCAACAATCATTCCGGTAACACCGGAATTGATATAAATCAATCATAGAGGCAATTTGATGCAAGAACAGTTGATGGCAGCGATCGCACCTTACCGCGATCGAGTAGATTATCTAGAAGTTCGCCTCGAACAAAGCGAATCAACTGCGATTAGTTTTCGCGGCCCTCAGTTAGATGCTGTCAACCGCAGTTTTAGTCTCGCCGGCGGTATCCGCGCCTGTCACAAAGGCGGCTGGAGTTTTGTAACTTTCAACGGTTTAGCTGAGTTAAAAGCCCGCATTGAAGAAGCTGTCGTTCAATCTCGGTTAGTTGGTAGCGAAAAAACTGTACTAGCAGATGTTACCCCAATTCAAGATTATGTAGCGGTGGAATTGGGCCGCGATCCGCGCTCTATTACTTTAGCCGAAAAGCGCAAGTTGCTCGAATCTTACAACCAGTTGTTGTTAGATTACGATCCGCGAATTCAGACGACAATGGCCGGTTATAGCGATCGATTCGGGATTACTTATTTTGTGAATTCTCAAGGCACTTCGATCGCTCAAGAGCGTTTGGACGTGACGGGGCGCTTCGGGGCGATCGCCCGCAACGAAGATGGTGTCGTCCGCCAAGGGTTTGAATCAATTCATTCGCGATCGGACTACAATGTCTTGACAAATATCGAAGATCGTGTTAAGAGCGCCGCTGTGCGAGCTGTCGGCCAACTTGAAGCAAAATCGGTAAAAGGCGGACAGTATCCGGTGATTTTAGACCCTTATTTGTCAGGGGTATTTATTCACGAAGCTTTCGGTCATTTGTCGGAAGCAGACGGCATTTACGAAAACCCGAAAATGCAGGAATTGCTGACTTTGGGCAAGCCAGTGGCGATCGAACAATTGAATGTAATTGATGACGCGACAGTGCCGGGATTGCCGGGAACTTTGAAATACGACGACGAAGGTGTGCCCGCTCAGTGCAAGCATTTAATTAAAAATGGAGTTTTAGCAGCGAGAATGCACAATCGCGAGACTGCGGGCAAAATGGGCGAAAGTCCGACCGGAAATGCCCGGGCCCTGAGCGCTAGTTTTATGCCGTTGGTGCGGATGACTAATACGGCGATCGAATCGGGCTCACATTCTTTTGATGAAATGGTGGGCGACATTGAGGAAGGAGTCTATGCAGTGCGGATGTTGGGAGGACAAACCAACGGCGAAATGTTTACCTTTGCCGCAGCCGAAGGGTTCATGATCCGCAATGGCAAATTGGCCGAACCGGTGAGTGATGTCACTTTAAGCGGCAATGTATTTCAGACTTTAAAGGATATTGAGTCGATCGGCAACGACTCAGTTTATGCCTACGGCGGTTGCGGAAAAGGCGGCCAAAACGGTTTGTCCGTCAGCGTCGGCGGCCCCCATCTGCGAATTAAAAATGTCGTCGTCGGAGGACGGTAATCAAAAGCTTTCATCGGCTGATAAATGTCGCTTTTAGGCAAAGTCTAGATCCCCCTAAATCCCCCTTAAGAAGGGGGACTTTGATCGGACTCTTGTCCCACCCTGCCTACTCCCCTTCTTAAGGGGGGCTAGGGGGGATCGGGCCTTAATCGTTAAACAGCATTCTGTGACTGGGTTTGACCTTAATTTGACACTCCTTGGCACTGCCGTGTCCTGCGTTGCTACATAAAAAAACCCGGTTTCTTCAAGAAACCGGGTTTTTTATGACCAACTAAGAGATGAGTGAAAAATCAGAAGGTAGCGGCTGTGGGAATTCTGCATTTCTCGCACAACCGCTCTCAACCAAACTCCAGGCAAATTTTAGTTACAGCTTCTTACAGTTGTCTCATTTCGTCTTCAAGGACGCGAACCAAATCTTGGTTGCCGCTGGCTCTGGCTACTTCGATGCGGTGCGTCAGTTGCTTCTGAATATTAGCGCGGTGGGTGTCAGCTATTTTTTTTACGTTTTGGCGATTTGTGTTCATGATGGACGTTCCTTATATTTAATTTGGTGTACCCGCTACTTCTTTAATATAGCGCTAAATTTCAAAAAGTATCTAAATTTACAAAAAGTTTACAGTTATTGACCGATCGACCACAACAGTGTATACTATCGGCGATAAGTCAATAGCGATACCTTGACAATCAGAAGTCCGATGCCCGATGCCCGATGCCCGATGCCCGATGCCCAAGCGCAGTGCACGCCCTACATTTACTGTCAACTCAAAACTTGCCCCAGCGCCTCTACCAACTGCTGAAGGTGTGCGAGCTCGTGAGTTGCCATCAGCGAAATCCGAATTCGACTCACGCTGACAGTGGGAGGCCGAATCGCCACTGCAAAAATACCCATTTCCTTGAGTTTGCTGCCAACTCTTAAAGCTGTGGCTGCATCTTTTAACGGCAGACTGAAAATGGGAGAGAGAGAATTGCTAATTGGTAATTGGCGATGGGTAATCGCGCCAGATTTGAAGGTTTCAATATTTTGATGCAACCGAACTCGGCGTTCTGGTTCTTGCTGGACAATTCTCACAGCTTCCAAAGCGGCCGCCGTGTCAGCAGGAGTTAATGCTGTAGTATAAATCCAACTCGCAGCTCGATTCCGCAGAAAGTCAATTAAAGCAGCAGAACCCGCAACGTAGCCTCCCAAACTTCCCAAAGCTTTACTCAGTGTGCCAACTTGAATTAGCGGCAATCCCGTGCAGCCGAAATGTTCTGCACAACCGCCGCCCTTAGTACCGAAAACTCCTGTAGCGTGAGCTTCATCTACTAATACCATGCAGTTAAATTTTTCTGCCAAACCTAACAACTGCGGTAGCGGACACAAGTCCCCATCCATGCTGAAGACGCTATCGCTAATAATTAAACACTTGCGATATTTCTCGCGATTTTGCTCTAGTTTGGCTCTTAAATCCTCAAGATTGCAGTGACTGTAGTCTAGGGCAGTTGCACCGCTGAGTGCGGCTCCGTTTTTCAGGCTCGAATGGTTGTACTTGTCAGATAATATCAAATCGCGCTTGCCGACAACCGATGCGATCGCCCCTAAATTCGCTAAATATCCCGAACTGAATACTAAAGCATCTTCAGTTTGTTTTAAATTAGCAAGAGCCACCTCTAGCTGTCGGTGCAAATCGCGGTGTCCGCTCACCAACCTCGAACCCGTCGCACCCGTACCAAATTCCTTAGTTGCAGCAATAGCCGCTTGAATTAACCGGTCATCGCCAGCGAGTCCCAAATAATCGTTGCTGGCAAAGTTAATTAGCATCTGACCTGCTAACTTTACCACAGGCCCCGGGCAACTTTCGATCGATTGTGGCGATCGATACCAATCGGCCCGGCGAACAGTGTCGAGAGACTTCTCTATCCAAGCGTAAGGGTCTGCGTTCATATTGTAAGGCGATCGGGTAATACGTTATATTATCTGGTGATAAGTCCCTCGCCATCACAGAAGCATATGCCACTCATTAAAAAATATAGATTAGTCACCCGCAGCGATTTTGACGGTCTTGTCTGTGCGGTTTTGCTCAAAGAACTTGATATGATCGACGAGATTAAATTCGTACATCCTAAAGATATGCAGGATGGAAAAATTGAAATAACAAATAACGATATTAGCACCAATTTACCCTATGTTGAGGGAGTTTATCTAGCTTTCGACCACCATTTCAGCGAAACTCTCAGACACGACAAAATCAAAATCAATCATATCATCGACCCCTATGCAGCCTCCGCAGCTAGGGTACTGTACAAATATTATGGAAGCAAAGCAAAGTTCCCTGATATTTCCGACGCGATGATGGTCGCTGTTGACAAATCAGATTCCGCTCAATTTGCCAAAGAAGAGGTTTTGCATCCAGAAGAATGGGTGCTGTTAAACTTCTTAATGGATGCCAGAACCGGCTTGGGCAGGTTTAAAGAATTCACGGTTTCCAATTATCAGTTAATGATGCAGTTAATCGATTACTGCAAAAATCATAACATCGATCAAATCTTGCAGCTTCCTGATGTGAAAGAAAGAGTAGACCTCTACTTCGAGCAATCTGAAAAATTCAAAGAGCAAATACAGCGCTGCGCCAAAGTTTATGAAAATTTAGTTGTTTTGGATTTGCGCAACGAAGAGGTAATTTATGCGGGGAATCGTTTTTTAATTTACGCTTTGTTCCCTGAGTGCAATATCTCGATTCACGTACTTTGGGGACTGAAACAACAAAATACTGTTTTCGCCGTTGGGAAGTCAATCTTTAACAAAACTTCTAAAACTAATATTGGGGAGTTAATGTTAAGATATGGCGGCGGCGGACACCAGAATGCCGGAACTTGTCAGATTGAGAATGATAAAGCTAGTAAAGTTTTGAAAGAGTTAATTGCCCAAATCGAGCAAAATGGTTAATTAAATTGACTTGATATCAATTCCGGCTGCGCCGGAATGATAAGCGAGGACACGGCACTGCCGTTTCCCTACCGCGATGAATTGTAGGGAAACGGCAGTGCCGTGTCCTGATTTTGGGTAGGTAATATTAACTCCGATGCAACCAGAATTGATGTGAGTTCTTGATTATTTGAATTTTTAGGACTGAAGTCCTTACTACAAACAGAATTTCTAGGACTGAAGTCCTTACTACAAGTGGTAGTTTACTCCTCAATGTTTTGAGTTTGCGGGTTCGGGGCGTTAAGATTTTCCGAACTATTGCCTTTAACTCGCGGCAAATGGTCTACCAAACCCATATCAAAAGCGACATCCGGCAAGTCAGCAGCATTATATTTTCCTGGTTCAAACAATCGCCCGGGAGTAAAACAAGGGTGTTTCAATTCTACGACTTCGGTAGGTAAAAACATTCCCCTAAACATTTTGCGTTCGAGTCCCATAATTTTCGCTCCTAAAACAACTCTCGCATTAATCTTAGCAATTTTTGAGCTGAAGCTTCCCAATTAAATAAATCCGCAGTCTCTCTAGCTTTTTGAGCTACTTGAAAGCGCATCGGATCTTCAACAATTTTCCGCAACTGCTGGCGAACAGACTGAACGTTTGGTTCGGCCCAGTGAGGGGCATTTCTGATTTTTAGATACTGAGTATCGTAACACTCTCCTACGGGAATTAGATCGTAAGCAATGGGATAGCAGTTAGCGCTATTGGCGTAGTCAGTCGGGCCGCCGTACATAGTCATGGCGACGGGTAAACCCGCAGCAAAGGCATCCAAAATCTTGATCGCAAAACCTTCGCCGCGAAACGGAGCTAAAAAAGCATCTGCTGATAAGTATAAATCAGCTAGTTCTGCTTTAGTACAAAATTTAGGTCTTACTTGAACTTTTGACTTTAACTTGCCGAATTGTTTTTCGATATTTAGGAGATGTTCGACTATGAGATCGGGATTTTTGCCGCCATCTTTGATAATTAACTCTACGTTGGCATCATCTTTAAACTCTTGATAAAAAGCTTGAATCGCGAGATCAGTGCCAAATCTATACAAATCAAAAGAATTGGTCATGTGCAGAATATATTTTATATCTTTTTGGGTTTTTTGCGGTCTTGTAGAATAGAGTTTCGAGATTAAAGGATTGAACCCGAGAGGCATAACTGATACTTTGTCAGTGGGACATCCAGCTTTGATTAAGACGTTTTTAGAATATTCGCTTACTGCTAGTTTGTGGGATGAGTTGTTGACAGCATCGTAAATCCAGTAATCGTAATCATCATGGTTTTCTGCGAATTCGTAATTAATTGCAAAAAGTTCTAAGTTGAGATGTCCGTTGAGTTCTTTTAAAAAATAAGGTTTCCAGTAATGAGACCATTTGATCTGAAATAAATCTGATGGTGCGGTGTTCATCCACTTCGCTAGCAGGTGGTTTTCTTCGGCTGTGGAATTGCGGGTGACGTGAGAGGCAATTTCTGAAGGTTCAAGCGAAATAGGAATTCCCATTTTGTCTAAGGTTTTCGCCAGGGATAGTGTAATGTCGGCGAAGGAGTTAAAATGTTGAAATCCTACGTTAAAGTGAACCATTTTTATTGGGAATGGGGAATTGGGAATGGGGAATTGGGAATTGACCAAACAGGGAATTGGGCAAACAGGTAATTGAAAAAGGTTGAATTCTTCCTTCTTCCTTCTTATGTTGCCGATCGCACTAAAATGACTGTACAGTCGCATCCGCGCGCCACAGCCTCCGGAATGTTCCCCTGAATCACTTGCTTTAGCAGCCCTTCGCGGCTCGCTCCCAGGACGATCGCATCGCACCGATCGCTCTGAGCCAAATCAATTAAAGCATCAGAAACCGACTTAGCGCAAACCGAAGTTGTCACTACCTCACAGCTAACCCTGCGCTTGAGAAAATCCGCCGCTTGCTTTAATTCGCGGCGATCGGGTTCTGCAACAGATGGCTGGTGAACCTGACACAATTTAATCTCCGGTACAGCACTCGCCGCCACCAAAGCAGGTAGCAGCCGCAAAGCCGCTGCTTGCTTGTAGCTGCCGCGAATTGGCACCAACCAGCGCTGTAAACCCATCAGCATTTGCAGTCCCAATTCTGGGGTTGGAATGTCAGAATTTGGCAGGGAAAGTTCCGTTTGTGGAGTCGCTGGTGCACCGGGGGCGATCGCAAATGTGGAATTGTCTGCGTCATCAACTCCTTGGGCATTTAACTGCCATTCTGTAGACGCATATTCGCGCGCGCTAGTCGCTGATAACACATTTATCTGACCTGTTGCTAATAGTTTTTCGCTCCACTTCACCAAAACCACCTCGCAGCCCGCTTGCCGAATTACGGTATCGACAACATCGCCAAAAATGCGTCCTGTGGTGGAAAGTTCGCCTTGCCAGCCCATCAAAATTAGATCGATGTGTCGCTCCCCAATTGTCTCTAAAATCGCGCTAGCAACGTCGTGAGCTACCCGTATTTGAGTATGTACCGGCAAATTCCAATTGCGAACAATGCGCTCGGCTTGTTGCAGCAGGCGGCGGCTTTTGGTTGTCCGGACTGCGCTTTCTGAGGGGGAACTGTTGCGCGGTACTGTGATGATTTGCAGGCATTCTAGTTCGTAATGGCGATCGCGCGCGATAGCAGCCGCCAGTCGCAACAAAGCGGGTGCTGTTTGCGGGTTGCTGAGTGGGACTAATAACCGGCCGTTTCCGACTTGCGGAGCTCGGGTTTGATAGACAACGTAGGAAGGTTCTGAATGCGGGCCTTGGGTTTTTTCTCCACTGAGGCGATCGGACTCAACTCGAATAATATCACTGCGGGTAATAATTCCGACTAAATGTCGTCCTTCTGTGACAGGTAAGCGACTGAGATTGTACTGGGTGAGTCTGTACAAAACCTCGCTTAAAGTGTCGGTTGCTTTGACGGTGATCGGCTGTGGAGTCATAAATTCTTTGAGCAGCGAGTTGCCGGAAAAATTGCGCTCGCTGGCATTTGCTAAATCTGTCTGACTAATAATTCCGACCAATTTGCCAGCTTCAACTACCGGAAATCCTCGGTGAGTCGATCGCGAAAACGCCTGCAATACTTCATCAAAAGTCAGTAGACTGGAGAGGGTTTCCACCTGGCGCTGCATCACGTTAGCTGCGTACAAGTCGCTCAAAGCATCAACCGCAGGTTTTTCTTTTGTCAGTTGAATGCCGTTAAACTCCAAAAGGCGATCGTATAAAGAGCCACTATCCACCTTTTCTGCGACCAAATAAGCAACTACAGAACAAATCATCAAAGGCAGCACTAACTTGAAATCTGCCGTAATTTCAAATACAATAACCACCGCAGTAATCGGCGCTCTAGAAACCGCACAAAAAAAACCTCCCATTCCCGCCAAAGCGTAAGTTACTGGCAAACCAACACCCAGAAAATATGCCTGAAAAATACCGACTATGTGACCGAGTGCAGAACCCATAACAAGGGAAGGAGCAAACAATCCTCCCGGAGCTCCAGAAGCAGCAGATATAATTGTCAGAAAAAAGTGAGCTACAAAAGCAATTAAACTGGTTGTGCCGTTTGCTTCACCTGTCAGCAGAAACTCCCGCAAACCCGTATTATTCCGAAAATTTTCTGGCAGAAAAGCGATTACTGAACCGCAGATGATGCCAGCTAGAGCAACTCGCACGGGCAAAGCTAATTTGAGGGTTCGCCTGTTAAATTGCAAGCCAGCAATAATCCCTTTGCTGAACAAAGCTCCCAGCAATCCCGCTAAAACTCCTAACAGTATGTAGAAGGGAATTTCCTGAGCCGCAAAACTGCTTGGGTACTCGCGGAGGTTCAAATTCAAACTATCGCCGCCCAAAAGCTGCGAGACAACTGCACCGATGAAAGAAGCAATAATTGCAGTCCCTAAAGTCAGCCCAGAAACATCGTGCAAAAGTTCTTCGACTACAAACAAAACTCCTGCAATCGGAGCATTGAAACCAGCAGCTAATCCCGCCGCTGCACCGCAAGCAATCAATTGGCGGCGGTAGTCTGGGGAAGTTGGCATCAAGTGACCGATCCAGCCGGCCAAAGATGCTCCTATTTGCACAGTTGGGCCTTGCCTTCCCAGGGTTAAACCGGAACCAACTGCTAAAATAGTGGTTAAAAGTTTGGCGACAGCTACTCGCAAATCCAAAGAAAGATTGACTCCGCCGAGAGCAGCTTTGACGTGAGGAATGCCGCTGCCGGCAGTTTCTGGAGCGAAACGTTCAACTAAGAAACCTGTGAGGAACCCGCCTAATAAACCGACAGTTGGAAGTAAGATCCAAGCGGGAATTACCGTTGAGGTAGCCACTCGCCAACTGCCGAGCCATCCCACGCCTAATTTGAGTAAAACGCCAGCTAATCCGGCCACCAAGCCGATCAGACAAGCTTCAAAAATGGCAAGGCGTTTCGGTCGCAAAAATAGTTGAGATTCGATGACCCTGGAAGGCTCCCTAAATTGTTTAGGGATAGAAATGTATGGCATAAATTTGGAGGGATTTTTAAGCGCAGATGCGCGCAGATTAACCCGGATAAATCTTATAAATCTGTGTTAATTTGCGGTTTCTTTCCCGCTATAATTTCCACCAATGTTTTTAAATCTGGCACTTCCAAATCTGGCTTGCCGCTAGCTGGCATTGTCGCCCCAAATCCTGTTTTGTCGTGTCGCCGATTTACCCAGACTGTGGAGATTCCCATAGATGTTGCTGGTACAATGTCGTGATACACACTTTGAGCAACGTGCAGAAGTTTTTCCGGTGGTATTCCCATTGTTTCTAGGGCAATTTCAAAGTTGCGAATTGACGGTTTGTACGATCGTACTTTTTCCGCAGTAATCAACCAGTCGAATTCAACATTTAAATGTTTGGCTGTATCGGCAAACAAATCGTCGTCTATATTGGAAATTACTGCCAGTTTGTATTTCTGCTTGAGTGCTGACAAAGCTGCCACTGTATCGGGGAATGGCTGCCAACTTTTGATCGACTCAACCAAACAGTTAAGTTCTGTTGCTGTCGGTTCAAAATTAAATGTTTGACCGATTTTTTTGACAACTTTAAGCAATATTTCCTGATATTTTATATAATCATTTTTGGAGTTTTCCAATTGCGATTCAAATTCAGCAAACAGCTCTAAAGTTCGGTCATCGCTGAAATTAATTTCTCGATTTGACAGCAACTGTTTCAACACTGGCAATAAACCGCCTTCCCAATCTATAAGAGTTCCGTAACAATCAAAACTCACAACTTCAAATCCATCGAAATCCAACATCTGCCATTGCTCCTTTTCTACGGTTGATATTCAGCAAAAATTTCAATTTTTCCGACTATATTGCGATTGAATTCTGCCAACTCTTCTGCCGGAATCCAATATTCTTGGTGAATCGAACTACCGACAGTTTGGACGGGATATTTTTTTAAGAAGTCAGCCAAAACTCGAAACCGGGTTACATAGCCAAAATATCCCGATGCTGCATCTTTTGTATTCCAATCCCGCGCAATTTTGATAGCGTATTCTTTGTGGAGTACGGGATAAAAAATAGGCTGAAAAGACAGCCGCGGCGGAAATGCCATGAAATCGCTTTCTCGAATTAATTCCATTTCTTTTTTGCCGACAGCTCGAAAAAGTGTTGCTGTCTCTCGATCCGATACAGTGATATTTTTAAACCAATCTTTCCAACCGTCCCAATTGTGAATAATTCTCGCCAAGTCAGCATAACCTGCGGCACGGGGATGAGTACCGTCATTTTGGGCAAGTTCTTGCAGCCAAACTTCTGATTTTTGCAGCGGTGTATAAACATCTAAATAAGGCACGTTTAACTCGGTGCAGACTTGGGAAAAATGTTTCGATAAGTTGGCAATTCTGATATTTCGATTTACATCGAGAACTGATGGAGGCCCGATCATTAAAATTGGTGCCATTTCTTTGGCAGCCGTGAGGATTTCTCGGGTATTTTCAATTGATTTATCAACTTCTACTCGACTTTTTTCTTCTTCTAAGTAAGTGTCGTTGAGACCAAACGAAAATACCATTCTGCCGTCGCAATAGTGAGGTAAGCGGTCAAAAACTTCGCTGAACCAGCGAGATTGTATATCGGCACTGGTTGCTCCCCGCACTCCTAAATTGTAGTAGGTGATATCGTGTCCTTGCTTGCAAACGGCAGCGCAAATTCGTCCTGTCCAACCTAGACATTTTGGATCGCAAGTACCGTTTACGAAAGAATCGCCGATAAAACAAATACGCATATTATGTCTGGGAATTGGGAATTGGGAATTGGGAATTGGGAATTGGGAATTGGGAATTGGGAATTGGGGAATTGGGCATTGGGCATTGGGCATTGGGCATTGGGCATTGGGCATTGGTTATTTTTAATTAGAAAAACTACTAACAAGTAACCACTAACCACTAACTACTAACTACTAACCACTAATTACTAACTATTATCGATTACCAATTACCCATGCCCCATGCCCTATGCCCAATTCCCATGAATTTAGTTTTTGCCGATGACTGACAATCCCTCTACAATTACAGATGGTGTGTGACAAGAACCGTTCCACTCGGAGTCTCCTCCTAATTCTACCAATTGTTTGAGGACGCTGTAGACGTTGCCGGCTACCATTGTGTCTTTGATTCTGCCGACTATTTGACCTTTTTTGACTCGGTAGCCGAGATCGACGTTAATTGAAAAATCGCCGGAAATTCCGGCACTGCCGCCGAGCATTTGATCGACGACAATTCCGTCGTCTAATTGAGCGATTAAATCCATTAATGAAAGCGAACCTGGTTTAATTAAAACATTGAACAAACTCGGCGTGGGATAACTGCCCAAACCCGGGCGAAATCCGTTGCCGGTGGTGCCGCTGCCCAAGGCTCGACCGGTGGTGCGATCGGTATAAAATAGCTGCAAAACTCCATTTTTGATAAAGACGATCGCCCGAGTGGGAGTTCCTTCGTCATCAAAAGGACAGCTATAAGGCCCAGTATCCGGTTCTTGAGAGAGAGTAACGAGCGGTGAGGTGACTTGTTGGCCCAATCGATCGCTCCAAGGAGAAGCGCCTTCGAGTACCTGTTTGCCATTCAAAGCCGCACAGACAGTCCCCCACAGCAAATCGGCCGCTTTGGCTGTAAATAGCACCGGCACGCGGCCAGTGGCGGGAGCAACATTATCTTTCGCCCATTCCAATCGCTGCAAAACCCGCTTGGCGCTGGTGTTCATGTCGAGGGTGCCGCGTTGGGTTTCGCCTTCCCAAATGTTGAGGAAATCTTCGCCCCGTACTAATTCTGCTGACAAGTAACCGCTGAGGGTAGTGTCGGTGTGGGCCGAATCCAAGCCTCTGGTGTTCAGCAACCGGGTGCTTTCGATTTCGCAGTCGAGTTCGGCGGTGCAGAGGCTTTCGGGATAGGCTTCGCGGACGATCGCGATCGCCTCTTTTCCCCAGTTTACTAGCTGTTCGGCCGGCACTGATGTTCCGAGATCGGGATAAACAACTTTTTCACCGGTGCCGAGTTCGATGCTTTCGGGTTCGTTGAGTTGCGAAAGCGCGATCGCCCTGTCCACCAATATTTGCGGTTCCACGGGCCCGTAGGCCACCGCCAAACCAGGTCGCCCATCGCGCCACAGCCGCAGAGCAATGCCTTCTGCTTGGGCGGTTTCTAGCTGTTTGAGGCGGTTCGCTTCAAAAAAGACCGGCCGCGAGAGCGATTGCGATTCCAATACCTCAGCAGCTTCAGCACCTGCTTTGGTGGCTAGTTCTAACAGTTGTTCTGCTGATTCGTGGTTGGTCATTGTAGTCGGTGGTTGCTAATGGGCGATCGGTAATACCATTTTCGATTTTCGATTTTCGATTTTCGATTAAAGAATTGGCAAGGACTTACTGAATATGGGTTGGGAGCATGGGCTTACATTTGGTTTTTTTGGGAAAACTGATGTAATTGGCGATAACAAGATTTTACAGTCATTGGTCGTTAGTTATTAGTCAATATAGCTGTTAACTCTCTTTCTAAATAACTGTAGATTAACTGCTCACTGATGACTTATGACTTATGACTGATGACTAAATATTTAGTTCGTGCAGCAGCCAAAATCCTGCAAAAGATTCCGAGTCTGGATTCGATTGTATTGCTAAGAAATGTACTTGTTTCGCTTGTTTTTTCGCCACCTCAAATGCTTTGCCTTCTCTCTCAGTTGCTGCGTCTCTGAGATTAGCTAAAATCCAGCGATCGTTAGCTCCGGTATCCAATACCAACTTAGCCGGCGGGCCGCTTTCAAATTTCAGAAAAGCTAACTCCAAACCCGACATCCAACCGGCCAAAGCCGTTGCTCTCGACGAGTAGATCATTAGCCCCGGAATTGGCGTTTCTGGGGGGAGACGTGTCATCGGTAGCCCGAAAGCTTCGCCAAATCCGATATCCCACTCGGACATCTCGTCAAAAGCGGCGATCGGCAAACTCACAAACGCCCATTTTTCGCCGATTAAAGCATCCGGTAGCGCCACAGGCGTTTCGGGTACAAATTGAACGCTCGGGTTCACAACTGGTTGATAGCCCGGTTCGGAGGGATAAAAGTCTTGCATCCGTTCTTCCAGCCACAGGCTGAGGGCGAGGGTGCGACGGCTGCAGGCGGCGGGAATGTCCAAGTCCTCGCAGGCTTTAGTAATCATGTTCGCCATTTGGCGGCGAAAAAAGCGGATTTTTTCTGGTCGTTTCGGTGCGGAGGCGATCGCCTCTTTAATTGCGCCAGCCAGCCACAGGGAATTCACGGTTGTACTGGCGCAGAATTGGGAGTAGCGAAACAGAGATTCGGCCTTGTCGCCTACATTCAGCGGGCTTTCGCAGATCAACACTTCCCATTTTTTTTTGTCTCGCTCGTCTAGGATCGGACGGCTGTAAAAGTCGAGTTCCCAAATAGTTGCCATGCCGCGCTGTTAAAAATTAATCCTTTCTCATGTTACCGGACGGCGGGCAAGTTTCTGATTCTGACAATTTAAGGCACATTTTCACTCGCGGGCGATTCCCTACGGGATAGCTTCGCACGCGCGTACTTTCCCAAACATAACCGCTCTACCTCGCCCCTTCTCATCTAATTTTCGGCTGTAGTGCACAACCGGACGCATTAGTAACTCGTCGCCGAACACTACCGCAGCAATCTGAATCGGCGATGTTTATTAAACTTGTGCGATCGGTTTTTTTGCAGAAACCTTACCGCTGGCAGAATTTGCATTTTACCCTAATATCAATTCTAAAAAATAGGGAAACGGCTATACTATATCGTGTCCGGGGCGGAAATCATGGGGCAGTGCCGTTTCTGGTGCGGAAATTATGGACACGGGAATTATGGACAGGGCAATATCGTTTCTCTCGGAGACTCATGGACATGGCAATGCCAGTTTTTTTCAGAAACTATGGATATAGTAATGCCATTTTTATGCTAAAATTATCAGTAGCATAATTTTGTTGAAAGCACCAAAATTATGGACGTAGCAGCACCATTTATCTACGATAATATGCGACTCTTAAGAGTTAGTATAAAATCGAAGATTGTAGCAAAGTTTTATTGAATTAATAATTGCCAAACAGTAACAAAATAGGCTCAAGGTTTCGTACCGAAAGCGATTAATATAGTAACATCAACCCTAAAGATTAACATCCGTGACAAAACTCAGCGTCAACATCAACAGAATCGCCCTGCTCAGAAACTCTCGAAACATCGGCATCCCCAGCGTTACCGAAGCAGCAAAAACAGCAATTGCTGCCGGAGCCCACGGCATTACAGTCCATCCCCGCCCCGACGAAAGACACATCACAGTTGCGGATGTTTACGAATTAGCCAAAATGCTAACCGTCGAGTTCAACATCGAAGGAAATCCCTTTCAACCCCCATTTATGGATATAGTTTGCGATGTCAAACCGGCTCAGTGTACCTTAGTCCCGGACGCTCCCGACGTGCTGACATCCGATAGCGGCTGGGATATTGCTGAAAATCGCGATCGGCTCTTACCAATCATTGAAAAATTAAAAGATAACGGCATCAGAGTCAGCCTATTTATGGACGCAGATGCGGCTCTGATGCCGCTAGCAAAAGAAGTGGGAGCCGACCGAGTAGAGCTGTACACGGAACCCTATGCAGCGGCTTTTCGCGAAGGTAGAGTAGAATCTGTTTTTCAACAATATGTCTTAGCAGCTTCTTCGGCTCAAAATGTCGGTTTGGGAGTGAATGCCGGCCATGATTTAAACTTGCAAAACTTAGCCAAATTTTGCTCTATTCCTGATATCCTAGAAGTATCTATCGGTCATGCTTTAATTGCGGAAGCGCTAGAAATGGGCTTGTCCAATACAGTAGAAGCTTACCTGAAGATTCTCTCAGGTTCCTAGTACAAATAAACCTCGCGGGGGAAGGCGGCTTTTGCACAGCAATCGCAACTAAACCCGCCTTGAGAAACGCTACTAGCCTTTAAGCACTCTCTACAGAAGCGAGTTTGTGCGATCGCCCGCAACAGCTAACAGTAGAGACCGTCACCCCCTGCGGGTGATAGCAGTTTTCTCGTAGCAAGCTAAATCCCGGAGCCAGGATACCGGGTTTTTTGGGCGTTGGCATTTTTTTGCCCAACTCCCCGACAAAAGATTTAATTTTCCTTGAGCATATTAGTAATTTACTCGATGATATTATGCGTAGGGAGTATGATTGAAATGTCACGGCAAACTGAGGCTACCACTTAGCTCCCGCATTGCAAATCTACTACCAGTAGGTCTTGTGCAAGTACGGAAAATTCACGTATCCTCTATACTGCCGCAGCCGATCGCGATCCGCCAGATTTAATCCGGTAGAAACAGGCAAACATGAGTAACCATATACAACTCCTTACCACCCTCCCAAGTGCGACATGAAAAAACTAATTTTACTGACTGGAATGCTACTGATGATGATGGCAAAATCAGTATTTGCAAGCCCTATAGCTCCCAAAATTGAACCGGGCGATCGGATGGCCGCCTCGGAAATTACAGAAACCTTTAACAAACCCGCTACCTCTGCCGCAGTTCCAAAGCTCGAACCCATCGAACGAATGTCCACTTCGGAAATTCGAGAAACCATCAACAAACCCACCACCTATATTTTTGAAGGTGTCAAAGGGCGAGAACTGACTCTCTCGCTGTGGGCGGGACAACTGACAGCCCAACTGTACAGTCCCAACGGTGAGAATATGGGAGTTCTTGAAAAAAGCGACAATCAGTGGATCGGCCAGTTGCCAGAATCCGGCATCTATCGGGTGCGTGTCACCCCCAAAGGCGAGACAAGCAGCTTCGTACTCGGACGCGACTTTAACGCTAAGTGGAATTATCGGCCCGATCGCGCAGTTCCGATCGCCTTCGGAGAAAAAGAAGCCACACTCAAACTCAAAATGTCCGGCTACCAAATCCAGCCCCTCACAGTTCAGGGGAAACAGGGACAGACAATCAGGGTGACGGCGAGCAACAAAAATCTAGATGTGGCTATAGAATCTCCGTCGGGACAACTCCTGGATCAAGGCGAAGGTCAAACTTTTGCTCAACTCCCCGAGTCTGGAACCTACCGAGTGCTGATAGTTGCTAACAGGCCAGTCAAGCCCTCGATCAAAGTTTCTGTGCGATAGCAAAAATCGCAACAACACTCTCTTTGGGCGATCGAAGTTCGATCGCCCAAGCACTAAAGCTCGTCCAAATGCGAGCTTTTTTTTGTATAAAATTAACTCCCGTGGCAGGGGAATGATTAAACTGTTCTTGACGCAGAGGAAGAGATGAATAATTCCGATATCACCGGATCAGATATACAATCGTTTCCAGTTGCATCGGTATTGTTCAAACAGCAACCGGAATTAATATTACGGATCAACCCACAAACCCCGGCGGTTGAAACCGCGTCTATACAAACAAAACCCGCCTCCGCGGGTTGAAGAGTTGATCGCACATTTCTCTCAAATTCCATATTTCTTAGTCCGCGGAGGCGGACATCGTTTGTGTAGACGCGGTTTCCAACCGCCGAGGATTTCTATCGATTATTTTGCTCAACCTTGGATCAGCGTTTCAAAACGTTCTTGTTTCCAAATTCCGCTTAAATCGGAGTCAGCTACAGCGAGTTCCCGGTATAAAACAGGCATAAACTCCACAGCCCGCTGCAAATTGTCAAGGGCCAAATCTGCAAAGCCCAGCAGCGCATAACAGCAAGCTTGATTGTAAAAAGCGTTAGCAAAATTAGGACTTATTTCTAAGGAAATTTCGTAACAAGCAATCGCCTCCGAATAGCAACCTTTTCGGGCCAATTCCACGCCCCGGTTGTACCAAATCAAATAATCCTCAACGGGACGCTCAGATGTAGGAGTGAACTTGGCATTTCTCTGATTTAAACCTACTAAATTCCCCAAAGCCACCTTGCGCTCTTCCACAGCTTCGGCTCTGTCTGGTTTCAGGGCGAGCGATCGGCTAAAACTTGCCACTGCTTGTTTGTAAAGCCCCATTGAGTTGGCAGCTATACCGCGATTGTACCAAGCCTTCGCGTCGTCTGGATTGAACTCGATCGCCCTGTCAAAACTGTTAAGCGCCTGATAGTAGAGCTTGAGTTCCAGCAGAACATTACCTCGGTTGTACCAAGCCCAAGCCGCCTCCGGCTGCAAACTCAAAGAGCGATCGAAACTCAGCACCGCCTTCTCGTAAAGCCCCATATCGACCAGCAAAAGTCCCCGGTTGTGCCAAATACTCGGCGCGCACGGATTGAACTCCAGAGCCCTGTCAAAACTGTTGAGAGCATCCAAATGGCGATCCAACTTTCCTAAAGCAATAGCCCGGTTGTGCCAGCCAAAGCTCGCATTTGGCTGCACCGCCAAGGCTTTATCAAAACTTGAAAGCGCATCTAAGTGCCGCTCTAAGTTCCCCAAAGCCATGCCTCGCCCGAACCACGCCTTATAGTGATCCGATTGCAACTTCAGAGCTCTGTTAAAGTTTGCCAGAGCACCATTTTGATCGTTAGCTTCGAGGTGGCGCGAACCCAGATGGTAATACCAAGCAGCTTCCAAGTTTTGAATTAAGTTCATAATACTTCGCATCTATCTTAGGGATGATTCTACACGAACAAGGCCTGGAGTTAAACTGTAATCTCGCTAAAAATTTGAAAAATTTTGATGCAGGGCGATCGCCCGTACAAACTGCCAGTCACAATCTGAATAATTTGCGATCGAAACTAACTATTTTTCTCTCATGAAATGCTTTTTCAGCTAACCGCACTCATCGCTTATTTGAGCTGCTGCGAATTTCAAATCTGCAACGGTCGCGCAACTATTAGCGGCTCCAACTTCTGCTTGCTTTCTTCAAGCAACCACAACCGCCTTATGAGCATTCTGGCTCAACAACAACCTGCCTGAAGCATCGATACTAAAATCCTTCCCCAGCACAAAACCCTTGCCCATCAAGCGCTTGCAAACAACCAGCGCCGTAATCCGGCGAATTTCTTCCATCACATCAGCCGGAATCAAATAACTCAAACTCCAGATTACCGAGTCGCAGTCAGACCAAATCAAACGCTCAATACTCACAATCATCAAAGCAGCTAGACTGTCAACAGACAGCCGCCCTCTGAGATCGGCAATTAAATCTTTACCAATTAAGCTATTGCGAGTCATCATCGCCCTAGCCATCTTCCCAATTTCTTGTTCGAGTTCTAAATGATTCATGCTTGGCATTGGCTTTTAGGTTTTTAAAGCACTGCTAAAAGTAAAAACAGTAGCTGCTACCAGGCTCTGCCCTAGCGTAGCTGACGCAGCCTCTACCGCAAGTTCTTTTAACAAAGTATACCTAAAGAAAGATTAAAAATGTATCTAAAGGCAGATACCAAATTTTATTTTATTGGGATAAAACGTTGACCTGTTCCCGCAACAGTTTTTACGAGCAGCAAATTGAGTATTTATGCTCTCTGAGGGCCCGGAGTCAAGTCAAGGATTGGTAAATTCGCTACATAATAAGGAAGTAGTGACTTCGGATAAAAACCCACAATGCGTTCAAACCAGGCAGACATCGATATTGCCCCCTTGATCGACTACGGCCTGATCGACCCCACCGCTACGCCAGAGCAAGTAGAAAACTGTTGCCAACAAGCAGAGAGATTTGGGTTTGTCACAGTTTGCGTGTATCCCGCCTACGTCCGACAAGCAGTTGAGCTGCTGCACGGCAAAAAGCCCAAAGTCTGCACAGTTATAGGTTTTCCCACCGGTGCTTCGACTTCAGCGGTAAAACTTTACGAAGCTCTAGAAGCAGCAGATAATGGAGCCGTAGAGTTAGATGTGTCCGTTAACTTAGGATTATTGAAAGCTGGAAGAATTGACGAATTCCACCGAGAATTAGCTCAAATTTGCGAAGAAACTAATCTCACCATCAAAGCAATTATCGAAAGTTCGCTGCTTTCCGATGCAGAGAAACAATTAGCGGCTGAGATTTGTATGGAAGCTGGTGTAGCTTATATCAAAACCAATACTGGCTTTTTTGGCGCGGCGACTGTTGATGATGTGCGATTGTTGAAGGAAATTACGAAGGGACGGATTGGGATTAAAGCGGCTGGGGGAATTCGTACCCATGAACAAGCGATAGATTTGGTACTAGCTGGTGCAACTCGTTTGGGGACTTCTCGTGGCCCTGAATTACTCCGTCAGCGTGATAATTTAGATGATCGTTAATTGTTAATTGTTAATTGTTACTGGTTATTTGTTAATTGTTACTGTTATTTGTTGTTTATTCAGGACTTACGCACTGCGTGAAAATCCAGGCTTCTTAGTCA
>JANNOR010000086.1:0-14342 GCA_031399265.1 Cyanobacteria bacterium SOY_34_metabat_3 | reverse complement strand
TTGCACGAGTTCCAACTGTTCTATCTCTGTCAAAGATTCTAAGGATAAAAAGGTTGTATACGTGTCATTATTAAGCTGCTCTTGGAATTTCAAAAATTGACTGACTTCACCGAGCGTTATATTTTTGGCGTTAATAGTTGTTGTCATGTTTGATAGTTATTTAAGTTTTAGTTATGATTATAACATAGAGATTGCAGTAGTCAATTTACACCATTGTTAGGAACAGGCTCTCCGGCCCGTTCCACAACATATTGAGTTTCTTCTGGGGTGGGCAGAAGAGCCCGCCCATGAAAAAGGACTAAAGTCCTCACTACAAACCTAATCTATCCTTTCCATCACAATCCCATCAACTATTTCATAACTCCAATTAAAATGTCGATTTGCCAACTGCTGGGCCATGTCATATTCGCCTAAATTACAGAGTTCAACTAACGTTTGATATCCCTCATCTCTTTCTCGCTGCAACCTTTCCCGCCGCAGTTGTTCCCGAGTTTCCTCAGAAGGATTTGGTCGCTCTTCGCCCAGCGGATTAATCTCGCTAATTCGTCTCATATTCGCCTCCTAAAAAGGAATAGATTCGACTATTTCACCGTCTACTATTTCGTAGCCCCAGTCTGGATTCGTAGCAATTTGTCTTTCAACTATACTTTGACCGATCGCACTATTGTAAGCTTTTTGCAAAGATTCAATACTGGGGGCGGGAGCGGGCGATGCTGTTTCTAGAAGTTTCGGCGGTTCTGGTGTCGGTTCAGATGTGGATTGATTCAGGGCAAATTGCGGTGCGATCGCCCCTAATTTTCGCATCACGCTATCCTTAGTGATTTGCGGTTTTTCGTTGAAGGAAGACGGCAGATATGGTGTGTCAACGCCCTGCTGTTTTGCTTTGAGTGCATCATCTGCAAGCCGATCGCACTTACGCAAAAATCCCTCCCACAAATCTTTCCCCAAAACCGGGTTTCTCAAGTCAGCACGAGCCTTAGAAACTGCTGCTTCCAGCGGTTCACCTTTGTGGACATAATACTGAATTCGCTCCTCTTCAAAGGCCGGATAAGGCACTTCTGGTGCTATTTCCCAATCTCGCTTCACCTTCTGACTTTCTCCTAATGGAATTCCGGCGATAAATTCATCCCAAAAAGTCGAAGTTAAGCCCTTGGTGATGCTATCAATAATTTTGAATGCCCATCCCGAAGGATTGCCAAAACCTAAGTTACGTTCTTGAGCATAGGCTTCTAAGGCTCGTTGAAAGTTGTGCAGTTGTTCTTGGGAGTTCCAAGGGCCGCTAAATCGGTAATTTGGGGTGACAGCAACGGCTATTTGTTGGCGGGGTTGCCCGAAGAATTTGTCTGTTTTAATATTTGGATTTGAGGGTGAATTATCGGCAACTATGTCTATAGAATAATTGAGGCTTTTCGGAATAGTTTGTGTTATAATATCTTCAGGATTAGCTGTAAAATAAATATTTACTTTTTGCTCGAATGCTTCAATATCAGCCCTGAGTTCTAGGGTTTCAGTGTGGGGATTTGGTAGTTTTTCTTTCAATAAAAGTCGCACTTTTAATTGCTGTCTCGCCAATTCCTGTTCTTCGGAATTTAAACCAGTAGCTTTTTCAATTTCTGCGATGTTAGTTTGTACCCAATTTTCGGAATTGGCAAGTTGAGATTGCCATTGAAATAATTGGCACAGAAAAATAGTGGCTGTGACACCCCCGGTAATCTTAGCTAATTTGGGATAGTAGATTACCGGATTTCCGAGGTTTCCTAAAAATATGCCTATCTGCATTTTATTCTTCAGTCCGCGAAGGCGGACTTCGTTTGTGTAGACGCGATTTCAATCGCCGAGTATCTTTAAAGTTTATATTCGAGTGGTTCACAAAATTCATTCACCCCACTCTTAAACACATAAATAATCACCGCAGTTATCAAAATCTCCGGGCAAATACTTGCAGCAACTAAGTCTCCGAAAGCTGCATTCAAGCGTCCATTTGTCAACTCTTCTTTAATCTCAGATTTGCAGATAGCAACGCGGCATCTTTTGGCCAATCCGTCCAACCAATTTTCCGAGATATTCGGTTCTTGTCCGGCTTGAATTGCCAGAGATATCGCAGCATCCTCGATATTTCCCTCGCAATCTTCGATTTCGTCGAGGGCTTTTAGGGCTTCGGGATAGGCGGCTAATTCGGAGCGAAATAGGGCAATTTCTTGGGAGGTAATAACGACCATATTATTTGAGTTGGTGCTTTGTTTGATGGACAAGTTTAGGAGTGAAAGTTGATATTATAGCATTTTTTTGTTTTGGGTTGGGAGAAGAACTCAAATATCTCTGCTTTCTTAGTCCGCGGAGGCGGACTATGTTTGTGTAGACGCGGTTTCAACCGCCGGGTGTTCAAGGCGATAACGAATCCCACAATTCCTGCTACAATAAAAAAAACAAACCGCCTCACCATCTCACCAATGTTAGATAAAATCTGGCGATTCCTCAAACAATTAATTCAGCGGCTATTCGGCACCAATCCGAATATTGAACCCACACCACCTCAACCTGCGCCAACTTTGACTGATGCGGAATACGAGGCGAAGTTGATGGAACTTCTCGAAGGGGTGAATCAGGGCTGGGGAAGAGGCGAAGTTGCGGCATTCTTACTCGCAAAACAAATTAAAAATGGTGATTTTGCGGCTTGGTTGCGTGGGTTTGGGGTGCGATCGTTGGCGGGCGCGCAGGGGAGTACAGCATCTACAAATGCGGTGGTATCGCTTCAGGAATTGGCGCGCAGGTTGGAGTTGTTGGGTGGAGTTGCGGGTGGGGAATTGGGAGAGGCGGCGGGGAATGTTGGTAGGGAGATTTTGGTTGAGTTTCCGTTAGTTTCGGGTGAGGGGGGAGAGGGTGTTGATGGAGAGGCTGAGGCTTGGAAAAAGCGAGGTAATGAGCAATGTGCTTTAGGGGATTTTGAAGAAGCACTTGTTTTCTACGATCGCTCTATTGAATTAAAATATAACGCTCCCGAAGTCTGGGAAAAACGAGGTTTAGTTCTACAAAAATTAGGTAATTATCAGGGTGCTATCGATTCTAATAACACTGCTTCTACTCTTTATCGTTCTTCTGGAAATGCTGAGTCAACCTCAGTTCCTCCGTCAACAGAAGGATTTTTCAATCCAGATTTACACGAAGCCTGGAACAATCAGGGCGTTGCACTGGGTAATTTAGGCAGAGTTGAAGAGGCGATCGCTTCCTACGACAAAGCCTTAGAAATCAAACCAGAGGATGACGTAACCTGGAAAAATCGGGGCGTTGCACTGGGCAAATTAGGAAGATTAGAAGAGGCGATCGTCTCCTTCGACAAAGCTTTAAAATTCAATCCAGATTTACACGAAGCCTGGTACAATCGGGGCCTTGCACTGGGTAATTTAGGCAGAGTTGAAGAGGCGATCGCCTCCTTCGACAAAGCCTTAGAAATCAAACCAGATTTACACGGAGCCTCGTACAATCGGGGCGTTGCACTGGATAATTTAGGCAGGCTAGAAGAGGCGATCGCCTCCTTCGACAAAGCCTTAGAAATCCAACCAGATTATCACGAAGCCTGGAACAATAGGGGCCTTGCACTGGGTAAATTAGGAAGCTTAGAAGAGGCGATCGCCTCCTTCGACAAAGCCTTAGAAATCCAACCCGATCTTGATGAAGCCTGGATTAATCGGAGTATCGCAGTCAAAAATGCACCTAGACACAAGCAGGCAGTTTATGAAATATTACAGGGACTATTCCCTAATTCTCCACCAGTAATAAGAACTATCTTAACTCACAACTTGAAACAGCGTGGCTATGAAGGAGAAATATTAACATTAGAAGCAGGCTTAGACTATTGCAAAAGAAACACCCACCCCGAAGGATATGGATTATTGAATCAAGCGCTAGGAAATGCTCATTACAATGAAGGAAAACTTAATTCTTCCCACTCCAATGAGTGTTGGGCTAAAGCCGATGTTAGCTACAAAGAAGCCCTCACAACTCTAACTAAAGATCGTTTTCTGAAACTGCATATTGAGCTTTTGCAGGATTTAATCAAAAAATTACTTGCTTCCAAAAAAACCGAACAAGCCAATAAACTACAGCGAGATGCAACCGATTTATTGCAGCGTCTGCTGAAAAAGCAAAACTATTCGCAACTCACCCAAAAGCAACTCACCGACAAATTAGTTAGGTTTGAACAGTTAACGGTAAATATATTCATGCAGTCGGGGCAATTCGTCGAAGCCTTAGCCACAGCAGAAACCGATAAAAACGTCTGCTTATCTTGGCTGCTGGATGCCTTGCCAATTCCCGATTACGAAACAGAAGAGACAGTCACTCACGCTCAAATTCAGCAACTTCTCAATCCCACAACAGCCGCCATTTACTGGCATCTCAGCGACGCATCCCTGACAACATTCATCATTAAATCCGACGGCTTGTTGTCTCCCGAAACCTGTTTCAGCGATTTTCCCGATGAATTTGAAAAATGGGTGAAGGAGTGGAATCAACAATACACCGATTATCAATCTAAGGAGAAAACAAGTCAACAAAATCATCCTTGGCGTGGGGGAATGGCAAGTCAATTTGCACGACTCAATGCAATCCTGAAAATTGATGTTATTGAACAGCAATTAGAGGGGATTACGGAGTTAATTTTGATTCCGCACCGGGACTTGCACCGCTTCCCAATTCATGCTTTGTTTAGTCGGGATTTTGTGGTGAGTTATTTGCCTAGTGCGAAACTTGGAATTACTTTGAAAGATCGGTTTCTCGCTAAGGCTAAAGAAAAGGCAAGGGAAGCCAACTTCATCCTCAGCATTGAAAATCCCGACAGCGTAACTATCGACCAAAACGGCGAACCGCAAGCATTCCCTCCTCTACCTGCCGCCGAAATCGAATCGGAAATGATTTGCCGAATGTTTTTTCCCAACTCTACCCGACGCAAAAAAGAAGACAGCCCCACCCTCGATGAAGTCGAAACATTATTATTGGAACAGCGATACAATATTTTTCACTTCACAGGCCACGGCAGCTATAATTTTGATACGCCCCTAGAATCGACTTTATACCTAAGCAACACCCACCGATTAACAGTCAGAGAAATTATCCAACATAATCTCAGCAACTACAAATTAATCTGCCTTCCCGCCTGCGAAACCGCATTGACTGACAAACAAACAATTCTCGCCGAATATGTAGGATTGACTAGCGGTTTTATGCGCGCGGGAGTTGGCGGTGTCGTCAGTACCCTGTGGCCCATAGAATCTGGTGCGAGTATGTTATTAATGATTTATTTTTACCAACGGTGGCGAGAAGCCGGCGAGTCTCTACCCGTCGCTTTAGCAAATGCTCAAAAATGGCTGCGAGAAGCCACCCGCGAGGATTTAGCCGCCTGGTATCAAGGGGAAATAGACAAGATTTCCGAAAACAGCGCCGAACTTTCTGAAGATGAAGCTATGCTAATCGAGTCTTTGAAAACCGATCAGCGAGAACTGGATAAAAAGGAATATCAACCCTATAAGCATCCCTACTACTGGGCTGCCTTTACTATCACTGGATTATTATGAAAGACACACAAAACGAAATTCTCGAAGCTTTTTTTCTTTATATCAACAAACCGAACCGTTGCCAGCTAATGTTCAATTAGAGTTTAATAAAACCAATAAAAATTTTAAAATTTCCGATATTTTAAGACTTAAGGAACTACATCCTCCTCTCCTAGCTGCTTACAAAGAAAACTATTCATTCTTAAAAAGTCATAGTAGCCAACGCAGCAAAGGATTACATCGTAAGCCGAATCATATAGCAGAAAAAAATAACAATACTAATTCTGAAATTGAGAATAGCGCTGGTAGCAACGACGATTTACCAGATGTGTTGAAAATTATAGCTCAAATTGATAAAACAGAAATTTTGCAAGCTAAGAACTCAGTAGAAGCAATTAAAGATAAGATATTATCGTTAATGGCAAAAGGTTTAGATCATGAGTAACGAGAATTGGCTAATCTACCCAACTGTGGATTTATTTGTCTACGATTTAGCAGACGGTATCGGGCAAAATGAGGACAAGATTAGCCAAAACCGCGACCTGTTTTTGCAAAAAATTTATGGCGACAACATCTCTGCGCTACAGCGAGAACAATTCAAACAAGCTGAAACTGAAACTGATGATTATATCGAATTACTGAAAAACCCAAACATAGCAGAATTTGAGCCTCCCCTAGATGGCTATTCCTATCCCGTCAAACTCGGCGATACTTATGCGGCACAATTTGACTTATCTGGCAAAATAGAACCCGACGCAGACAAGACACCAAAAGAAATTGACTGTTTAGAATTGCTGAAACAAGAAGTGATTTCCCGCATCAATTCACCCGCTACCATCGGTCAAAGTTGGTTTATTTCGGGACAATTGACGGCTGACGATCAAGACGCTTTAACAACTGCTAAAAATTGCTACAGTAAACTGAATCTATTCACTAATGCTGGATGGGACAGAGACTTGCAAACCGAAGGGCAATTTTTAGGTGCAAATTTTTATGAATTGTGGCAGCCGCCTGGAGACAAGGGCAATATCAGCCAAAATCATCACGTTTTAATTTGCTTATTTCCTTACAATAGCGGTCAATCAATTCTGGTTCTTAGCAATACCTTTGATGAATTTTATACGCATTTAATCCGATTATTTGCCTATCGCAATAAAGTGATTTGGGCTTACACTCAAAGCCGCGAACTTAAAGTTCGCCTCAAAGACAGTTCTGGGAAAATTCAACAATTTGTTAATCGACTCCTAGCACAGGTGAATGCCCCTAAAGTTGACCTCAAAGAATTACAGAAAAATTTAGTTGACTTCTTGACAATTTCCTCGGCTTATGCTAGTAATATTAGCGGACTGGAACAGAAAGAAAATACAATCAAAACTAACCTCAGAAATTACCAGATACGCCTGAAAACAATAAGCCAAAAAATGGGAACTGATGCAAAAGATTTCAAATTTATGGGAAAATTTAGCATTTTTGTTAAGGATAAGTATGTATGGCAAGTGGAATCTGATAATCGGAGTTTGAGTGGAGGTTTGAGGTTGTTGGAAAATGCGATTCAGACTATTGAGGGGATTATTGAGATTGAGAGGGCTAAGAGCGATCGAACTTTGAATGTTACAATTGCAGTGGCTAGTGTCGGAATTGCTACCAGCGGAGTTTATGCCAGCACTTATGCTAGCAAAATCGACAGTACACACAATCAAATCCCTGCGAATACAGTCTTTTGGTCTAGTCTTGGTTTCGGAGTTGTAGTTTCAGGTGCGATATTCTTGATAATTATTGGCAAGAAACGGCGCTAAAATAGATTAGGGATTAGTCGCGGGGTTGGGCGAAGCATTCGCGCCCATATCCTATCGATTATATAAGAGATTTTCAACGCGAATGCTTCGCCCCTACAAAACGGGATGTTCCCAATGCTTCGCCCCTACGTGGTGTTGTAAATTAAGGTTTTTTGTATGGTTTTCGGACAAATATCATCATCATACCAACCAGTCAAAGCTACGGCTAAAGCATCCGCCGCATCATCCGGTTTCGGAATATAACCTAATTCTAACTCCCGCGCTACAGCTTCTTGCACTTCCAATTTATCTGCATTCCCGCGCCCAGTTAAGGCTTTTTTGATTTGCGCTGGGGTAAACTCGAACAGCGGCACTCCACACTGCGCTAATACTAAAATCAAAACTCCCCGCGCTTGCGCTACAAGTATGGTATTTCCCATTTTGTAAAAGAACAGTTTTTCGGCGATTGCTATATCTGGTTTTATTTGTTCAATTACGGCGTGCAAATCTTCGTAGATGGTTTTGAGGCGTTCTCCCATTTCCTGTTTTGGTGTTGTTTTAATCACGCCACAATCAATCATGGAAACAGAATTTTGATCTAGTTTTCCGACAATGTGACAGGAAATTGCGCCGTATCCCAGATTGGCTAAGCCGGGATCTAATCCTAGAATTATCTTTTTCATGGGCGATTAGTCATCAGTTACTGTCATTAATTTTTAGTTTGATTTCTACACGCTGATGACTAATTTTAAGTGGCTGAAATAGAGGGGAGGACACGGCAGTGCCGTGTCCCTACCCGATATCTTGTTTAGGTTTGTAGTAAGGACTTTAGTCCTTGATGAACCTCACTAAGAACTAGTTTCTAAGCCGAATACCCGATCGAACACTTTGGTCACTTTAGAACCCGAATCAATTGATTCTAGCGGATCTTTCCGCAATCGGTGACGCAAACATAAGGTCATCACCCGGCGAATATCGTTCACTGTGACCTCTGTGCGACATTCTAAGGCGGTCAAAGCTTTCGCGGCCCGGTTTGTGACCAAATCGCCCCGCAGTCCGTCTACGTCCAATTCCGCGCAAACTTGGGAGATTTTTACTCGCAAATCTCGATCGAGCTTTACGGATTTCAATCTTTCCTGGGCTTCCACCAACTTCTCTTGCATATCATCTTGTTCGTGCTGATATTTCGAGAGAAAGTCTGCGGGATCTTGGTCAAAGCTCGATCGCTGTTCGACAATTTCTACTCTTAAATTCGGGTCTTTCACAGTCCGAATTTCGGCGTGCATCCCGAATCTATCGAGCAATTGCGGCCGCAATTCTCCTTCTTCTGGGTTGCCGGAACCGATTAGAATAAACTTAGCTGGGTGGCGGATCGAAATCCCTTCTCTTTCTACAGTATTCCAACCGCTGGCGGCGGAGTCAAGCAAAACATCGACTAAATGATCGTCGAGCAAATTGACTTCATCGACGTAAAGAATGCCGCGGTTGGCTTTAGCTAAAAGACCTGGTTCAAAAGCTTTCACACCTTCCGACAAAGCTTTCTCAATGTCGATCGTACCGCAAACTCGGTCTTCGGTCGCGCCGAGTGGTAAATCTACCATTTGGACTTTTTTGCGGGCGATTTTGATGTCATTGTGAGTTAAAGTGCGATCGCGCACCTCATCGCTCATCAAATCTGGATCGCTGGGATGACTGTTAAAAGGATCGTCTGCTACCACCTCAATCTCCGGCAGCAAGTCGGCGAGGGCGCGGATTGTGGTAGATTTTCCAGTACCTCGATCGCCCATAATCATCACGCCACCAATTTTGGGATCGATGACATTCAATAGCAGCGCCAGTTTCATCTCTTCCTGGCCCACAATCGCAGTGAAGGGAAACACAGCGCGGCGGGCTACAGTAACGGTTGGTAGAGCACCCGCATTCAGGGTATTGCTGGCTTGGGCAGTAGGACTCACAGGATAACTCAAAGTATAATAATTGCTTATTTATTGTAAGGGATAAGGGATTGTCTGGGGCGATCGCATTTGTAGGGCGCGCACGGAGCACAAAGTCGCTTCAACATCCAAGCACAACGCCAGATTTTCTCTGTTTGCATTGCACCTTTGGGCGAGCAGGATGCTTATCCCACAAGAGTTTGAAGCAATTTAACTGGGTATTTTAAATGCTGATAGATGGTATGGGAAGGGCGATCTAGCCACCCGAATGTAACGAAATGTAACAATATTCCGGGTTTTGCATAAAAACCTCAAGTTCCCCCAGATAGGTATGTAAGAGCAATTTAAAGCAACTATTTTTCAGGGGTACTAATGACTGAAGTTAACATCGGGGCATTGACTGGCAGCACAACCTACACAGGTAGTCTTGGTACTACAAATATCGACAACCTGTACAAATTTACCATCAACAGTCCAGGAAGTTTCAAATTTGCGATCGACGATTTAAGCGGCAATGCCGACATATTCCTACTCAACAAAGCCGGCACAATCATCAAAAGTTCTTCTAATAGCGACAAAACTGCCGACACAATTAGCGCAGAAGGCTTATTAGCAGGGGAGTATACGATTCGAGTGTTGCAAATCAGCGGCGACATCAACTACACCCTGAATTTAGCACAAGTAAACTCTCCCCAAAAAGCCGATGCCGACACCCTCACAGGTGGAAAAGTAGAGACAAAATCTACTTCAACTGCCCCAATTTTACCAGTTGTCAGCACTTCTGAAAAACCCGCAGTGAGCAGAGATGCAGTCACAGGAACTTTGGTTGCAGAAAATGCTGTCACAGCAGATAAAGTCCCAGATACCGACAAACCAGCAACAACTGTCCCAGTCACAACATCTGAAACCGAAAAACCAGTTACAACTACTTCCACAACATCTGCGGTTTCAGCAACAACCGAAAAACCAGTTACAACCACATCCACAACAACCGAAAAACCAGTTACAACTACTTCCACAACAACTGCGGTTTCAGCAACAACCGAAAAACCAGTTACAACTACTTCCACAACAACCGAAAAACCAGTTACAACTACTTCCACAACATCTGCGGTTTCAGCAACAACCGAAAAACCAGTTACAACTACTTCCACAACATCTGCGGTTTCAGCAACAACCGAAAAACCAGTTACAACTACTTCCACAACAACCGAAAAACCTGCAACATCTGCGGTTTCCACAACAACCGAAAAACCAGTTGCAACTACTTCCACAACAACCGAAAAACCAGAAATAACTACTTCTACAACAACTGCGGCTTCCACAACCGAAAAACCAGAAATAACTACTTCTACAACAACCGAAAAACCAGTTACAACCACTTCCGCAACATCTGCGGTTTCCACAACAACCGAAAAACCTACAACAACTCTTCCAGCCACAGCATTGACAACAACCGAAAAACCAGTTGCAACTACTTCCACAACAACTGACAAACCAGTAACAACTCTCCCCGCAACAACCGCTGCTGCAACAACTGCTGCCACAAAAGATCCAATTACAGGCGAAATACTTGCCACTCAAGCAACCAAAACAGCCACTCCTTTAACAGCCGAAAAACCTGTTACGGCTTCTCTCGATGCCAGCAAGCCAGCGGACAAACCAAATACTACAACTAGCAACGTAGAAGAAACAAAGAAAGAGACTACAACTCCTGCCATAGCAACAACTGAAACAAAAAAAGAACCAGAACCGACTACGGAGAAAAAGTTAATTTCTCCGTTTACATCAGGGGTATTTACTACCGATCAAACTGGTCGCATCAGTATAGACTACACTTTTGATGGTGGGTTTTTCCAAGGTGAGTTAGCTATTTTCAGCTTAGAAGGATTAGAAAAGTTTGAACCTGGTTCAGAAGCATTTATAAAAGAAGCAGCTTCGCGTTCTTTAAGCAACTCTGTGAAAGGTCATGTAGTGATTAATGATGCTACAGAAGGGGCGCGGTTTTCCGGTTTCTTAGGAGAGAGTAATGTCAATGAAGGACCCTACTTAGGAGTCAAGAGTTTTGCAGTTACTGCTGGGGGTAAATATGGGGTGATGTTGGTACCCAACGGTAGTGTAAAGTCGGTTTTTGATAATCCGACTGTTGGCGGTGCCGGGCGTCCTTTATTTTCTATGGCAATGGCGAATCCTGTGCAGGGATTTAACTTCGGTCAAATTGCCGATATCACGGGAGAAGGTAATACCTTTGTGATGGAGGATATGCGCTTAGATGCAGGAAGTGATAAAGATTACAATGATATCATTTTCCAAGTACGCGGTGCGACGGCAAAAGCTGCTTTGCTCGATACTGTGATTAACCCGGATAAAGATTGGCGGAAAACTGATTTGGGCAAGGCAGTTATTGCTTATGCGAAACCTTACATTACCCCGGAACCAAAACCAAAGGTAGATGCTGAATTATCCGATTTACTTGACGATTTGGAAAAGGAAATTTTGAAGCCAGTAACTTCGGGTAAAGAGACTCCAAGAACTCCATCACCGACCCCTACTACGGGCAAAGATGCTGACGATTCAAACAAAAATGTAATCATTTCGATTCCGCCAGTCAAAACAGAGGACAAAGCCAAAGATTCTGTAAGTAATGGTGGCGATTCGACGAAACTTGAGACAAGCGACAAGCTAGATACAAAGCCGACAACTACACCAACTACTGGCAAAGATACTGCGGCGGATTCGACTGAAAAATTACCAGTTGAAAAAACGCCTGTTCCTCCGGTAGTAACTGAGGTGAAAGATAAGGTTACTGAAGTATCGGTGACAGCAACTTTGCCAGTTAAGTCTGCTACTGAGAAGGAAGTTGTTGCAACGACACCAACTGAGAAGGTAGAGACTAAACCGGAAATTTTGCCAGTCGAAACCAAGGTGAAAGAGGAATCTAAGCCTGTGGTGGTAACTGAGGTGAAAGATAAGGTTACTGAAGTAGCAGTGACGGGAACTTCGCCAGTCAAGTCTGTTACTGAGAAGGAGATTGTTGCAACGACACCAACTGAGAAGGTAGAGACTAAACCGGAAATTTTGCCATCGGAAAGTAAGGTGAAAGAGGAATCTAAGCCTGTGGTGATACCTGAGGTAGAGAAAACTGAAACTACTAAAGTTGTAGCCACAAATCCTGTGGATTCGGTGAAGGTAAGTCAGCCAGCACCGACTGTTAAGAGTCAAGAAACTACTGAAGTTAAGCCGTCATTGCCAGTAAAAAAGACTGATTTGGAAAGTATGCCAGTGACGACTACTAACAAGAATCAAGAGTCGCAGACGAAGGAAATAGTTTTTGAGACTCCTGCTATTAGTGATGTGCCGATTCCAACAGACTCCTTCCCAACTTCTTCGATAATTGATTCGTCAACTGAAGATGATTCTGCTACAGTTGAAAATCCTCAACCATCTATTGATGTTTTTCCCACGGGTTCTGAAGTAGATTATTCTGTTTCAGCCAATTTGATAGCGCGATTGGAAAGCATGAAACAAAGTTTAAATAACTTGGGAAGTGCTGACGATCCGGGTGGGAATAGTAGCAATGAGACTTTGATTGCACGTTTGGAAAGCGTGGCTCAAAATTTGATAACTTTCAATGAATCAACGCCTGTTTCTGATAATACCGTGCTTTTAATCGATCGCCTGGAAGAAATGGTCGATCGCCTAACCATACCACCCATCCAGCCACCATTACCATCGATTGAGACAGCGCAATTTGATTTTCCTGTTGAGAATCAGCCGATAATCGGAGTGATTGACACGGGATTTGCAGGCAAAAATCCCGATATTGACTACTCGCGAGTTACCTGGGGACGAGACAGGGTGGATGGCGATGCTGACCCCAGAATCGAAGCTGGGAAAGGCAACGAACACGGCACTCATGTTTTAGGAATTATTGCCGCTACTCAAAACAATGATGTTGGGATTGACGGCGCTAATGAAAAAGCACCTATTTGGGCGGGAAGGGCGATCGGTTCTGGAAAATGGGCAGATTCGTTAGTTGAATATGTTGATTTTGTCAAGACTTCTGGGAAAAAGAATGGAGTGATTAATTTGAGTATGGATCTTACTCAAGTTAATGCCGATGGTACGACAACAACTCGCTATGAATTGACGCCGGAGGAAAGGAGTGCGATCGAATATGCTCGTCAAAATGGAGTATTAATGGTAGTTGCGGCTGGCAACGACGGTGGCGTCATGTCTGCCTTGGGTCAAGCTTCCCAAGAGTTTGACAATATCATTACTGTCGGTGCAGCCGATCGGGTTAACGGTGAAATTGCACTTTCCAAAGCTTACGATCGCACAAATTATTCCAGTTACGGTCAAGGTTTAGATATTTTGGCACCGGGAGGAACTGTTGACAATCCACAATTATCAACAGTTGGAGATGGAGTTGGCTTCATGGCAGGGACTTCCGCAGCTACGGCAAAAGTCACCGGCGCAGCGTCTCAAGTATGGGCTGCAAATCCAGCTTTGAGCTTCCGTCAAGTGATTGAAATTCTGAAGCAAACTGCAACGGATTTGAAAACCACAGATTGGGATAGCGAAACCGGTGCAGGGTTGCTGAATATCGAAGCGTCAGTAGCTTTGGCATTAGCAACAACAGGCGAAAAATACGCTACTCCAGTGATTCAAATTATTGGAGGTTGGAGTGGACAAGGAGAGGTTAAACCGACAGAACGAGCCGCCAATTTCCGGGGTAAACTTCAGTGGAATAAGCTTGCTGTCCAGATAAATGGTGGCGTGAATGTACGTTCAGCACCTAGCTCTACCTCTAGTTTGGTTCGTAAAATCACTACTCAAAATGAAGTGCTATTTTTGGATGGAGGAATTCAAGGTCAGTTAGTCCAAGATCCAAACGGTCAAGGCAGTAGTAACATCTGGTATCGCCTTGCTGATGGTAGTGGCTATGTATCTTCTGTGTACATTGAGAATCTTGGCTCTGTTCCAACACCAACACCAACACCAACACCAACACCAACACCAACACCAACACCAACACCAACACCAACACCAACACCAACACCAACACCAACACCAACACCAAC
>JANNOR010000079.1:0-18983 GCA_031399265.1 Cyanobacteria bacterium SOY_34_metabat_3 | reverse complement strand
GACACAGATTAGGACACGAATACACGAATTAATTATCGAGCGTCAGGCCGATGTTGAAGTCATTAGTTATTGGTTAGTTGCTACCAATTCCCAATTCCCAATTCCCAATTCCCAATTCCCAATTCCCAATTCCCAATTCCCAATTCCCAATCCCCAATTCCCAATTATTAAATTATGTCAAAAATTGGCGTTGCAGTAGTCGGTACAGGTTTCGGTCAAAAAGTGCACATTCCCGGATTCCAGGCACATCACCGGACAGAGGTTGTGGCTGTTTACCACCGGAATTTAGACAAAGCACAGGCGATCGCAGCTACCCACAATATCCCCTACGCGTGCAGCTCGATCGCAGATATAGTTGCCATCCCCGAAGTAGCGGGCGTCAGCATTTCCACGCCGCCATTTTTGCATTTTGAAATGGCAAAAACTGTCTTGGAAGCAGGCAAACATTTATTATTAGAAAAACCCACAGCCCTCACAGCAAATGAAGCCCGGGAACTTTACCGCTTAGCAAATAGCGAATCTCCAACCGATGTTAAAAATGGTGGTGCGAGAGCAATTGCCACAATGGACTTTGAGTTTCGCTTCATCCCCGCATGGCAAATGCTAGCCGAATTATTAGCAGCAGGATATGTCGGAGAAAACCGTTTAATTAAGATTGATTGGCTGGTGTCGGGGCGGGCTGATGCTACTCGCCCTTGGAATTGGTACGCGCAGAAAGAGCGAGGCGGCGGAGTTTTGGGCGCTACAGGTTCTCACGTTTTCGATTATATTAGCTGGCTGTTCGGCCCGGTGCAGAGGCTTTGTGGGCAATTGATTACAGGAATTTCGGCGCGGCCAGATCCGCAGGATTCAGGAAATTTAAAACCCGTAGATGCAGATGATTCTTGTATGTTGATGTTGGAATTATCCGGGGGAATTCCTTGTCAAGTTTGCTTGAGTTCTGTTACTTATCAAGGGCGCGGACATTGGGTGGAAATTTACGGGAGTAAGGGTACCTTGGTGTTGGGAAGCGACAACCAGCAAGATTACGTCCACGGATTTCGGTTGTGGGGTTCCCAAGCTGGAGAACCTTTGGCTGAAATTAAAATTCCTCAAAGATTGGAGTTTCCTCAAGTTTATCCAGATGGGAGAATTGCGCCGTTTATTCGAGTAGTAGATAGGTGGGTAGAAGCAATTGATGCGGGAAAATCTTTGATACCGTCCCTGAGAGAAGGCGTTTACTCGCAGTTGTTGATGGATTTGACCCAGGAGTCGAATGCTACGGGAACTTGGGTAGATGTACCGAATTTAGATAAGTTTTTGGGCGGCAGGTAAAAGTAAAAACTCCGAAAGCAATCTCTCGCACTCGATCGCACCCCAAACCCGATAAACTACAAATAGATAAACTCGATCCAACCATATATCCAGAGTCGGTAGTTGTGAATGGCGCGCCCTGAAAGTCCTTGCCTCAGTATAGCGATCGCTCGCCTGAGAACCGCTGGGGCAAACCATTTTGCCACTTGGGTTCTACAAGCTCCATATCCGAGCGGGTACGTTCACCACGACTGTATGTGGCCCGATACGCTGTCCCAATCATGGAAAGCTTGGCAGGAAATGTTTTCGCCCTCCGGGACAATTCACGAATTGCCTCTCAATCCTGATGGCAGTTTCGTCTCGCCGGAAAACAACCAGAATATACTGACAGAAACTGAACATCGAACCCCTAACTCGCTACAGATACCTCCACCGAGACCCTCTGTGCCGCTCCACCTAGGTCGAGGGGGGTGGGTGGACAGGGGAGAGCAGAATCCGCAGCCGCCACCAGCTAGCTACAGCAGCCGCCTGATGCAGCAGTTGGGGATTAATCTTTGGCAGTGGCTGTTTGAAGGGCCGATTCAGGGTAGTCTTCAGGAAAGTAAAGGTATCGCGATCGGGCAAAATCTACCGCTGCGAGTGCGCATAGACTTGCGCGAACCCTATTTAATTGCTTTGCCTTGGGAAATTATGCAGCCTCAAGCCGGTCAACCGGCAATTTCCCTGTCGCAGCAACTGCTTTTCAGCCGCACTACGAGCAATGTGGAGCCTTTGCCGCCCCTGCGTCCTGCGGAATCGCTGAATATTTTGCTAGTTTTGGGACAAGCAGAACCGGGCGTCGGTGCTAATTCTGCATTTTCTAATGGCAATAACCATCGTTTGCAGTTGGAAACAGAAGCACTCGCCCTAGCTGGGGTTCTCGAAAGTGCTTTTCAAACCGACGACAGTGACAAATATTTCGACATCAGCGTTCCGACTCGCGTTGATACTCTAATCGAACCGACTCCAGCGGAACTCATTTCTCGGCTGGAAACGGAAGACTATAACATTCTGTTCTACGCGGGCCACGGGATACCGGGCCCAGACGGCGGTTTGCTGTTTCTGGGGCCGGATACCGCGATTAACGGTACTGAACTGGCTCAGGTTTTGGTTCGGTGCCGCGTGACTCTGGCTGTGTTTAATGCCTGCTGGGGAGCTCAGCCGGCGGTGGAGAGGCTGCACTCAACTAACGGCCAGCAACAGGCGATCGCCCGCAGCAGTTTGGCTGAGGTACTGATCCATCACGGGGTGCCGGCTGTGCTGGGAATGCGGGATTCGATCGCCGATCGCGAGGCCCTGAGTTTTATCGAAACTTTTGCCCGGGCTTTGGCCGGGCGGATGTCGGTCGATCGGGCCGTCGCCGTCGCCAGACAGCAGCTACTGACGCTCTACAAGTTCAATCAACCGGCTTGGACGCTGCCTGTGCTGTATATGCACCCTGAGTTTGACGGTCAACTGACTGAGCCTGTAGATGACCTGAAAACTGAATTGCCTTTAAATTCTTCTACTTGGCTGGGACAATTGCCGTCTTGCGCTTATCTGCGGGGGCGCGATCGACCCAATGTCAAATCCACCGACTCGAGCAATCAGGTTTGGCCGATCCGCGCCGGTATGGTTCGAGTCGGACGCTGGGAAGAAAACGACGTGGTGATTCGAGAACAGTGGGTTTCTCAAAAACACGCCGAGATTTTCTGCCGCAACAGTATCGGAGATAGCCGGGGCGAACCTAGCTACTTCCTGCGCGATTTTTCTCGCTACGGGACTTTAGTTTTGGGGCCTGAAGGATGGGTGAGAGTTCACCACCAAGAATTGCTGCTGCGCAGCGGTACTCAGCTAAAATTTGGCAGTTCTCAAGGTCAGGTTTTTGAGTTCACTATTGAGGTTGCAAAAACTTCGGGCTACAGTGAGACTGATTGCGGAACGAATTAAGGTGCGGGTGTAGCTAATGAAGGCTCAAGGCGATCGGAACAGCCAAATTCCGGACGCCCGTGTCTCAAATCTGAAGACAGCTCGCACTTGGCAGAGTCCACTTCTGTATTTTCCTTTTCCCACTTAGGTATTACATCATGGCTACCCAATCTCCTGATTCTCAATATTTTCGCGATTCCCAAACTCAGGCCCAGATGGAACTTCTCGCCACAATTGTTCAGGCTGATGTTGCTTATCCCTGGAATCCCGCACAGCTTGAATCAGAATCTTATTTGAGTGCCCTAGAGCAGGAATTTACACTGTTTGATTCCTTCAGCGACAGCGATATCGCCGAGAAGTCGCAAGTTTTATTCGCGCAACTAGAACAAGTTTGGCTGGCGAGTGCTCTGCAAAAATCTTTGGGAGAAAAATTTGCTTGCGTTCCTCAAGATTTTCTAGCCCGCATTGCCAAAAGCGTCCAAAACGCAAGTGCTAAGTATCAATCTTTAGCTGACCAAATGGTTGAATGCGTGTTAGATATTTTGCCTCAGTGGGATGAGGAAGATTTGCAGGTGTTGGCGCGTCCTTTGGCTTATGCCATGCGAGATGCCGATCCCGAAGGGGTGGAATTAGTTATGGCGACTCAAAGACTTTGGGCCGAATTGTCGGAAATAGAACAGGCCAGAGTTGGTTTGGCTGTCGCCCGCTATGCAATCTCGCAATTAGGAATTTCTGATTAGCTGTTTGATGGTTGGGTTTTTGTGTTGCGAACTCGGTAATTTTTTAAAATTAATCTAATATTAATCTACCTTTAGTTAGATGTGAAGTTCGTCTAATTATTAACTTATATGGATTGCTATATCAAACTATAGCAATCCTCTTTGATTTGTAGAAAAGCTGACACTCCTAGTGGTTGGATAGGGACTCTTCGTCATCACTGCAAACGAATTTTATGCCATTTGTTCGATCGCACATAACATAAACAATCTGTCGCGGTTATAGCAACCGCGCTCAACGTTTAGGAGGTTCTTAATTGCTGAAATCCTTGCGGAAGATTGCTTCAGACTTCTCTGTTAGATAACAAAAGCCTTCTGCCTTCTTCCTTCTTTTTTCTGCTATATTTTACGCGGATTGGATTCGCCGGCGGTTTGGCAACAGCCAGCAAGATGAATTATGATATCAATTGTCAGAATGTTAAAAAATGTAAATTTAGTTTGGTGGGGTGTGTCGGAATTTTCAACGCGATTAAAAAGCGGACAGCAGGAAACCTTGACTGTAACAGGTACGATCGGGAATTTCACCTTATATGACAACTTCTAGATTTAACCTTCAAGACTTGAAACGCCGCTTTTGGCGGATTTGGCGCGTGCCGGCGGCAACGCTAATCGTGTTGGGGGGCGTTGCTTTCGCAGGTGCGATCGCCGGAGCCTGGTTTGCCCGCGAAGGCACTGTCAGCGGCATTTTTGCCATAATCAACACTTGGCAGCAAAACCCGCCTGTATGGCTGCAAGTGCCTGCTGCGAGCAAGATGTATTTGTTAGTGCCGACTTTTGTACTGGTTTCGGCCGCTTTAGCTGTGATGAAAATTTCCCCTCAGCCGCAGACACGATCGCGCGCTGTTGTAGTTGCAATAGTTCTGGCTTTAACCATTCGCTACGTTTTGTGGCGATCGTTCGCTACTCTCAATTTAAGCGATCCTCTCAACGGTATCTTTAGTTTAGGATTGTTTTTTCTAGAAATGTTAATGGTTTTCACCAGCAGCATTCAACTGTATTTAATGCTGAGAGTGAAAGACAGACGCCAAAAAGCCGATCGCATGGCGGTTGCAGTTGCAGAGGGAAACTTTGCCCCGTCAGTAGATATTTTTATTCCAACTTACAACGAACCTGCTTTTATTTTACGGCGTACAGTCATCGGCTGTCAAGCTTTAGATTATCCGAACAAAAAAGTATATCTGCTCGACGATACAAGGCGTCCTGAAATTAGATTTCTGGCAAAAGAATTGGGATGTCATTATATAACCAGACCCGATAATCTTCACGCCAAAGCTGGAAACATCAATCACGCCACAGCCTTAACTAAGGGAGAACTAATTGTAGTTTTTGATGCAGATTTTATTCCAACCACAAACTTTTTAATCAGAACAGTTGGCTTTTTTCAGAATCCCGACATCGCCCTTGTTCAAACACCCCAAAGTTTTTACAACCACGATCCGATCGCCCGCAATTTAGGCTTAGAAAATGTCCTCGCGCCGGAAGAAGAAGTATTTTATAGGCAAATTGAAATCATCAAAGATAGCGCTGATAGCGTGATTTGTTCTGGTACATCTTTTGTGGTTAGGCGCAGTGCCTTACAAACAGTGGGAGGCTTTGTCACTGATTCAGTCTGCGAAGATTATTTTACCGGAATTCGGCTATCAGCAACTGGATATCGCTTAGTTTATCTCGATGAAAAATTGAGTGCTGGTTTGGCGGCTGAAAATATAGAAGCTCATCTAACTCAAAGGCTGCGTTGGGCACGAGGCACACTTCAGGCCTTTTTTATTGATTCCAATCCTTTGACGATTCGCGGCCTCAGATTTATACAAAGGTTGTCTCACCTGGAAGGATTGCTGCACTGGTTTACGAGTTTAACTAGGGTTTTCTTTTTGTTAATGCCCTTAGCTTATTCGTTTCTAGGGGTGCTTCCTTTGCGGACAAATGCGCGGGAATTACTGTACTTTTTCTTGCCTTACTATTTGGTGCAAGTTACTGTGTTTTCTTGGCTAAATCGCCGATCGCGATCGGCTTTGCTGTCTGATGTTTACTCATTTGTCCAGTGTATTCCTTTAGCAGTGACTGTGGTGAGTGCGATGCTGAATCCCTTTGAGAAAGGGTTTAAGGTAACGCCGAAAGGAATCGCGAGCGATCGCTTTAGTTTTAACTGGAATTTGGGATGGCCTTTGATTGTCTTGTTCGCAGCTACAGCATTCAGTTTGTGGCATAATTTAAACATTCATTTAGTTAAAAATGCTGGCAGTTGGCAGTCAATATCAGAAAGTCCAGATTTGTTAAAAGGTGTGAGTTTGGGCTGGATTTGGAGCGCTTACAATTTGCTGATGCTGGGGATTGCGCTGCTGATTTTGGTGGATATTCCAAAACCGGATATTTACGAATGGTTTAATTTGCGCCGGGTGGTGCAGTTGAATGTGGGCGGTAAAAGTTTTTGGGGAATAACTACTGTAATTTCGGAAAGCGGGGCTGAAGTTGCTTTAACTGAGATGCCAACTTTTGCGGTGAAAGATCGAGGTAGTCAGGAGAGTTTTGCCACAGCAGAGATTGTGACAAAATATGCTGTTAAGAGCACTTTCTACCAGGGTACAACAGTAAAATCGAGCCGATCGCCAGTATTGCCATTTGTGGCGTTGGAAACACAGCACCGTTTTGCCAAAAATTTGATTGATTGCGACTCGGCGACTTTGAAAATTATGGAAGAGAAATGTTGTATTCCTGTGGCTAAGATTGAATTGGTGGGCGATAAATCTCAGTTAAAGTCGAGTTTTCGGGATGCAGCGGGGTGCAGTTTTGCGGAATTTCCCACGGTGCGAATTGCGTTCGATCGCCTAAATATTACCCAACACCGTTGTTTGATCGAAATGCTATACTGTCGCCCGGGCCAGTGGAAGCGGCAGGAAACTCCGGGAGAATGGCGATCGCTGTGGCTGTTGTTGAGAATTGCGTTTAAACCGAGGGCGGTTTTTGAGAGAAATAGGCCAGTTAGGGCGATCGGAGTTTCACAAGTTTAGATCGAATTCCCTACAGACTTGCGTCTGTTTCCTAAAAGACGAGAAGACAGTGGCGGAGTCAATCTAAAATCGACTCACTGCTTCGGTTTTGGTGTCGGGGCGTAGGGTAAATTGGGGGTTTGCGGCGATGAAACTGGGAGATTTGGGCTGCGACGACTGGTAAACCACCAAATACCTGCACCTACTAGGGCGATCGTAATTAACAGCGATAAAATGACCGCTGGAGCTTTATTTTTTTGGGACATGACTTTAACATTTTAGATTTCTGTCAATCTTGTGTAGTATAAAGAATTCATTTGCGGGATCGATCGCACCTATTTCACTTACCCGAGACTGAGGGCGAGATCCTCCCCTGTACCAAAATCCGTATACTGGCGTATTTCCGGTTCATGGAATGCTAAAACAATATCTTGTTTAGGAACTCCCAATTCGACGAGTTGGTTGGCAATTCCGATTTCAGTACCGTCATGCTGAATCCAAATTTTTCCACCCTTGATATCAAGATGTAAAATACAGCCAAAACTGCGTTTATTTCCACGCCAACCAACATACAGCAATTGATAATGATCTTGCTCAGTATCAAAAAGAGTTTGCACTTCGTATTCTTGGGCGTTGTATTGTCTCGAAGCGCGCTCTCGCCGTTCTGAAAGTAGATGACGAATGTATTGCCGATATTGCTCTACAGCCATTGAACAATAACCTCCTGTTGTACATTATAAATCATCAATCGTAGTTGATACCGCTGCACCGCTGCCACAATAAACCGCCGTTGAAAGAAAGTTTCATAAATTGGCACTCGCACCGCTAGGTAGAGTAGACGATCGGGTTCAATAGTTTCAAGTGCATCGCGATAATTAAGGAATTGTCCCAATGCAGTATGAAAATCTGAAACATTGGATGTACTGATGAAACTTTTAATTTCTACAGCAATTTTCTGACTCTCTCGCTGCGCGGCTAACAGTTGTTCCGCAGCTAAATCAATCTCAAAATCTACATCGTCAACATTAATTTGGTAGGGATCAGCCGTAATCTGCCAATCTTCTTTTTCTAAAGCAGTCTTGACAACATCATGAAACCGATCTTTTGCCATACAAGTTTTCTAGTTGTGGATAATTACTAATTTTGCAAGCACTTTTGCTGGACTAGCCATAGAACTTATCAATACATATTATAACTTATATTCCGCACTAACGAATAGCTCAAAAACCAGAGATCGGCACAAATTCATAACCGTAACTGGTGCGATTTCCCGGTTTAACAATTACTAATTGCACTGCTCTATTCCGATCGCCCGAAGGTAAAAATCGAATCGCGCCAGATGCCCCCGTTGCCGAAAAATCTGCTGCCGATAAAGTTTGTTGAATCCCGGTACGAGTCGGATTGCGCCCTAAACCGGCAATTAATGCGATCGTCGCATCGTAGGCTAAAGCTGTGCGCCAACTGACTTCTGCATTCCAAAGTTGTTTGGAAGTTTGGAGAAAATTGGACTGCGGATCTGCGAGAATGTGCCAAGGAACTGCCAGCACCATATCTGTTGCTGCTGCGCCACCAATTTGCAGCATTTTAGCAGTATAAGCGTCGTCTCCTGCTAATAATGGCAGTCGTTTGGCGTTTAGTTGCACTACTTGCAAAGCTTGGTCGAGGGTGGCTGAGTTGGATGCTAGCATAATGACTTCGGCTCCCTGGTCGATCGCACTTTTGACGCTCTCGGCAGCATTAAAATTGCCATTAGAAAAGTCAAATTCCGATACTATTTGTCCTCCATCTCCGTAAAGAGCAGTAGTGAATTCACTTTTCAAAGATTTACTATAACCGCTAGCAGAATTGAAAAATATAGCCGCTTTTTTCTTTTGCAATTTTGTTAGCATATGGCGGGAAAGAGCATTAGCCGCAAAACGATCGCTCGGTACTGTCCGAAATATATTGCTACCAACTCCTGAGAGCTGCACCGATGTACTTGTCGGAGAAATTGCTACTAATTGATTTTGCTGGTAAACCTTGCTGGCTGCTAGGGTTGTGTCCGAACTAAAATGCCCGATTACTCCTAAAATCTCCGAGTTATTTGCTAAAGCACTGGCAATTTGCGAGGCAATTTCTGGGTTGTTGTCGTCGTTAGCAATTAGCACTTTTAATGGAGTACCGCTAATGCCACTTTGGTTGATTTCATTTTGAGCTTGAGCGACGCCCCGCAGAATTTCTAGAGCCGCATTGAGATCCGCGCCAATAGGAACCGCTGCGGCAATTGTGTAGGATTTTCGATCGCCAATGCGGGCGTTGTTGAGGTAAATTAGCGCTTCGGGATCGTTGCGATTGCTTTTCAGGGATGCTTGCAAGTCGGAAATTGCTGCGTTGTAGTTGCCGGATGCGATCGCCTGTATTGCTGATTGTTTGGTTGTTGTTGCTTGCTCTGAAATTAACAGTTTTTTTCCGGCACTCAAACGCTGCCCAATTGCTTGCTCTGACTGCGGCGAATTCCCCGTCGGTGACTTGGAAAACGTCTGATTTTCTGGTGATAAACCTCCGACATTGATGCCCCTGCCGCTTGTCAGCCACCAAATACCTGCACCGGCTAGCCCGATCGTAATTAGGAGCGATAATACGAGAACAACGGTTTCGTTTTTTTGAGACATGGCTGCACAGTTTGAGATTTTAGGTTTTAGATTCAACAACTCCGAAAGAAGGAAGAAGGAAGCCTGAGTGGCGAAGCTGAGCGGGTAAAAAGGAGACTGGAGGCAAAAAAAGTAATCTAACTATATTTTTACATTTTTTTTTATTAATTTTAGACTAACTGCGAGGCGCTCAGCAGTATAATATGCCCAAGTCCGAGGCAAGATGTCAATTTTGCAGGTAACTATGTATAAGTTAACTCTGGAGTGGATGGAAGGGAATCGGTCGCAATCGCAAACCTTCACTTCCACAAGCCACACCAAACAAAGAGGTACAATTCGCATCGGTCGCGATCGGGAGCAGTGCGACTTGGTACTAAGTGAGAACGAGAGGAGTTTGTCTCGCTTGCACGTGGAAATATTTCTGAATGCCAGCACTAATGAATTCTGGGTGCGAAACCTGACGCGGGAGCAGCTACTTGCCAAACGCAACCCGGTAATTGTTGACGGTCAAAAAATCTTGGAAGAAGAAGCACCTCTGACTGTTGGCAGCCAGATTATACTGGGAAAAATAGTTTTAAAAATAAGAGCGATCGAGCAACAGCAACCGGCAATAAATCAGCTTTCCGCTCAACCGGTTTACGGCATAAAATGTCCCACAGGCCACGTTCTACCCCATGATTATCTAGGTCTTTTTTGTCCGCACTGCGGCAAAGGCATACAATCGGGAGAATCCCAAGTATTGAGGTGATGATAGTCTGAAATATAAGGATAATACCATTTTAAATTTTAGAATTGGGAATGACTGATGACGATATTGAGAAAGTGTAAATTTTCAACTTGAAAAAAATCGGGATGTGCGATCGGACACGGTAATCGAGTTGTTGTTGTGAGGAAAGTTATGCAAATTCAAATCAGTTGGGAAGATCCAGTCACCGGAGAAATGAGGCAGCCTGTTTTCAATATTCCTGTAGCATTAGGCAGGGAAATCGGTCAGATGCCCACCAGCATTGATGGGCAGCAAGTTTCGCGGGCAGTATTCCGAAGTGAAGAAATTTCGCGATTTCACGCCTTAATCGCCTTAGTTGGCGGTCAAATGTCGATCGCCGATCGCAGTTCCAATGGCATATTCCTCAACGGTGAAAAAGTCAAGGGCGCTAGCAAACCCATAGCTAACGGCGATACAATCCAAATTGGGCCCTACAGTTTGGCGATCGGACTATTAGCAGCAGTAGCAGAGCCCACCAAAGTTCTCGCCCCAGAATCAACAATTATCTTCAATCCCAATACGAATGTTCTGAATTCTCAACAAGTCCAAGCACAACAAAATGCCACCCCATTACCCACAATATCTTTCAATCCAGATACCGATGTCCTCCAGACACAAATCCCTCAAATCCCTCAAACTCCTCATACTTTAACTGCTTTTCCACCGCCAGAGATATTTGCAGGCGATCGAGTATCCGTCCAAGAATTGCACGCCACCGGCAAGCAAGTTGAAGAAACAACCTACGTCGGCATTGGCGGCGGAATGGGAACATTTGTCTGGGTAGATACGATCAGAACTTGCGGAGTTCCCCGCGAACAAATAGCAGTCATCAGCTTAGAAACCAAGCCCTACGGACGCTATCAAAGACTCTGCCGCAATTCCCAAATTCCACCCCACGAAAGAATTAGATCCGGTTCCGATTCCTGTCCAGACAATATTTGGGGCTGGCCGGGATACGCCCTGCGAGAATCCGCAACTAAACTCGCTTCCGGTGAAATTGGTTCGGGATTAAAACACCTGTGGCAAGTTTTTTCCGAACCCGTATTTGCCGATACTTACACTCCCCAAGCTCAAAACGTTTTTGCCTCAATGGACAGAGAAGCAAAACGCATCGGTTGGGACGAAATGCTGCATTACGGGCGCGTTCGAGGTATTCGGAAAACCGACGACGGCAGATATGCGATCGCCTACTCCGTACCCACCCCAAATTCCAGCAGCGAACACCGATATTTACTAGCAAAATACATCCAGCTAGCCACTGGCTACCCAGCAATTAGATTCTTGCCAGACTTGCAAGAATACCGCGCCAAAACCGGCGATTTCAAATCAGTAGTAAACGCCTACGAAGAACACGAACACGTTTACAAACAGCTAGCTAGTCAAGGCGGTATAGTCATTGTCCGCGGCCGGGGAATTGTTGCTTCGAGAATCTTGCAGCGATTGAATGAAATTCGCCAGCAGAACAACCAGATTAACATTATCAACTTAATGCAATCGCCCAAACCCCAAGGCAACAAATTCGGTTTTGCCCAGCGATACGTAGAAAATCAATGGGAATTCCAACCTTACAACTGGCCAAAAGGCACTTGGGGCGGCGATATGCGCGCCATATTAGAAGCAGCCAGTCCCCAAGGAAGATACGAAATGCTAACAGCTTTGGGCGGTACAACTACCGCCAGCCGTCAAGATTGGCGCAGCATAGTTAAGACAGGAATCCAAGCAGGATGGTACACCATCAAATTCGGTCAAGTAGAGCGAGTTGAGCGACAAGGCGGCAAATTAATCACCTACATCAAAAGCGGAAATTATGAAGGAATAGAAAAAATTAAAGCCGACTTTATTATTGACTCCACCGGTTTAGAAGCCAAACCAAAAGACAATCCTTTGTTAGACGATTTAATTACCCACTACAATTTGCTACTCAATCCCTTTGGTAGACTTCATGTTGCCAACGATTTTGAAATAGTAGAAATGCGAAACGATAAAGCTCGAATTTATGCTGCTGGAGTGATGACGTTGGGAGGGCCTTATGCACCAGTTGACACCTTTTTGGGATTGCAATATGCCGCGCACCGTTCAGCCGAAGGTTTAGCCAGAGCCAAAGCTCCCAAAATTCGACATCTCGAAGGTATTGGCTCCCTTTGGCAGTGGCTGAAATGGGCAACCAATCAATCTCCTTAAGTAAGTCGGTGTAAATAATTAAAGGTTTGTAGTGAGGGCTTTAGCCCTGTAAAAAAGGGCTAAAGCCCTCACTACGAACAAATCTCAGTAATTGTCAAATTACTTAACATACTTTGTTTTATTAGCGCCTACTTACTTAGTCATCAGCCAACAGTCAACAGTCAACAATCAACAGCAAACATTCAATTATGACACCCACACTATTTGGCCGCTGGCAAACTCGAATATTTCTCTTAGCTACCGTTGGAGTTTTAGCCTCTTTACCATTTTATTTAGGTTACTTAGGAACTCAATACAATCTGATTTACTTTTGGGTATTATTCTATGTAGGACTTTTAGGATTAGCTTGGGATGTCCTCTACAACTTTTTACAGCAATTTATGTGGGATCGAGATTGGCCCGGCGTCTTTCAATTTTTTGCTGCCATTGTCGAAGCAGTATTCCTCGGTTCCACAATTAAAATATTTGGCTTGCCGTACATTCAGCAAGAATATTTTAAGATACCAACCTTTATCCTGCACTACAGTTTAGTTTGGGTATCGGTTTACCTTTCGTCTTGGGTGATGATGCGGCTGCTGTTTCCTAGGTGGCGGTTTCGGGGCGGACAATGGGTTGGCAAATGGCCAAGAAGCAGTCATTAGTCAGTAGTCAGTAGTCAGTAGTTAGCAGTTATTTTTTAGTCAACATTACAAACAGAGGTGACATGAAAATTAGCAATTTCGCAAACATTTTATCTGCTGCAATTCTAACTTTAGGACTAGCTACTAGCTGCGGCAACTCAGACAGCAACACAGCAACTCCTAACACCGCAGCAACAGAATCGGCAAACCCAACGGTTGTTAAACCTAAAAAAACGCCTCAAGCCAGTTCAACTGCTGTTAAAGCTGACAAAGCGCTTCCCAAAGTATTTTACAGCGATGAGGGAGTAGCGATTCGAGGCACAGATCCTGTAGCCTACTTTACTCAAAAAAAGCCTGTCAAAGGCAAACCAGAATTTACTTACAAATGGGGCAATACTACTTGGCAATTTGCTAGCGCTCAAAATCGGGATTTATTTGCTAAAAATCCTGAGAAATATGCGCCTCAATACGGTGGTTTCTGTGCTTGGGCTGTCAGTCAAGGTTATACGGCTGCTACCGATCCCGATGCTTGGAAAATTGCCAACGGGAAACTTTATCTCAACTACAATTCGGCGGTACAGTGGGGTTGGGAAAAAGATGTTTCTGGGAATGTTTCTAAGGGGGATAAAAATTGGCCGGCACTGGCTAAGGACAAAAAGTGATTTGAAATATGTAGGGTGCGTCAGATAGGGTGATTTCATCTATCAATTGATGCTCTCGGAGCTGACGCACCCTACCAGCCTTAAATACAGTAACATTGGCATAGTCAAAATAGCGATCGCACTGTTTAGTCCGAATGCTTTCAAGGTGGTTTCACAATAAAAGTGCAGTAGTTTTTATAAGTTACCGATTCAAAGATTAGTGAACCATACCCTGCAAGAGCGCCACTTCCTCCATTCCAAATTTAGTTAAGCAGGCAAGAAATGATAACTGGTGGATTAGATAAAACGTTGAGTGTTGGAACTGATGCGGCAGCTTGGTTTCTCTTTCATCCGCACGATCTGGCACATCGTCGGGCCGATCCTCATAATTGGTGGACTTATGACTTTGCCATTTTTAAAGAATTTGCGGCTGGAACAGTTGTTGCTGTCTCCACAGGGGGGGATGGTAATTCTACAGTTAGGTTCACTAACGTCGGATTGACGGAACGAGAACTTACCTACGCAGTCTGTTGGGCCGATTTTCGGTTGCAGGTAAAACATCAATCTCTCTATCTGGATGGGGGTTATGTGTTGCCAGCAGGAGAGTGTGACGAAATTGAGCGATGCGATCCAGAGGGTTATGGATGGATTGAGTTACCCAATGGCAATTATCGAGTGACGGTTCATGCTATCGCTTGGTACGACGAACCAGGTGCGCTAGACGAGAACAATTATTCAACCGAGTCAGCTTTAGATGCCTATGTTGTTCACTTTCAGTCTGTGGCAGATCTAGATTCGATTACGCCTCCAACAACGCTTCCAGATATACGTCCACTGTGTTCAACTTCCGAAGATGTGGTATTTTCTGAAGGCGAAGAGTTATCGATTCAAAACACACCGTTGCAATGGTCTGAGTACCCTGTATTACAGTGGCATGAGGTGATTTTCCCCTACAGTGAACACCGATTAGATATCACTGGATTAGAACCGTTTGAGCTAAGCGATGAGCAGATGGTTATGGTTTTATCGTTAGACGTTCCTACAATTGGGACACTGGTTCAATACACATATCGGAGCACAACATATAGGGAGAGGGAGGGCGACTATGAATCAGTAATGGGTGTAGTAGCAATCCGGTTGGTTGAGTTGAAGCGCGTCTTTAAACGCAATGAGGTTTTTTGGGCAGAGGTTGAACCTTATAATCCAACTTTTGTGCCTGCCGATCTAGAATCCATTGAGGAGTTGAAGCGTCTTTTTGCAGACTATGCAGCAATCAAACTTACCAATTCCATCCATGTCAAGTATCCTCACTTTTATGCAGAGCATATTGCGTCCCTGACAGAAGTCCGTGAGTTGGGATGGCGGGTTGCTCATGCTCTCGATTTAATAAGCGATCGCCAACAGGAATTACTAGCCCTCTCAGAAAGAGAATTAATTCACAGGTTGATCTGTCACTTGAGTCACAGAGAGTAAACCAACATTATACAATCTGAGGCGAGTCAACCTGAAAACTACCTTGAAAAACACCTAGGGGTTAACTCTCCAGTCCTGTATTTAGTTACAAATTCTTACGGAAAATTTTTGCGTCTATCATAAATATTTTTAAAATAGCTTTTCTTAATCATATCTTTATTTTTCGCCGCACTTGCGAAAGCGAGGGAGTCGTTAACAGCAAAGGATTCAGAAGAAAAAATAAAGTTTGTTGAATTTTTTTAAAATAACTGCAATACTCTGTAATGTAAAGAGAAAAGTTGAAAAATTTGTAAAGACAAAGTAATTAGATTGCGATGTCGCTAAAGTAGTAAATATGACTGTTGGACACAGAAAAGAGTGTTAAGCTCGGCTAAGCTCAGCCAAAGCAAAACCTCAGTATTTAATTAAGTTCGATCGATAACAAAGGCTAAGGTAAAGTTCATGGCAAACTCAGTTTTAAATCAGCCAACCGCAGCAGCAGGAGTGCAGTGGCAGCCAAAAGATATTATCCGCGGCCTAGTGTGGAAAATCGCGATCGCCACCTGGCTGTTAATGGCTGTAGGCAGTGCCACGCGGGTGATGAATGCGGGTCTTGCTTGCCCGGATTGGCCGCTGTGCTACGGTCAATTAATCCCCACAGCGCAGATGAATTTGCAGGTGTTTTTGGAGTGGTTTCACCGTTTGGATGCAGCGGCGATCGGCTTAAGTGCGATCGCACTTTTAGGACTATCATCTTTTTATCGTAGTCGCGTCCCAAAATGGCTCCCTTGGGCAAGCGCTGGCGCAGTATTTTTAATCGTTTTCCAAGGCGTACTCGGCGGCTTGACTGTGACACAACTGCTGAGATTTGACATCGTTACCGCTCACTTAGGAACAGCTTTACTGTTTTTTTGCGCCCTGCTAGTCATCGGTTTCCTGCTAACTCCCTACGAAGCTACAGGCAATACGGGTAAATTAGCGTGGATAAGTTCGATCGCAGCATTGTTAGTTTACCTGCAAAGTTTGCTAGGAGCATTAGTCGGCTCTAGATGGGCGCTGCACCAATGTTTTGGTTCCTCAGAATTGTGTTCGGTAATGAATAGCCACATCGTCGGTATCGTACCAGCTACCGCAGCCACTTTAGCAGTAGCAATCATGGCTTGGCGGCAACCAGCACTCCATTCAAACTTCCGAAAATTAGGAAATTTAGCGAGTCTTTGTCTGATTGCTCAATTAGTTTTGGGATTGGCAACTTTCCGGCTGCACCTTCAGGTAGAACCTCTGACAGTCGCCCACCAAGCCGTCGGCGCTGCATTGCTGGGAACTTTGGTAGCCTTTAGTGTTTTCGCTTGGCGCGATCGGGTTTTGTCAGCGGATAAATTAATCGGCGGTTGAAACCGCTTCTACACAAACGAAGTCCGCCTGCGCGGACTGAATGACCAATGATAATTGACAACTAATAATTAATAACAATGCAAGAAGTTCTTACAAACAATAGCCCTCGCCTCCATGAAAACTTTTCGCAAGTTGTGAAAAGTTACTATCAACTCACAAAACCGAGGATTATTTTACTGCTGCTAATCACCACATCAGCAGGAATGTGGATGGCCGCCAAAGGAGAAGTCGATCCGCTATTGCTGGTATCAACGATCGCAGGAGGGGCTTTAGCTTCCGCGTCGGCGAATACGATTAATTGTGTTTACGACAGCGACATCGATTATATTATGGAGCGCACCCGCTGGCGGCCGATTCCTTCCGGGCGTGTCAAGAAACGGGATGCTTTGATATTTGCGATCGCGCTAGCGACAATATCCTTTACATTGCTAACAGTTGTTGCCAACTTATTATCAGCATTGCTAGCGATGTCGGGCATCGTTTTCTACGTCCTAATTTACACCCATTGGCTGAAGCGCCACAGCGTGCAAAACATCGTCATCGGCGGTGCAGCAGGGGCGATTCCGCCCTTAGTTGGCTGGGCTGCGGTGACGGGAGATTTGAGTTGGGGTGCGTGGATGTTGTTTGGGATCATCTTCCTATGGACACCGCCGCATTTTTGGGCATTAGCAATGATGATTCGCGACGAATACGAGGGAGTAGGCGTACCGATGTTGCCGGTAATTGAAGGCGACGAAGAGACAGCCCGCCAAATTTGGATTTATACGCTATTGATGCTTCCTGCAACTTTGCTGCTAGTGTATCCGCTGAATTTAGCCGGCCCGGTGTATGCTGGTACTGCGATTTTCCTGGGTGTTATTTTTGCTCAAAAGGCTTGGTTGCTGTTGCAGACTCCAGAAGATAAGAGTGTGGCGCGATCGCTCTTTAAATACTCTATTCTGTACCTGATGCTATTGTGCGCTGGAATTGTGGTTGATAGTTTGCCTGCGACTCATAATTTTACTACTGCTGTTGTCCAAAATGTGCACGGTTTAATTAGTGGAGTTGTGATGTAATAATCAGTTAAATTGCAATTTTCAAAATGAAGCCCGCATCTTGCGGGTTTTGTTTATGGTAAAATAGCAATAGTCATTCCCAAATCCGCGTGAATCTGCTTTAATCTGCGGTTAAAAAAAGAACGCTAGAAAATCGCTACAATTAAGCTATAAAATTTGCCTGCAATACTATGATTGCCATCCCCTCTGGATTTAGCCCCGAAGAGTATCTTTCCCTGGAACATGACAATACACTCCGCCATGAATATCGACGCGGTTTAGTTTACGCAATGGCGGGAGGTAGCGATGATCATAGCCGTCTCGCCATTAATTTCTTAACGCTGATTAATTTTCACCTGCGTGATGGGGAATGTCAGTTTTTTTCCGGTGACGTAAAGGTGAATTATGCGGATGAGTTTTTCTATTATCCCGATGCCTTTGTGACGTGCGATCCGCGCGATAAGAGCGATCGCTATGTGAAGCGCTATCCTAAGCTGATTGCTGAGGTGCTGTCTCCTTCGACTAAAAAATTTGATCGCACTGATAAGTTTGAGGATTATAAACAGTTGGAATCCTTGGAAGAGTATGTTTTAATCGCGCAAGATGAGATGCGAGTTGAGTGTCGCCGTCGCGTGAGAGATGGGAGTGGGGAAGAGTGGGAAACGGTGGTTTATGGTGTGGGCGATTTAGTGATGTTGCAGAGTATTGAGTTGGAAGTTGCGATCGCAGAATTATATCGTGGTGTGAATTTGGAGAGATAAATGAAGTAAGCTAGAGACAAAGGTTTCAAAAGAGATGAAAACTCCATAGAGGCAAACTGGCTATGAACTGGAAAGCATACATTCATTCAAATCCTAAAATTCTGCTTGGCAAGCCTGTAATTAAGGGAACACGACTATCTGTGGAGTTTATTCTAGGGTTATTTTCAGAAGGTTGGACTGAGCAACAAGTTATCGAAAACTACCCAACGCTTAATCCTGAATCTATCCAAGCAGTGTTTGCTTTTGAGGTGGAATTTCTCAAAGAAGAGGACGATTCTCCCGAAGACATTGCTGAAATTGAAGCTGCCCGTGCTGACTACAAAGCTGGAGACTACACAACTTTCGATCGATACATGGCCGGGCGGGCAAATAAATCGACTTATCGAGGTGGCACGCCAATACTTACAGAGTATCGATCTGGAAGTGGCGATCGCAACGATCGCTCATATTTCTGGATTTAGCTATTTTTCAAATATTTACCCAAAAACTCTAACTGGTTC
>JANNOR010000067.1:0-6229 GCA_031399265.1 Cyanobacteria bacterium SOY_34_metabat_3 | reverse complement strand
AATGATGTTTTGCCCAGAGATTTCCAAGAAATTATTGAGTTAGCACAAATGCTTTGGCAACGCCACCCAATCCCGGTGCAACTATTTCTAGTCATGTGCTTCAACTTGATAATTGCACCCGCTGTTTACGCGGCTGCGGATGAAGGTTTGACAAAAAAAGCTGCGTGGGGTTTAAGTCTCTTGGGTTTAGTAATCATCGGCCTCGCAGTTTATTTATTTGTTGTGATTTTTCAGCCGGAAAGATTCTAAACAAATATCGTCAATCAACAATTACCAAGTACCTAATCTTTGAGTTAAGTGATTTATGAGAGAATTAATCAGAGCGATTCGTGTTACTTTAGTGCTGTGGGGAATCACAGCGATTATTTATCCCTTAATCCTGCTCGCAATCGGTCAACTTGCTTTCAATTCCCAGGCAAACGGCAGTTTAATTACCAACCAAGGAGTTGTAGTCGGTTCCTCGTTAATCGGTCAGTCTTTCGGTTCGGATAAATATTTTTGGGGTCGCCCCAGCACCACAAATTACAGCAGCTTTGCAGCCCTAGATTTCGATCCGACAAAGGGAGAAAATTTAACTCAAAGAACGGGCGTTTCGGGAGCTAGCAATCTTGCTCCCAGCAACTCGGATCTGCTGAAGCGGGGCAATGAAAAAGATGGTTTTCAAGGTGCCCAAGTTGAGTTAGCTCGCCTAAATTTAGCTGGTATTCAACCAACTGCTGATTTAGTCTACACTTCCGGTTCTAGCCTCGACCCGCATATTAGCATAGAATCAGCTCGATCGCAAATTCAGCGGATAGCAACCGTGCGATCGCTCAATGTCAATCAAGTCGAAATGCTGGTAGCCAAAAATACAGACGGCAGGTTCCTCGGCATTTTCGGCGAACCGGGAGTTAACGTCCTCAAACTAAATTTGGCTCTCGACGGTTTACAATAATCGATATAGCGCGTCTAAATCATTTGTAAAAATATGTAGGGGCGGTGCCGTGCCCGCCCTGGCGCTGACGGGGCAACCACGGGGGGATTGCCCCTACAATAATTACTAACAACTAACTATTTAGCTATGATTCACTCTAGCGAACTCCCAAACAACCCAGACACGGTTTACGTCCAACCGAATCGCGGTTACGATCGCACCCGCCGCCGAGGAAAGCACAAAATATTTATCGGTATGGCTCCCGGTGTCGGCAAAACTTTCCGAATGCTGGAAGAAGGGCACAGGCTCAAATCTGAAGGCATTGATGTCGCCGTCGGACTATTAGAAACTCACGGGCGGAAAGAGACAGTTGCTAAAGGTGAAGGGCTGGAAATAGTGCCGCGCAAAACAATGCAGCGAGGCGTAAAAACTTTAACAGAAATGGATACAGAAGCTGTCATAGCACGACGCCCTCAGCTAGCATTAGTAGACGAACTAGCTCATACAAACGTTCCAGGTTGTGAGCGAGAAAAGCGATATCAAGATGTGGAACTAATTCTCAATGCTGGAATTGATGTTTTCTCGACTCTGAACATTCAACATATAGAAAGTCTCAATGACTTAGTAGCACGAATTACCGGAGTTATAGTCCGAGAACGAGTGCCCGATCGCGTCCTCGAAGAAGCAGACGAAGTAATTCTTGTTGATGTCACACCGGAAACCTTAGAAGAACGGTTGCTAGAAGGTAAAGTCTACGCTCCCGAAAAAATCCAACAATCTTTAGAAAACTTTTTCCAGCGGCGTCACTTAATTGCTTTACGAGAACTAGCGCTGCGGGAGGTAGCAGATAGTGTTGAAGATGACGGAGCAATTTTAAAAGGTCAATATTGTAACATTCATGAACGAGTTTTAGTATGCGTCTCAACTTATCCCAATTCTTTGCAACTGCTGCGACGGGGTGGTAGAATTTCTAACTACATGAATGCTCCTTTTTATGCTTTGTTTATTGAGAATCCCGATCGCTTTTTAACCAAAGCCGAAAGCCTGCACGTGGAAACCTGTCAGAGGCTTTGTCAAGAATTTAACGGCCAATTTCTGCGAGTGCAAAATTCAAACATCGCCAAAGCAATTTCCGATGTAGCTCAAGAGTATCGCATTACTCAAATTGTGATTGGCGAAAGCCAGAAATCCCGCTGGCAATTGCTGTTTCGAGGTTCTTTGACTCAACAGTTAGTACGATCCCTCAAACACGTAGATTTGCACATTATCGCGACCGAAAAAAGTCATTAGTCAGTTGTCAGTTGTCAGTTGCTACAAATAACAGATAACAGATAGATATAACTTTGGGAGGATAGCTGAATCTAGCGGTTGGTAGATGCACCATCCGCTTTTAGCTGTCAAGATCGCACTTGTTAAAGCTGATTAAAAGTGCGATCGCTATGGTGGATAGTTACATTCTCAACTTGCTAGTTATTGGAATCCTTCTGCTCACCGTCACCTTGGGTTCGGGATGGATTTCGCGATTGCCTGTATCTTATGCCTTAATTTATCTAATTGTGGGTATCGGATTGGGGCCCTACGGCGTCAAGCTGATTGACTTGCGTCCCGAAGCTCAATTTTTAGAAAGACTCGCAGAATTTGTAGTTATTGTTTCTCTGTTCAGTTGCGGCTTAAAAATGAATCGCCCGCTGCAACTTTGGGCTTGGAATTCCACAGCGCGGCTAATCGGTTTTTTAATGCCGATTTCGATTTTTGCTGTGGCAGCGATCGGTCATTGGTTTGTCAAATTAGATTGGGGCCCGGCGATTTTATTGGGAGCAATTCTCGCACCCACAGATCCAGTTTTAGCCTCAGAAGTTCAGTTAGCGGATATAGACGATCGCGATGAATTGCGCTTTGGTTTAACATCCGAAGGCGGCTTGAACGATGCTTTAGCTTTTCCCTTTGTTTATTTCGGCATTTATGCCCTAAAAGATCGCAACTGGCCGAACTGGTTTTCGCAGTGGGTAGCAGTCGATGTCATTTGGGCGATCGCCGCAGGTATCGTTATGGGCATTTTAGTAGCTAAAGCCGTCACCTGGATCGATCTCAGACTCCAACGCTACCGCCCCGCCGACGAACTAATGGAAGATTTCATTGCGCTGAGTACAATTCTGCTCACCTATTCGCTCACAGAAGTAGTCAACGGCTACGGATTTCTAGCAGTTTTTGTAGCAGGAATTGTGGTGCAGCGGAGTTACCGAGACCCCGAAAAACCGCTTTCCCAACTGCACTTTACCGAGCGCATTGAAAAGTTAATGGAAGTAGCAACTATCTTATTATTAGGTTCGCTGCTGCGCTTAGAACCAATGCTCGCACATGGGGGCTACTCTCTCTTAGTAGCTGGATTGTTGATTTTTTTTATCCGGCCTGTGGGAGCTTGGATCAGTACGATTGGGAGTCCTTTGCATCCCGCTAGCCGTTTGCTGTGCGGTTGGTTCGGCATTCGGGGCGTCGGTTCTATCTATTATCTAACCTATGCCTTCGGTAAAGGTTTAAAAGGCGAAACCGCCGAGAAAATTGCCTGGATCACCTTTACCACGATCGTAATTTCTGTGATCGTACACGGCATCAGCGCCACCCCGTTAATGAACTGGTACGATCGCCGAATCAAACCTAAAGTACCGGATTTAATTTAATTCAGTAAGGTGCGTGACTTTAATCGTCCTGGACGCAACTGTCACACAACAATCGACTTGTAGGGTGCGTCAGGCGAAGTTCTCTAACGGCGGGAATTTCGGGAGATGACGCACCTTACTATATAATGTAAAATCGACTTGTAGGGTGCGTCAGGCGAAGTTCTCTAACGACACCGAAAGAAAAGAAGATTATAATTTTTTGGATAACTCTAATATAAACGTTCGCCGAATCAAACATGGAGAGATTTGAATTTCAGCTAGCAATGCTGCAAAAAGGAGCAGAGGAACTAGAGAAAAAAATAGCTAACTTTAGTACAATTTTGATCCAATTAAAAACTGTGGCAATTACCATTTGGCTAGCGTTAATTGGTTGGGTTTTTACAAGCAAAATCGATGCGTTGGTTCCCCTAGGATACGTTATAATTTTTGGTTTCTGGTTTTTAGAAGCTACCTACTGGAAGGTGCAATTTTATTACATACAAAGATCCGATGCAGTTACCCAGTTCTTGAATAATGAAAGCGCCTTAGATGAAAGTTTTAATACTCGCTCAATTCCGGAAGGTCTTGTTCACCCGCTCGGTTCATTAAAAACAATTAAAATGCCTTCTTTAGGTCGAGCTATCTGCGCTCCATCAATCTATATTTTTTATACCTTTTTGTTTGTTGTTAATTCGATCGTTTGGTTGATAACTCTTAAAACAGCCCTCTAACTGGAATACTCTGTTGGTTATTTTCAAATAACCAGAACTGTTCGCGATCAACTTCTACTACGACAGCAACCTCTTATATTCAGGACTTAGACAACTGGCATACTAAAATCAAGCTGTAGGGTGCGTCAGGTGAATTTATAGAACGATTATTGAGGGTTTGAAAATCTGACGCACCTTACTAATTGTGACTATTTTTAATTTTATAAGGACACGACAATGCAGTCCTTACCCGCTGCTAAACAGGTTTCACCCCAACTAATAAAGCAAGTTCCCGCCACTTCCAATAACAATCTGCATCTGTAAAACCAATTTCTCTAAACCAGCGCAGTTGCGTTTCCACATCCAGCAATTTATTAGACGGATCGTCGGGCGAATCGCCCATACCGACCGCCTCTAGAAATTTCTGATGCAAAGCCTCTGTTGCGGACGCTACGTGCTCGAAATTGCAAAAAATGCCTCCGGGCTCCAAAAGCTCAAAAATTTCGGTGTAAAGGGAACGTTTGCGATCGTCCTCTACGTGGTGAATTGCCAAACTAGAAACAACCGCATCAAACTTCCCCAAATCCGGCAGCGAATCATCAAAGTTGTGTGCGATTACTGTCACATTTGGATCGTCCGCAAAACGAGTTCTAACTTTTTCCAACATTGTCGGCGAAAAGTCGATCGCCACACATTCAACATTCGGGCGATCGCACTTTAGCAAACCCAACAAACGCCCGTCTCCTGTACCCAAATCGAGAATTCGCTTCACAGTTTTCGGCACTTCCCCCAACAGTACCGCTTCACCTTCAGTGCGTTGAGGAACGCTATCAGCCTTAGCAAGATACGACAAAGCGTGTTCCGCAGAAGTCCAAAGATTGACTTGACTCATAATTTTTTAATCCTCATAAATCTCGCCGTTTTTATGCGTAAAAATCCAACCACGATCGCTATATTTCGCGATTTAGTAGGGTGCGCAATGCGCAACTTACTACTATGAGTCAGCTTTTACCCCAACTAACAAAGCTAATTCTAACCACTTCCAATAACAGTCTGCATCGTCAAAACCAATTTCTCTAAACCAGCGCAGTTGCGTTTCCACATCCAGCAATTTATTAGACGGATCGTCGGGCAAATCGCTAATACCCAGCGCCTCTCGAAATTTCTCGTGCAAAGCCTCTGTTGCGGAGGCTACGTGTTCCAAATTGCAAAAAATGCCTCCGGGTTCCAAAAGCTCAAAAATCTCGGTGTAAAGAGAACGTTTGCGATCGTCCTCAACATGGTGAATCGCAAAACTAGAAACGATCGCATCAAACTTGCCCAAATCCGGCAGAGGTTCGTCAAAATTGTGTGCTATTACCGTGACAGTTTTGTCATCAGCAAAGCGAATTCTGACTTTTTCCAGCATTGTCGGCGAAAAGTCGATCGCCACACTTGCAACATTTGGTCGATCGCACTTCAGCAAACCCAACAAACGCCCGTCTCCCGTACCCACATCCAGAATCCGTTTCACAGTTTTCGGAACTTCTTGCAAAAGTACAGCTTCGCCTTCTGTGCGGTGAGGAATGCGATCGGCTTTAGCCAGATAGCCCAAAGCGTGTTCCGCGGAAGTCCAAAGATTCACTTGACTCATACTTTTTCAACTCTCATAAATCTCACCGTCTTTGCGAGTAAAAATCCAGCCATTATCGCCAGATTTGGCAATTAAATCATGATCGGGATAATTGACTGAATCATCAGGAGTGCGATCGCCAATTTCCAGATAAACAACATCAGAATCCGTGCGGTTTACTAAATGATGCCCATCAGCATCCCCAGCCGGAAAACCCGCAGCCATGCCCGATTTTAGCACTTGCTCTCCCGAATTTGCAATCAGAGTAACTTCCCCTTCCAGAACATAGATAAACTCATCTTGACGAGTATGCCAATGTCGGAGAGCAGAACAACTT
>JANNOR010000044.1:0-14984 GCA_031399265.1 Cyanobacteria bacterium SOY_34_metabat_3 | reverse complement strand
CCTTGGATGAGTGGTTGTACAACGGCGGCCCTTACCAATTGGTAATTTTTCACTTCCTGATTGGCATTTTCTGCTACATGGGTCGTGAATGGGAACTGTCTTACCGCTTAGGTATGCGTCCTTGGATCTGCGTAGCTTACTCTGCACCAGTTGCAGCAGCCACCGCAGTATTCTTGATCTACCCGATCGGACAAGGTTCATTCTCCGACGGTATGCCTTTGGGTATCTCCGGTACATTCAACTTCATGATCGTGTTCCAAGCCGAGCACAACATCCTGATGCACCCCTTCCACATGTTGGGAGTTGCCGGTGTATTCGGTGGTAGCTTGTTCTCCGCCATGCACGGTTCTTTGGTTACATCTTCTTTGGTTCGCGAAACCACTGAAACCGAATCGCAAAACTACGGTTACAAATTCGGTCAAGAAGAAGAAACCTACAACATCGTTGCAGCCCACGGCTACTTCGGTCGTTTGATTTTCCAATACGCTTCTTTCAACAACAGCCGTTCCTTGCACTTCTTGTTAGGCGCATGGCCAGTTGTCGGCATTTGGTTTACCGCATTGGGTATTTCCACAATGGCGTTTAACTTGAACGGTTTCAACTTCAACCAATCGATTATCGACTCACAAGGTCGCGTCATCAACACCTGGGCTGATGTCATCAACCGCGCTAACTTGGGTATGGAAGTCATGCACGAGCGCAATGCTCACAACTTCCCACTAGACTTGGCCGCTGGCGAAACCACACCAGTTGCATTGGTTGCTCCTTCCATCAACGGTTAATTTTTAACTTGAGATTGATAAAAAGCGCTCTCCGCAAGGAGGGCGCTTTTTGTTTGTTCATTTGTTAAGGCAACCGTCGATGTAAAACAATTTTAATAATTTAACGCTTCAGTTCAAATCTTGTTATGGTTAAAGTATAAATATGTGATTTTTTCACAAATTTAGTTTTAAGCTAGAGCTTGCCATGCTTATAGAATTCAGTGTCGCTAACTACAGATCGTTCAAAGACAAAGTTACCTTCAGTATGGTAGCTGCAAATATTGTTGCCAAAGATAAGCATCTTGATGAAGCAAATGTCTTTGCCGTTGATGATGAACTAAAACTACTTAAAAGTGCTGCAATATACGGCGCAAATGCAAGTGGCAAGAGTAATCTTGGTCAAGCTTTGAGTTTCATGAAATGGTTTATGGTCAATTCCTCCAAAGAAACTCAAAGTACAGAAAAAATAGGTGTTGAGCGTTTTCGACTAAGTACAGAAACAGAAGATAAACCATCTTTTTTTGAAATTGTATTTTTAATAGATAAAAAAAAATATAGATATGGTTTTGAAGTCAACCGAGACAGAGTTGTTTCGGAATGGTTATTTTATGTTCCAAAGCAAAGAGAGACTAAACTTTTTGGTCGTAACTACAATATTATAAAAATTTCTAAGACTTATAAAGCCGATGGTATTCAGGAAAAGACAAGGCATAACGCCTTATTTTTATCTGTATCGGCACAGTTCAACGTGAAAATTGCAGAGCAAATATTAGCTTGGCTGACAAACAAACTAAAGATTATTTCTGGCTTACGTGATGACAACCATTTCATAGATACTGTTCAACAATGTTTGGCTGAAAACAAAAATAAGGAAGCTATTTTACGTTTAATCAAAAAATTGGATTTAGGTATAGATGAAGTTGAAGTGCAAGAGAGGGAAATCACGTCTGATATTTTGCCAGACATATTTCCAGATGAATTTAAGAAACTTCTCGTTAAAAGTGGCGGTACAGCAACATCAATTCGTACTTTACATCGAAAATTTGATAGTCAAGGGCATCACACATCTATGGAACTATTTAGCTTAGATGAACAAGAGTCTGAAGGAACGAAAAAAGTATTTGCTTTGGGAGGCCCACTATTTGATACATTGAGCAATGGCAAAGTGCTTGTAATTGATGAATTTGATGCCAGATTACATCCTTTAATTAGTCGGGCTATTGTTGATTTATTTAATTCTAATGAGACAAATCCAAATAATGCACAATTTATATTTATGACTCACGATACAAATCTGCTGAGCAATAAAATTTTCCGTAGGGATCAAATATGGTTTACGGAAAAAAATAGACAAGGCGCAACTGATCTTTACTCTTTGGCTGAGTATAATATTCGTAATGATGCCTCATTTGAAAGCGATTATATCAAAGGTCGATATGGTGCAATTCCATACATTATGAATTTGAATAATTTAATTAATTGAGCAATATGCCTAAAAAGAAAGAAAACTCTCGCGGATATTCAACCAGAAAAGTTAATACGAGGGAAATTAGGCAGAGATTTTTGATTGTGTGTGAAGGAGAAAAAACCGAACCTAACTACTTTAGAAGTTTTCGCGTTCCAAAGGATGTTATTCAGATAGATATTAAGGGTGTTGGAGAGAATCCGAGCAAGCTGGTTGAAAGTGCAAAGGAACTGAACCAGCAAGAAGATTACGATCGAGTTTGGTGTGTTTTCGATCGTGATAATTGGCCGGCACAGGATTTTAATAATGCCATCAAAAATGCTGAGGAGCAAAACTTTAAAGTAGCTTATTCTAATGAAGCATTTGAACTGTGGTATGTCCTGCATTTTGAATTTCTAAATACGGCTATCCCTCGAACTGATTATTGTCATAAATTAAATTTTTTACTCGGTCACAAATATAAAAAAAATAGCGGACAAATTTATGATGAATTAATTGATAAGCAAGGTCTTGCTATTAAAAATTCTCAAAAGTTGCTCCAACAATACGATCGTCAAAATCCAGTTAATGATAATCCGTCAACGACAGTACATTTGTTAGTGGAAGAACTAAATAAATTCATACACTAATAAATGCAGATCGGACGATCGCACTTTCATGAAAAAGCCAGTTTCTGAAATAACTCCGCAACCGCCAGAGTAAAACCGGGGACGATTTCTTCGCCATCTAGGGAGTCAGTAGACTTGAGGAGGCGATCGGGCTCTTGGGACGATCGACAAACTAACACAGACTGCTCTTGAGCGTGAATCACCTATAAAAAATCGCCCTTAAAAATTAATCCGGCGGTAGACTTCAGACATCGGAAGTTCTATATTTAGGCTGTGCAGGACGATCGCCCGATCGATCCCATCGTACACTTGCCATTGCCAGCGATCGCTACTTTGGCGATCGAGGTTGTGATATTGCTCAATATATGGTTCAGTTTGGCTAACCAGCAGATATTCACAAAAACTAGCAAGAGAGCGATATTTTCGGAATTTTTCACCTCGATCGTACGCTTCAGTGGAGGGCGAAAGAACCTCGACAATCAGTAAAGGATTGAGAATTTCGTCCGTGCGATCGCCATTGAATACTGGTTCGCCATCAATTACCAGAACATCGGGATAAGTTCCGTGATTGAAACTAGGAATCCAAATTCGTAAGTCGCCGTTATAGATTTGAAAATTTGTGTCTCGCAGAGCCACGTTAAGAAAAGTCGTAATGTCTACGGTAATACGGCTGTGAGCGGGGGAACCTCCTGACATAGCGATAATCTCTCCGTTACAGTATTCGTGACGTTCTTCGGCAGTTTCCTCGATCGCCCGATATTCATCTGGAGTGAAGCGAGTCTTTGTCGCATCGGTCAGATTTGGCGGGTTGGTTGAAGCAATAACCACGATCGCACCTCCTAAATAATTAGACCTTAAATAATTATGACTTACAGCTAGATAGTTGTTTCAACCCAAAGGCATTTTCCTGGATTCCATTCAAATTTCCAAAACAACTCTCCATGCCTTTGTCCGATTATTCTTGACAACCGCTAAATTCTAGCTTTCCTCTTACCTTTAAGACTCAACTGCTTGGTAATTGACGTGTAATAATGCAAAGCAAAAAGCAGATTTATTGCAAAAAATACCAAAGTTAAAACAAAAGTAAAAAAAGACGTAAACGACAGCCTGGAAGTCATCGTAAATATTGCCAAAATGATCGAGCAAAGCCCAAAACCGGAAGCAAAAGAACTTAAAAGCAGCAATCGCACCTTAGACATAGTTTAATTTAAAAATTATCAGTAGAATGCACTCTTGGCAGCTACAAATGAGTGCCAAATGATACTTATTACTATATAGCGGAATTGCTCAGTTCCGCCACGGGCAAAACGGTTGCTTTCCTAAAAAGGTTTGAATTCGACTGAAAAATACAGCCCGCGCTCTTGCCAAGTTCGTGAAGCATAGCTATCCCGAAGGGAATCGCCCGACTTCAAACCAATCAAAGGAATTCCCCAGCCAAAGCGAGCATTCCACCTCTCGGCGTACTGCCAGCGCAAGCCCAATCCCGCTGACAGCAAAGTATTCACTTCCAGAGCCGCAATTCTCCCGCCCGCAGTCCAAACATTCCCAAAATCCACAAACGGCGTTACCTGCAAAACACCTTTTTTGTCAGCGGTACGCAAAATCGGATACCGCAACTCGGCGGAACTAAAAATCCCGCTATCGGCCAGCAAAACATCCTGACGATAGCCCCGCACTGTGTCTGGCCCACCCAAACCAAATTGTTCGATACCCAAAAGCTCTCCCCCAGCCAACTGCACATCCGATCGCACCACCAGCAGCGTCTGGGGAGCCAACAACCGCACGTACTGCAATTGACCCCGCCACGCCAAAAATTGACCGTCAGGCTCGCTGCTGCTCGCCGTAGCCCCAAATGCTCCCACTCCCAGACTGAACTGCGATCGCGCCGCCAAGACATCTCTCTCACCCCTCTGGGTAAAATCCTGAAACAACCTCAGCGCCGAAACCCGAGTTCTCCCCCGAGCATCCGCTCCCGGCGACAGCGGAAAATCCTCTCCCAGCAAAGATGTATCGCTTTCTCGCCGGCCGGCACCAATCCCGATCGCGATTTCTGTTCTCGGAGTTTGCACGATCGGCTGGCGGTAAGTCAACTCATAAGTGCGGCTCGACGCTTCAATATCCAGAGCGTCAAAGGGTGGCTCAACAATATTGCTTTTGCTCCGGCTTAATTGCAAACTTACCGTACCGTTGCGCGAATTCACTGGCAACGTGTAACTCAAATCGACAGCGTTGCTACCCTGAGTATTTGTATAAATCAAACTTGCACTATCTGCCAAACCCAACAAATTAGCTTCGCCAAATTGAACGCCGCGCCGCCAACTCCCCACACTCGGAGAGCGAGAATTGTCCGTAAAAATGCTGGCTTGAAAAGTTCTTGCTTCTTTAACTCGGACTAACAATAAATTAAAACCTGCACGAGAACCCGCTTGCAGTTCCGCTGAGATATTTTCGATTTGCCCACTTAATTGCAGAAGTTGCAGAGCTTCCAACAAACGCTTTTCGTTCAGCGGGCCGCGCGTTGCTAGGGCTAATCGGCTTTTGACGTAGTTAGAATTCAGTCGCCTAGTCCCGACTACATTTATACTTTCTAGCTTGCCTTCAATTACTAATATTCGGACAACTGAGCCGGAGAGAGTTTGCGGTTCAATCAGCGCTCCCGAAGTGATATAACCTTTGCTGATGTAGAGTTGGCTGACAGCAGAACGAGCTTGCAGGAGTTGAGCAAAAGTCAACGGGCGGCCTACAAAGTCTTTGAGTGCAGCGTCTAATTCTTGTTTGCTAAAAACGGTGCTGCCAACTACTTCAAATCGATCGACCTTTATTGTACCTGGAATATTGGGCAATTCTTCTGGTTGTGTCGGCGCGGATGGCTGCAACAACTGTTCTGGAGGAGGCAGGGGTGCTGGAGGTGCGGGTTCTGGAAGAGGAGCCGGAGTTGGCAGCAGCGGGTTGGGAATGGGAATTTCTTGTCTATTTTCTCCTCGGTTCGGCAATTGAGCGAGAGTTTCTCTTTCCTGACTTTTGTGGGCCGGTCGATCGAACTCGGGGATGTTGTTTTCTTGGTCTTTACTATCTCTATCTAATTCTGAACCTGAGTATAAATCGGGAAGCCGATCGCGATCGTCTGCGGTTTCTCGATCGAGTTTTAATTCAGGCTGTGGGTTATCGTTAACAACTGTCGATCTACCCGCTGATTCGGCAGCAAGCATCGACTCGCCAACACTTTGAGCCGTTAGCGGTGCGGGGCAAATAGCTGCAATCGAACAACCAAGTGCTAATCCCCTGAAAAACTGGATTTTACAAAACCCTCTGGAAGATGGCAGGGGCATGAGTGATTAGGAATATTTTATAGTTATTTACACTTACGATCGATCCGACTGTCGGCGCAATTGCCAAGAATAAAGTTACTTTATCACTTTTTTTAAACAATTAACGTCTTAGCTAAACATAAAGATACTTGACAAAAAAGCGAGTTTGTAGATTACCGCAGCTACGCCCGACAGTCAGGAAATTCTCAATCACTGAAATCATTGCTATTAATGCCTCTGCCTTCTTCCGACTTCCTTTTATCTTCTTCCATCAGCGACATCCGCTACACAATCCGTTGCCGAACTTCCTTCTTGGTTCTTAAGATTGTTAATTGCCATAAAAAAGCTCCGACCTTCCCAAGCTAGCGCTGTAGGTCGGTGGAGCATTCTATCAAAGCTGCCATCTCAGAAATAGTTGAATTTTGATAGAAATTACATTTTATTGAGCTGCGATCGCAATTCTTCCAACTCAGCGTCAATCACCGGACTCGACTCGGAGGTAGTAGGAGCAGCAGCAGTTTTACCCGCAGCCGGCAATTGACCTTGAGACACAGAACCTCCGGCCAGTTGAGCTTTCATTTGAGCCAACTCGTCGTCAACATCGCCACTACCTTCGAGCAAGCGGAACTGTTCCTCTAAATTGCTGCCGCCGGCCGCCAGTTCTGCCGAAGCTCCCGCGCGCGCTTCTATCTGCAAAACTTTTTCTTCCATGCGATCGAAAGCTGCCATTGAACTGCCAGTATTCAAGGTGCCAATGGTATTGTTGAGCTGTTCCTGAGCCTTAGCAGCCGATATCCGGGCTTTGAGCATATCCTTCTTAGTCTTAGCTTCGGAAATCTTGCTCTCCAAGCCGATCAAGTTGCGCTTGAGACTTTCCACCTGACCAGATTGCTGATCTAGACTGGATTTCAGTGTCGCCGCCGTTTCAGCGTGAGACTTTTTGCGTACCAGCGCTTCGCGGGCTAAAGTCTCGTCTCCTTTTTGGAGGGCGAGGGCGGCGCGCTGCTGCCACTGGTTAGACTGGGATTCAGCTTGATTGTACTGAGTCTGGGTGCGCTTTTGAGTAGCGATCGCACTGGCAACTGCTTGACGCAACTGCACCAAGTCCTCCTGCATATCCGTCACGGACTGTTCTAAAATCTTTTCCGGGTCTTCAGCTTTGTTGACCATATCGTTAAGATTGGCTCTGACGACTCGGCTAATGCGGTCAAATAATCCCATAATGCTATTTTTCCTAGGTGAGGTGTACGAGGTAAGCGAAAAGCAGGCTTTTTAGGGGTTAACCCGCTACCAGTGAAACTCAGTTGGTCAGATTTTTAGTGCGATCGAGTATGCGGGCAATTTTTGCAAATAGATAAATCCAGTTTAAAGCGATCGAGTAATATGATGCAGGCAAGCTAATTGATGCACCTATCTATTGAGTTTAACTTCGATCCGGGAATTCCCCAACAGGCTTAGAGCCATCTTCGGCTGCGCTGTTGAGATGTTTGGCGTTGCCTATCCCAAGTATGAAAAGACAAATTTGCTCCCCGACTTCTTTCTTCGGACAGAGATTTGAGCGTGAATTAATTTGATTCAGAAGTCGGTGAGCAGCCGGAAATCATACCGTCCCATCAGCAACGCCAGCAGTTTTTGCTCATCCAAACTATTGTGGTGCACCGCTGGGGTTCAGGATGCAGGCGGTTCCCCCGACGGCAATTTCGGTGTATTCTTGCCCGGAAGCATTTGTGCTTTCATCGCCGCCAACTCGCTATCGACATCGCCGGCTGCTTCGAGAGAGAGAAACTTCTTTTCTAAATCGTTAGTTCCGAGTTCTGCGATTGCTTCGGAGCGAGCTTCTAGCTGCATGACTTTCTCTTCCATGCGTTCAAACGCACTTAAAGCGCTGCCGGTATTGAGATTACCCATCATTTGTTGCAGCCTTTCCGACGATGCAGCGCTTCTAGCTCGGGCAATGTACATATCTTTTTTAGATTTTGCCTCAGAAATTTTACTTTCGAGCGCCCGCATATTTGCTTTAAGTTGAGTCACAACAACGTTCTGCTGTCCGAGACTGGCTTTCATCGCCGTTGCCGTTTCTTGATAAGATTTTTTGCGCGTCAGAGCTTCCCGCGCCAAATTTTCCTCGCCTTTTTGCAAAGCTAGCTGCGCCCGCTGGTACCATTCGGCCGCTGTAGACTCAGCTTGGGAGCACTGGCGTTCGGTGCGTTTTTGAGCTGCAATCGCCCCGGCCACCGCTTGTCTGAGCCCGATTAAATCTTCCTGCATATCCATTACAGCCTGTTCCAGAATTTTTTCTGGATCTTCGGCTGCCCCGACCAAACTGTTAATATTGGCTCGAATCACTCGCCAAAGTCGATCGAATAATCCCATGAGGCCCGTCTCCCGATTTTATTAAATTTTAGATTTAGGAGTGGCAAATCACAATTAAAAAACCAATTTGGTGTTAGACAAAACATTAATCGTTGTCTAGCTTTGTCTAACAATTTAGTTAATTTTTTTCACCCTTTACCTAGTTTAGGGCTGATAGTATTGCGGCTTTACCCCTTTTGCTTGGAGTTCTTTCGCCAAACGTTCTGCTGAGGCAGCATCGTTCAAGGCTCCCAATTGGATCTTGACACCCTTTGAGAAGTTCCGCACGTAGGCATCGGGAACTGCGGTTCTGGCTTGCGCTAGCGTTTTTTCGCCGGTGTAATCGGTGACAACGTAATAGAAGCCGTCGGAGGCTCGCGTCGGTCTTCCCACGGGGGCTGCGGTGGCCGGGGCTGCTGTCGCTGAGGCTACTGTGGCCGGGGATGCTGCTGTCGGCTGGGCCCGCGTGGGTGTTGGAGGCAGTGTCGGCAGTGTGGGGACTGGCTGGGCGGCGCTGGGGCTGGGACTCGGAAGCAAAGCCGTGCTGAGATTGTTGAGTCCTTGTTCGCTACCTCTGGCTGGGTTGCCGTCTTCTGTAGGGATTGGGACAGCCGCAGCAGGGGCCGGAGGCGCTGCCGGATTGGGCGGGATCGATGCTTTTGGCGACGGGGAAGCAATCGGGCTGGCTGTCGGCTTCACATTGCTGAGAGTGCTCAAATCTAGCTCGACAAATTCCTTGGATGCCAGATTGGGAGCTTTCGGCAGTTCCTTGGTACTGGTATCTGATGCGGCGGTAGTAACTTGACTGTCGCTGTCCGGGGGCGCGGTGCGATCGAGCAAACGGTTCAGCCCGGCCATTTTAGCCAGACTTGACGGGTGCATGACTGCGTAGCCCAAAGCTGTACACGACAGCAAAAACAGCAGCATCGAACTCAATCCCAAGGGAGTTAGCAGACTGGCGGCCAAACTGCGTTCTACCGCAGGCTCTGCTTTTTCCTCGTCCAAACTTTCGATCAGTTTTTCGCTTGATTCGAGATAGTTGTTGGGTGCTTCGGATCTGCTAGATAGTTCCCGGCCGAGTTTGGTAGTTGCTAGCGGGGCATCGCCCTGGCTGCCGGCAAGGGACAGTGGGAGGGACAGAGGCTGCTGGGTTTCCTGGGCTGCCTCTGGCGACTGGTTTTGGACTAGCTGTTGCTCGGTTGCGGCTGTCTGCTTGCCGGTACGAACTGATGGCGACACCCACTGTTCGGCGCGCCGCCTGTGCCTTCTGTATGTTGTCAGTTCTGCTTCTAGGCTTACATCCAGACACCCTAGGGCTGATTGTAAACCAGGTTTGATTGGGGTTGATGAGGATTGATGATTTGGGGATTCAACCGAAGAACGCTTACTCATTAGCAAAATTCCTACCGCCTCTGAATTGATTTTAGTGTTTTGATTATAGATACGAAGCAAGAACAAGAAAGTTTAAAACTTGCCTATCTTATGATTAGCTGCTTTTGGCGTCAAGGCAACTGCTGCCTTCGATCCCAAAGCTCGATCGCCCTCGGGTATCTTTTCATTTTTATATTAAAACTTAACTGTTCCTTGTCCCAAAGCTGAGTACCGAGACTCTCAGCAGCTTTTTGTATCGGCAGCGACAGATTATTTATAACATCTCATAGTCGTTCCGTATTTGTCTTTTTTCTTGATCCCTGACTGTTTTATCAAGTTTTAACCTGTATTTTTACCTAGAAAGTGAGTAAGGACTGAGCCAATTGTTTCTATAGATAACAAGATTATAAATAAATTATAAAATTTATTTATGCTTTGGGGATCGCTGTAACCCAGACAGCATAAAGGCTGGGATGCTCTAAAACCTGGTAGCTCTACATTGGAGAATTAGAGATGAAAATGATTTACCTAAGAACTTTTATGAAAACCCCATTAACTTCTGCTTGCCGTCACTGTCGCCACTATACCCCGGAGGGGAGACGCGGCGGTGTTTGCGGTTTGCTGAGCGTGCCGGTTCAAAGCCAGTGGAAAGCTTGCTCTTTAGCGGTTTCGCCTTTTGGGGCATCTTGGGAAAACATAGAAGAAATTGAACTGTGGCAAGAACAGACTGTAACGCCGCGAGAACCCGCTGTTACTCTTGCTGAGCGCAATTCCTGCCAGTTGACAGGCACAGCGTTGACCGAAAAATCAGTAACAGCAGTCTAGGTCTAATTAGTCCGCACTTCTGAGCGATCGTACCGTTTTCGATCGGGGATTGGGGAATCACTGATGAGTCTTATGGTTTGGATCTGGAAAAGCAGTTTCATGCTTTTTGGGAACTAATATCAATACTGACATTTGTGGAAAGTCGGGTGCATCTGGCTTTACCCGCGATCCGAAATCCGTAGCATCTGCTGTTAATACGATCGCACCCAAAACAATCAAGCTATGGCAGCCAAGGATATTGACTGAAATCCGGTTCCCGTTTTTCCAAGAAGGCTTGTTTGCCTTCGGCGCCTTCCTGGGTCATATAGTACAGTAAAGTGGCATTTCCCGCCAGTTCTTGCAGACCGGCTTGACCGTCGCAGTCGGCATTAAAAGCGGATTTTAAACAGCGAATCGCGATCGGACTTTTTGCTAAAATTTCGCCAGCCCACTGAATTCCTTCTAGTTCGAGCTGTTCCACGGGCACGACACAGTTGACTAAACCCATTTCTAGGGCTTGCTGCGCGCTGTACTGGCGGCACAAAAACCAAATTTCTCGGGCTTTTTTCTGACCGACAACTCTAGCGAGATAGCTAGCTCCGAAACCACCGTCGAAACTGCCGACTTTTGGGCCGGTTTGTCCGAAAATAGCATTGTCAGCGGCGATCGTCAAGTCGCAAATTAAGTGTAAAACATGACCGCCGCCGATCGCATAGCCTGCAACTAAAGCAATTACAACTTTCGGCATCGATCGGATCAACTTCTGCAAGTCGAGCACGTTTAAGCGCGGTATGCCACCTTCGTCTACATATCCCGCTTCCCCCCGCACGCTTTGGTCGCCCCCGGAGCAAAAGGCGTATTTGCCGTCTGTATGAGGCCCCGCACCGGTGAAGAGGACAACGCCGATTTTTGTGTCTTCGCGGGCGTCAGTAAAGGCATCGCACAGTTCCTGCACGGTTTTGGGACGAAAAGCGTTTCGTTTGTGAGGTCGATTGATGGTAATTTTGGCGGTGCCGCCACTTTTGCAATACAGGATGTCTTCGTAGGTTTTGGCGGTTTGCCATTCAATTTGCATAATCAATCGATTTGAGATTTGAAACCGAACTGGAGCTATGGATGCCGCGATAATTCGCTTTTAAATTTTAGATTGATTCGGTTCAATGGGATACAAGAGTCGATCGACATCTTGCAAAAAAATCAAGCGGGAGTTAGGCAGAAACCGGGTTATTCACCAAAATACGCGACTTGCGCGCTCTTGGTATGGGTTAAACATCCGGTTTTTGAGGGTAAGAGCGCACAATTCGCCTCTAAAATCGAAAAAGCGTCAAATTCTCGAAGGCTGTCTCAGTCTTTTAATGCGAATAGATTTAGATCCGCTGGATTATTTGCGCTGTAAGAAACCCAACAGGTGCTTTGCTGCTTTCGCAAATACCGGATCGCGCTCCTCGAATTCGCTGGGGGCGAGTAAAGCTTGAACTTCGCCAAAAGCTTCTAAGTCGAGTTCTCCTTCTTTTGTAAACAAAGTGTCTACGACTGCAATGTGTCTGGAGTCGAGTCCGAGCCGATTGCCGATCGACTGTAAGTACATTTGCTCCCGGAGGTCGATGTATCCGTCTACTGCTGACATTTCGTAGCCGGAACCGATGAGCAACAGCTTTTCTGATTCTGAGAAGAAAGCTGTCAGGGTTAGCAATTCCGTGGGGTTGAAGTAAACCTGCTGTTTGGAGATGCCTTTGACAAGGCGCTGGATTAGTTCTATCCGCTCGCGGTCGCCGCTGGCAAAGGCTTTGAGAGTCTTTTGCAGCCGTTCTTCTTCTTCAACTGCGATCGTCCTGTCAATAATCATCACTCCGCGCAGGATCGAAATTAGGGCAGTCAGGAACACAACTAAAGGAGTGATATCTTGTTCGCGGAGCTTTTGCCGGCTAATGCGAGACAGCAGCTCAACAACTTCAGTGCTGATCGTGGTGGTGTCCATAATTAAAAATTACTGTCAATAGGGCTGTGATAGAACTTTATTTTTGGATCTTAAGTGTTTTTTGTTAGGTAAGTATGCCATAAATTCCCCAAAAAAACTTGTTTTACCAGTGACACCACTTATTCTATCCGCAGCCAGTAGAAAAGTAAGATGATCTTAAGTGTTTTCAATGCCGTGAATATACCGTGAATTTGCAAACAGAGCAGTTGTCTATTAGTGATTCTAATTATGCTATTCACAAACGCTGGATGACTAGGGCTGTGGAACTAGCACTCGCAGCCGGCGCGGAGGGCGAAGTTCCTGTGGGTGCTGTCATTGTTGATGGTACTGGCCAGTTGATTGCCGAAGCGCAAAATCGGCGGGAGCGAGACTGCGATCCGACTGCTCATGCTGAAATCTTGGCTCTGCGGGCGGCCGGCCAAGTTTTGCAAGACTGGCATCTCAACTCTTGCACGCTCTACGTAACGCTGGAGCCTTGCCCGATGTGTGCTGGGGCGATCGTCCAAGCTCGGATCGGTCTGCTGGTATACGGAGCGGATGACCCAAAAACGGGTACGATTCGGACTGCGGCGAATATTCCAGATAGCGCTCATTCGTGTCACCGCTTGGAGGTACTTGGCGGTATTATGGAGTCTGTTTGCCGCGAGCAGTTGCTTTGTTGGTTTGCAGCGCGCCGCCAAAGCTAACGGGTAAAAGTTTTGACTTTTGGAGGCGATGTTTAGTCGAACTTGGCTGTTCACCTGAAATAATAGGTAATTGCCCGATCGGGCTTTCAAGGCGGTTGAGGTTTTTGCGGTTGCTGTCCGCCGATCGGTTCAGGTTTTACCTGTTGCAGATTATCTTGCTGCCGGTGCGATCGGTCGATCGGCATAATGCCAATCATAAAAGTGTCCCGATCCAAAAAGTAAAAATGTGTCAAACAACATATTTTAGACTTTATCTCTCGATAAGGCAGCTTAATTGCTATGCGCCACACCGCCTCGATCGCCGTTGAGTCCAGTAAATCCTCTCTAGTGAAGCCAATGCCTGCCAAGGTAGCATCTAATAGCTCTCGCGTTTCTCCTTGGTTAACCTCCTTGCTCTATCCGCTAGGTCACTATATTGTCCTACCGTTTTATTTTCGCAAGATCGAGATAACCGGACAGGAGCACTTGCCGAAAGACGGGCCTGTCATCTTAGCCCCAACGCATCGCTCCCGGTGGGATGCCCTCATGATGCCCTATTCAACCGGACAGATGGTAACTGGACGGGATTTGCGGTTTATGGTAACTGCTGATGAGGTGAAAGGACTGCAAGGTTGGTTCATCAGACATTTGGGAGGGTTTGCTGTCGATATCAAGCATCCAGCAATTAGCAGTCTGCGTTACGGCGTGGAGTTGCTTCTCGATAAGCAGATGTTAGTGATTTTTCCCGAAGGTGGCATTTTTCAAGATGGCGAAGTTCACCCGATTAAGGCTGGATTGGCTCGCTTGGCAATGCAAGCAGAGTTGAGCACGCCTGGTTTGGGGGTGAAAATTTTACCGATGAGTATCCGCTACCGCCCGCGCATTCCTCGATGGGGTTCTCATGTAAAAATTGCGATCGGTGCTCCGATTTCCGTGGCGGATTATACCAGTGGTGGCGGCGGCAAAAAAGAGGCGCGATTGTTGACTGCCGAACTCGAAATGGCTCTTAAAAATCTTGATGAAAGTTGAAAGGAAGGAAGAAGGAAGAAGGAAGAAGGAAGAAGGCTCTTCGACACTTCGACGGAGTTTATCCAGAGCGTAGCGGTGCGCTGAGCGTAGTCGTTCGCTTCGATTTAAAGCGTCGAAGGGCGAGCGTGCGCCGCTTCGCTCAGAAACCGCTTCTGGAAGAAGGAAGAAAGCTGACATAACAAGCTTTTGCCCATCTATAGCTTACGTTTAATTGGGTTGGTTTACTTAGTTGTCAAGTGATATAATATTTCTTACGACTGTTGAATGCAGTTGTGACCTTTTGCTATGTAATGTCAGCATTAATGGGTTGTGGTTTGAACTTTAAGCCTGGTCAAATTGTCAGTTTAGAATGTGGAAATGCGTGCCTGCATTCAGAGGTAATTCAAGTGGTTGAGGCACGTCAAATTTGTTGGGTGCGCCCTTTAATGTTAGTTAGATTAGTGTCGGGGAAGGATTTATCGCAGCAGTGGCCGGAAGAATACACTTTATCCGATTTGCGGGATGGTGCTGATTTGCTGTGGCCGCTGAGTTTGTTTCGGGCGGCCCTGGATACAGAGGTAATTTCGCTGTTGAGTGAGTTGCAGTCTCTGGACTCCGATCGAAAGGATAGCACGATCGCCTCTCGGCAACTTAGGGATTTTGT
>JANNOR010000029.1:0-10320 GCA_031399265.1 Cyanobacteria bacterium SOY_34_metabat_3 | reverse complement strand
GTGCAGTTCCCGGATGAGTACAGCAGTGAAGAATTAGCGGGAAAACCGGCAGTCTTTACAATTACTCTCAAAGAACTTAAGGAAAAAGAATTGCCGGAGTTGGACGACGACTTCGCTCAAGAAGTCAGCGAGTTTGAAACTCTAGCAGAACTGCGCGAATCCCTGGAAACTCGGTTTAAAGCAGACCAAGATAACAAGACATCGGCTAATAAGGAAAAAGCGATATCAGCAGCCCTGGTGCAGCTAATAGAAGTCGAAATTCCCGAAACAATGCTCGATCGCGAAATCGATTACTTGCTCAACCAACAAGCGGTTCAGTTGAAAAATTATGGCATAGATATCAATCAACTGTTTACCGAAGAAAACATGGGGCCGATGCGCGAACGCTCGCGCCCAGAAGCAGTCGATCGGCTTAAGCAGTCTCTAGCTCTGGCAGAAGTAGCCAAGCTGGAATCCTTATCTGTGGAAGAAGTAGAAATCCTAGAAGAAGTAGCAAGAGTCAGAAAGCAATTTCCTAAAGGAGATTTTGACCCTCTAAAATTGATGGAATTTGTAGGAGAAGACTTGCTCAAACAAAAAACCCTGAAGTGGTTGGAAGAAAAAGGGACGATCGAACTTTTACCTGAAGGCTCTCTAACTCCCGCAGCAGAAGCTGAAGAATTAGAAGCATCAGAAGAATCAGACGCTGAAGTTTTGGATGTTTCAGCCACGAGTGTCGAAGTAGAAGTCGTAGGCGAAGAGTAGAGCCAGAGGTTTGGCTTCTAGGAACTACGAGTGTAGGGTGCGCCGAAGCGCACCTGATCCTGATTGGCATTGCTTAATTTAGGTATGATTCACTCGCTATAGCAATCCCTGAAATGAGCGAGTAGGGGCAATTCAGGAATTGCCCCTACTCGCTCATTTCGGAGGTAAATCATACTCCAAATCAGCAACGCCTCCTTACTAAGCTGTTCCAAATTTAACTCACATGATTTGTAAGCTGAATGCCTTGCACTACAATCATTTATGAGTGGGAAAATTAAAGCTGGATTAGCTTACAAGCTCCGGGCGCGCACTGAAAAAAGCGATTATTTGCAAGTAAGTCTTTTAACTCATTCACCCCGCGAGCATTGCGAGTCACGCCAGCGTTGCGCCGACAAAAAGCAATCTCACGCACTCAAAACTCCCCATTCCCCCCGATCTCCGTTGATTCGAGGCATAATAGTTAAAAGCTGGCGGCTTAATTTCAAGCTTTCAACAGCAGCAAATTGTCTAGAATCCTTGACTGGTGTCTTATGGTGGTATCTCAATCTTCCAATTACCTAATTACAAGCTATAACGATTTTGATGTCAGCGACAGCCCCAGCAATGTAGTGCCGATGGTACTAGAACAGTCGGGGATGGGCGAGCGAGCCTTTGACATTTACTCGCGCTTGCTGCGGGAGCGAATTGTATTTTTAGGAACGCCCGTAACTGACGAGGTGGCTGACTCGATAGTGGCTCAGCTATTGTATCTAGATGCCGAAGATCCAGAAAAAGATGTGCAAATGTACATTAATTCCCCCGGGGGATCGGTGACGGCCGGCATGGCAATATATGACACAATGCAGCAAATCCGCCCCGATGTGGTGACGATTTGTTACGGTTTGGCAGCGAGTATGGGCGCATTTCTGCTGACAGCAGGAGCCCACGGCAAACGGATGTCTCTTCCCAGTTCGAGAATTATGATTCACCAGCCGCTGGGAGGCGCTCAAGGTCAAGCAGTTGATATTGAGATTCAAGCCAAAGAAATCCTTTATCATAAGCGTAAGCTGAATGAACTGCTGTCGCACCACACAGGTCAATCGCTGGATAAATTAGAGGCGGATACTGAGCGCGACTTTTTTATGTCAGCCGAGGAAGCCAAAAATTACGGTTTGGTCGATCGAGTTATCGAAAAAGAAAACCTTCCGGCTGCGGGAGAAAACGTCACTCCACTGAAATAAGAGGCTGTTATGTCTAAGTACGACTCCCATCTAAAATGTTCGTTTTGTGGCAAGTCTCAAGAGCAAGTGCGCAAGTTGATCGCAGGCCCAGGTGTGTATATCTGCGACGAATGCGTGGACTTGTGCAATGAAATTTTAGATGAGGAGTTGTTTGATTCGAGTGCGGTGCCTGCGGCGGCTGCGAAGCAGGAAACGACGCAAAAGCGCCGCGCTACCTCGGGCAAAAGTATGACGATGAGCCAAATTCCGAAGCCGAGGGAAATTAAAAATTACCTCGACGAAAACGTGATCGGCCAAAATGAGGCGAAAAAAGTGCTCTCGGTGGCTGTTTACAACCACTACAAGCGCCTGAGCTTTATCCATGCCAAAAATAGCGGCAAGCACCCGCCGGAAGAAGTAGAACTGCAAAAATCGAATATTTTATTGATCGGGCCCACAGGCTGCGGCAAAACTCTGCTGGCTCAGACTTTGGCCCAGATGCTAGACGTGCCGTTTGCGGTGGCTGACGCGACGACGCTGACGGAAGCGGGCTATGTCGGCGAAGATGTGGAAAATATTTTGCTGCGGCTGCTGCAAGTGGCAGATATGGATGTGGAAGAGGCGCAGCGCGGAATTATTTATATTGATGAGATTGATAAAATTGCCCGCAAAAGCGAAAATCCTTCGATTACGCGGGATGTGTCGGGCGAAGGAGTGCAGCAGGCGCTGCTGAAAATGCTGGAGGGGACGATCGCCAATGTACCGCCCCAAGGCGGCCGCAAGCATCCCTATCAAGACTGCATCCAAATTGATACCAGCAATATCATGTTTATCTGCGGCGGTGCTTTTGTCGGTCTCGAAAAAGTGATCGAGCAGAGAACTGGTAAAAAGTCAATGGGTTTTATTCAGCCGGGAGAAGCTCAGCCGAAGGAAAAGCGGGCCGCCGACGTGCTCAAGCAACTCGAACCAGACGATTTGGTGAAATTCGGGATGATTCCTGAGTTTATCGGACGGGTGCCGGTGGCGGCGGTGTTAGATCCGCTGAATGAGGAAACGCTGATGGCGATTTTGACTGAGCCGCGCAATGCTTTGGCTAAGCAGTATCAAAAGCTGCTAAAGATGGATAACGTGCAGTTGGATTTTCAGCCGGATGCGATTCGGGCGATCGCCCAGGAAGCATACCGCCGCAAAACTGGGGCGCGGGCGCTCAGGGGAATTGTCGAAGAGTTGATGTTGGATGTGATGTACGAGTTGCCCTCGCGCAAGGATGTTTCCCGGTGTACGATTACTAAGGAAATGGTCGAGAAGCGATCGACCGCCGAGTTATTGGTACTTCCGTCTTCCCTACCAAAACCCGAGTCAGCTTAACAATTTTCAGATTGTCAATAAGTTTCCGATACCATCGGAATTAATATTACCCACAATCAGGACACGGCAGTGCCGTGTCCTCCGTTTATATCGTGTCGGTGTTACCGGATTTGGTATTATTCCCAATTCCCATTTACCAATCTATAAAATCATCCTCACCTAAATCAGAAGATAACTCAGGAAAATCCGGTTCAGATTCCAATCTAAAAGTTGGCGATTCCCAAATCTCTAAGTCATCCGACAAATCGACTACTTCCCCGTCAAACATATCGGCCAATTGCCTAGTCGTATTCGCCACAGATCGAGCATCAGCACGCACCGCTACAGCCCGAGCATTTAAGTCATTCTGAGAGTCTGTAGAGTCGTTTGTCGGCGATGACACTCCCGAAATTGCCTGCACATTAACGGCAGTATTTTCAGCAACTGGCGGATGTTTTTGTTCTTCTCCCCCATCCCTATAAAAATTATTGGGAACCTCAGAATCGGCCGAGTGCTGCACCTGTTGATTCGCCTCACTCACAGGAGGAGAATTCCTCGGAGTTTCGCCAACACGTCCGTGAGAATTGGGCAAATCTCGGGCGCTATAACTATTAGTTTCAGGGGGATTGATCAATCCAACTTTTACTTTTACTGGACGGTTAAAAACTTGCAAAAAAGCTTCTTCAATATTAGGTACTTTGTCTTTGACCATATTGAGCAACGGCTGCGAACTAATCTTAACATTGGCAGTATTATTGCTAAAAATTACTAGCTGTCCGTGTTGGCGAAGTAGCGATTGAGTCCCGTGCGGCCGCACGCGATCGAGTACCTGTTCCCACACTCGATTTAGATCGATTTCATCCCCTGTAATATTGGTTGAATTATCAGAATAATTAGTTTCAGCAGTTGGTATAGGTGCTGGATTTTGTGAAGGAGATGTGTTTTCTGTTCGATTATCAATAGGCTGGGAACTCTCTGGAGGATTTTGCGAATTTGGAACTGAAGATTGTTCAATATTAGCTGTCTGATTCCCCCCCGATTGTAGGGGCGGTGCCCCCGTGTTCGCCCTCGATTGTAGGGGCGGTGCCCCCGTGCCCGCCCTGGGTTCGCTGATTGGTTGCTGCTGAGTTCTAATTGCTGAGGGCAACAATCCCAACAGCGTTACTTCTAGCCACAAACGCGGTTGAGTAGTATTTTTGATTTGCACTTCGTGAGTTTGCAAGTGTTTCTGACCTGCCAAAATTAACTCGGCATCCCAATTGCGCGCAAAAGTGCAAAGTTTTTCCCAGGTTCCGGCTGTCAAAGCTACTAAATCCGACCGTTCTGGGGCTGATGAGGCTATTAGTAAATCTCGGTAAAAGCTCGCGAGACTTTGCAGCACGATTAGCGGTTCCCGACCGCGATCCATGAGATGGCGAGTCATGTCTATTAATGCTGTAGGATCGTCTTTTTCTATAGCTTGCAGCAAATCCATCAAGTCATTTTCGGGGACAGCGCCGACTAAATCCCAAACTTTTTCAACTGTTATTTCGCCGGAAAATAAGCTGAGTTGATCGAGCAGGCTTTCGGCATCTCGCAGTCCTCCTTGGGCGAGTTGAGCGATCATTTGTACTGCATCACTGACAATATTGATATTTTCTAATTGGGCAATTTTGTGCAAGTGTGCGGTCATTGAGTCGAGGGGAATCCGGCGGAAGTCGAATTTCTGGCAGCGAGAGATGATGGTTTGTAGGACTCTTTGTGGGTCGGTTGTTGCAAGGACGAATACGACGCGATCGGGTGGTTCTTCTAAGGTTTTCAAGAGAGAGTTGAATGCCTGGGTGCTTAGCATATGGCAATTATGAACCAGAAGACCGTTAGCGACAAAGTTGTGGTTGTCTTCTACTTCTATGTCATAAACTTTCTCGACCCCAACGACTTTTACAGATTCTACCTTCTCCGAATTTGTAATCCATTGAAGGGATTGAATACTGTTTAAAGTCTGCCACCCATTTTCTGCTAGTTTCAGCGCCCATATGTATGTAGTGGTAGACTTTACCTGTTTTAGACCTTGTATAAAACTTGGTTGTTGTTGGGTATCCCAAGCCTGTAATCCACTTGGCAATGAGTTGATTTTCTTCCCCAGAATATCCTTCTGTATGAATTTGAATAGTTGGACTTCCTTCTGGCGAAAGGCTGAGCGATCCATCATCCATATACCACCAAGCAAGTCCTTCGGGAGTGACGCAATCGAGCCAATCCATTGTGAGGTATTTTGCGTTTCCGTTGGGTTTAACAGCGTCAAAGACTTCTCTAAGTTGGGGATGGCAGACTGTATTGCAGCAGACTGATATATTTCCGTATCCTTGGTTAGGTGTAACTCGTAACTTTGGTCGCAGTGTCGAAAGGCAAGAGGCTTTGTATTCCAACCATTCCCGCTGCTTTTCTCCGTGTGTCCAGCCCAATCTTGGAAATCGGCTATATTTATTTGGGTAGGTGATACAACCGTCTCCAAGCAATGTTCCGTAAATGAGCCCGAGTGTTTCTGGTTGCAAAACTTCGGCATTTGCGAAAAACTTTTCGGTTCTTGCATCCCAAAGTCCGTGTCCTTTTTTATAGGGATGCCGCTGCCAATAAGACTGAATGCTCTTAATCCCTTTGCCTTTTTTTTGTAAAAAGTCTGGTATTTGGAGTTGTTCTCCACAGCCACACGCACAGAGAGATCGGATGGGTTGAGCCTGTTCGAGAATAGAGGCAAAGTCGTAGGATTTTTGTCCATAGGTATTCCCGTAAAATTGATGTCCTCTGGCAAATCTCCGCAAGCGTCCATCTGTTCCAATTTTGTGAATGAGGGTGCCACACCCACATTCACAGGAGATAGTATCTTCATTCCTTCTTTTACGTCTTTTGCTGGTATCCATCCTTGTTCGGTTCTGATTAAGTGATTGCCGGTGCATCTAATTTCTCGATGGCTCGTCTTAATAACCAGTGTTGGCTTTTCACCCCGTTCTAACCATCTCAAAACTTTTTTAAATTCCCAAACTTCTGAGCTTTCGTTATAGCTGAGGACTTTTTTTCCTTTGATATTGGGATTGTCGAGCCGCATCAGACCTTCGCTAGTTTGCACCTGAGAATCACCCGTCAAACACTCGTCGATTACATATACTTTATAGCGGCACTGTACGGGGGAAAATTGAGCTCGTTCGATCAAATCTCGGATGTTATCTACTCCGGTGTTGCTGGCGGCGTCTATTTCGATGACATCTAGCGTTGAACCCCGGGCAATTTCTTGGCAAACGTTGCATTTGCCGCAGGGTGTCGGGGTGGGGACACCAGTAGAAATACAGTTGAGGGATTTGGCGAAAATTCTGGCACTGGAGGTTTTACCGGTGCCTCTGGGGCCGGTGAATAGATATGCTGGTGCTATGCGCTCTTGTAGGATGGCGCTGGTGAGGGTTTGGGCGATCGCCTCTTGACCGACTAATTCGGCAAATGTCTGGGGGCGATATTTGTGGTGCAGGGGTTCGTAGGTCACGATCGAATATTGGTGGTATTAGTTGTAATCTTAGCTAAGGAGACACGCGCTCGATCGCCCGCAAAGAATTCTAATCTCACCGAGCCACCGATGGACTCCCACGGCGCCCGGGATATAGCTGTAGCAATTAGCACCCTTCCAGCGTCCGTCCCTCGACCGTCCGGGCGATCGGCTGTTCTGTTCGATGTTTTCCTCTGCTCCCTCCTACAGTTACTATTAATTTATGTGTATTTAGTTTTATTTTCCTAGCAACGGAGTCCGCCGAACAAACATTTTTTCAACCTATATTGGTATAATATGTCACAGACAATTGACTATCTCTTTTTGCCGCTGCCAGCGCGCGATTTTGCTATATTTCGGGAACCTGCTTGCAGTTAAAGATAAAGTATTAATTAGAGGGTGCCGGTTCGAGTTGCAGAAATCCAGTTGTATCAAGATGGTGGTGGAATGATGTCAATGTTGGTCGATCGAGTTGCACTGCCTGCTCTACTCTGGAGTCCTGTATAAATATAGCGTCAAAATTTACCCTTTAAAAGCCCATGTCAACCAAAATAATCCTTGTAGAACCAAGGTTGGCAGTAGCCTCTCCCAAACCTAAACAGGCTAAACCCGGAGATCCGTCCTCAGACCAACTCTTGATGGGAGCGTCGGGATTACTGTTGTTATTGCTGATCGGTTTAGCGGTGTTTACCAAGCTAAAACTCGACGATTTGAGCAAGAAGCTCAAATTTGAGGAGTTTAGAAATCGAGAACTCCAGAAAAAATACAAAATGGCTCTGGAAACGATGACAAAGATGGAAAAGAACCCCGACCTCATCCACTCGCGAGACTTTAATTTAGACTACCTGAGAATGCGGATGGCGGAAGAAGTCTTTCACTTTGCTATTGTGAACCAGATTAAGGTAAAAGTCAAAGACAAAATTAGTATTGCCCTGCGTCCGACTCAGAGTGCAGTGGGAGATAAAAACGGGACTGCGGGGAGTGGCAGGCAAGTGGATTCGATGTTTGATATCGAATACGAAACAGGCGATCCGGCAGTAAAAATAGAAAAGCGAGTGCTGTTTCGGATTCAAATTAAGTTGATGAAACTGCCGACTCAGGCAACATCGGCAACAATCAATCAAATTATTGACTGTTTGGAAACTTATCTGAGTCCTTCAGATGACCATGACAGTTGGCAGCCGACAATTCAAGGTCGCATCGTTCACATTGAGTGGGATCAAAAAGCAAAGCCGACGCCGATGTTGGTGCTGGAACAGTCGAATGAAGGGGTGAATGTTACGTTTAGGACTACGAGAACGGCTACAGGCAGACCTGCAAATCCCGATGATAGCCAGTTGGTAGGATCTAAGGGGCAAAAAAGCGGCAAAAGTAGTTCTAAAAGTCCAGCCAAATCTGGCACAAAAAGCCCTGCGAAGGTAGGAGGAAAGCGTCCAGGTTCTCGGAAATAAGCTGAGTTTAATTAATTTTATTTTGCCGATAAAACGCCTGTTGCAGTCGGTGTTGATGTGTCTTGTGCGAGGTAGCCGTCTTCCATGTGGATAATGCGATCGGCAATATCTAAAATCCGGTTGTCGTGGGTGACGAGCAAGATGGTGCTGTGCTGTTCTTTCGCCAAACCTCGCATGATCTCTACCACATCTCGACCGGATTTGCTGTCTAGCGCTGCTGTCGGTTCGTCGGCTAAGATTAATTTGGGTTGGCTGACTAATGCGCGGGCGATCGCAACTCTTTGTTTTTGTCCGCCCGAAAGACTGCTTGGGTAATAATCTATCCTGTCTCCCAACCCCACAGCTTCCAAAATTGCTTCTATTTTATCATTAGTTTCTTGGTTGGAAAGATGGCTGTGCAAGTCGAGGGACATTTGCACATTTTGCCTAGCTGTCAAACATTTGAGCAAGTTATGAGCTTGGAAAATATAGCCGATGTCGCGCCGCACTTGAACTAATTTATTTTTCCTAGTTCCGTGCAATTCTTGGTCAAGAATTTTGAGACTACCTTCTTGGATCGATCGCAAAGCTCCAACTAAGGTCAATAAGGTTGTTTTTCCAGACCCCGAAGGCCCAGTCATCAGCACAATTTCGCCCGGATTAATTTCGAGGTTGATATCAAATAATGTCTGTTTGCGAAGTTGTCCTTCGCCGAAAGAATGATTGAGATTTTTAATCGAAACAACGGGTAAAGTGTTCATTGGTAATGGCTAGATTTAAAAAGAGCAACAGACAAGGCTCATATACGATCGGGATCGATTCCCTGCGATCGCAAATAAGCCGCCAATCGCTCTTTTTGTTCTCGTTCGCGATCGGCTCGTTGGCTTTCAGCATCGGCCCGTTGGCTTTCAGCATCGGCTCGTTGGCGTTCCTGTTGGGCGTGCAGGCTTTCCAGCCTAGCTCGCTCGCTTCCTGTCAGCAATAAATTGCCTTGGTTATCCCACCAGCGCAACCACTGCTGCGTCTGATTTTGATAGCTACCCGACCATACACCCAACTCTACTCCCATCAGGTCGATCGAGTAATGCCCGCGATCGTTCGGTTCCAAGCGAATATAACGAGTATTCACACAGTTGTAGACTTCCAATTCATTGGTTTGGATCTTGTAGATTGCGTAGTAGGGAATCCTGATAATCCGCTCGTATACCCAAAATTTTCCTGGTTTCTGGTTTCCGCCAGATGGTAAAGCAGATAAGGGAGTGCTATCGAGTTCTTCTGAACCATCGCCACTAGCAAATTCGATCGCAATTATTGGCACCATATACTCGCGCCAGAACACGTAGGAACGGCGGTATTGTCCGTCTAATCTCGGCGGGACATTGGGGACGTAGAACCAGTCAGGGGCTTCGGCACCCTTTTCGGGAGGTTCGGTTTCGCGCCAGTAGATGCCGCAATCTTGCCCGATCGCATATTGTCCGTCGGGATGAAGATTTTGCAGCGTAATTTCCAGGGAGTCTGTGAGTAGGATACTCTGGGGATGTTCTTGAAAGTTTTTCACAAACGTGCCGTCAGATTCTGGGAGTTGCGTGTGATCGGGAAAGGCGGGAGGCAACGCTGTGGGGTTGATGTTTTGGGTCATAGCGTAGAACCGAGGGAGAGCGCGATCGAGACGGATACTCTCCTACAGCATAGCGTTCGATCGGCACAGCTATCCAATTCCCGATCGGGCAAAAAATTAAGGGGATAGTAAACCCAGAGTTGGTATTACTTTATTTTTTGGAGGCAGAAACGTGGTTTTTTGTGAAGATATGAAATTCGGAGCCCTTAATGTCGATCGAAAACCCGGTTTTTTTTGTACTGGTGCATCCAGCACTGTACTTATTCTTAGCATTTTTCAATGAGATAAACCTGTAAAATTCAAAACAATCACACCGATGATGATTAGGGAAATGGCAGTGAGTCTAAAAACCGTGATCGGGTCTTTAAAAAAGAAAATGCCTCCAATAGTGACAAGAGCAATTCCCAACCCGGAGAAAATTGAATAAGCTACGCTCACGTCTAACTTTTTAATGGCTAGATTTAAAAA
>JANNOR010000249.1:0-6364 GCA_031399265.1 Cyanobacteria bacterium SOY_34_metabat_3 | reverse complement strand
TTTTTGTGATCTTGAGCGACCCAAGCGTTGTTTTGAGCTGGCGGGGTCTTCCGGCTGTTGTTTGAGTGACGTTTTTGATAAAAAAACACCGATTTCGGGGCTGACGGACTCCAGCATTTTCTGGCGAACCACGGTTTCGATCGCGCCTAAGGTCTGAATGGATGCTGGGTTCGTATCAGAATAGAGGATTTTAGCAATCTGCTGGGCATGAAACTGGACTTGTTTTACGGATTCAGGAGTCATGATCGAGCCTCAAGGAAATGCCCTCATTTTGTCATGTTTTGAGCTAATTACTACTGAGTATTTATGCTTATTACAAAGGTGAGATGCTCCCGATTGATTGTAGGGACACGGCACTGCCGTCTCCTCATTTTGGCTTTTAATAATACGGCACTGCCGTCTCCTCATTTTGGCTACTAATAATTCCCATGCAACCGGAAACGATACGATATAGCAATCCCAAATAAAAAGTGTAAAATATAGAGTAAGCTCACCGAAAAAGGGAGATAAGTGACATGATCCTAATTTCTACCCAAAAACTAACATTTGAAGAGTATCTAGACTATCAGGGAGAATCAGGTGTTTGTTACGAATTAGATCGGGGACAGATCGTTGAAATACCAACACCCACAGCTATACATATCAAAATTATTCAATTTTTGGTTTACCAGTTCCGATGCTTCTTTGCAGCACACAATCTACCGCTAGTTGCAGTTGTCACTACCGCAGTCCGAACCGAGGAAAATTCTTCGCGCGTTCCTGATGTGGTGATTTGCACTCAGAGTCTTTGGGAACAAGTCTGTGCACAACCTGGTTCCGCAGTTTTAGACTTTGAAGAAAAACCACTATTAGTGATAGAAGTTACCAGTCAAAATTGGCGGGACGACTACATCCGTAAACGGGCAGAATATGACTTAATTGACATTCCTGAATATTGGATTGTAGATGCCAATCAACCGAAAATCCGAGTGTGTAGCCGTCCCGAAAATGAAGGTAGTTATTCTCACCAGGAATTTTTGCCGGGACAGCAAGTTCAGTCTGTACAGTTCGCTGAATTTATTCTATCGGTGAATCAAGTGTTATGTCCGCCGCTGGTAGAAGATTTAATTCGAGAAGAACAAGCGCAGCGACAGCAGCTAGAACAGCAAAATCAGGAACTAGGACAACAAAATCAGGAACTAGGACAACAAGTCAACGTAGAACGTCAACGGGCAGAAAGATTGGCCCAGCGGCTGCGAGAAATGGGGGTAGACATGGATTCAGAACTTTAAATTGTCATCATATCAAATTAGATACCAGACTTCTTGAAAAAGTCTGGTATCTGGATATTGAGCTTAGTTAAATGACAAATTGCTTGATTAGCATACAATGATTGTAGTTAATTGAGTTTCTACGGGTCAAAGTTGTGGCTTTCAAAATTGGTTTGCTAGGTTTAGGTACTGTTGGCGCGGGCACGGCAGAGATTTTGCTCTCCCCAGATGGTCGCCATCCGCTGTTACAGGAATTGGAAATTTATCGGGTGGGAGTGCGCGATATTTCTAGAACTCGGTCTTTACAATTGCCAGAAAATGTGCTGACAACTAATCTGGAAGCGATCGCAACTGACCCGGATGTTGATATTGTAGTAGAGTTAATTGGTGGATTGGAACCGGCGCGATCGCTCATTCTGCAAGCTATTGCCAGCGGCAAGCACGTTGTCACTGCCAACAAAGCAGTTATTGCCCGCTACGGCAACGAAATTTTCGATGCTGCCAACAAAAAAGGCGTTTATGTAATGCTAGAAGCTGCTGTCGGCGGCGGCATTCCAGTCATTCAAACCCTCAAACAATCTTTGGGTGCAAACCGCATCAAAAGTCTCATCGGCATCGTTAACGGCACAACTAATTACATCCTGACGCGGATGCAGACAGAAGGCGCAGACTTTGGCGAAGTGCTCGATGACGCTCAGCAATTGGGTTATGCAGAAGCTGACCCTACAGCAGATGTAGATGGATTGGATGCTGCTGATAAGATTGCTATTTTAGCATCGCTAGCTTTTGGTGGACGCATCAAATTAGAAGATATTCACTGCGAAGGTATCAGGCAAGTTAGTGCGGCTGATATTGACTACGCTGATAAGCTGGGATTTGTAATTAAATTGCTGGCTATTGCTCAAGATATCAAGTCAATACCAGATGAAGAACTGCTTTCAATTCGAGTGCATCCTAGCTTTGTTCCAAAAACTCATCCACTAGCTAGTGTTAATGGTGTTTATAACGCTATTTTAGTCGAAGGTGAGCCGATCGGGCAATTGATGCTGTACGGGCGCGGGGCGGGTGCTGGCCCGACAGCTAGCGCGGTAGTATCGGACATTTTGAACGTGGCGGCCATCCTGAAAACCGAAACAGTGCCGATTCCCCATCCTTTGCTGAGTTGCAGTCACCAGCACTACTGCAAAATTGCTCCGATGGAAGAACTTGTGACTCGCTTTTACGCCCGTTTTCTGACACGGGATACTCCGGGAGTAATTGGGAAACTTGGCACTTGTTTCGGCGATCACAAAGTGAGTTTGGAATCTATTGTGCAGACGGGGATTCACGGCAACTTAGCAGAAATTGTAGTCGTGACTCACGATGTTAGGGAAGGTAATTTTCAACAAGCACTCGATGAAATTCGCGCGATGGAAGCAGTCGATAGTATTGCTACTACGTTGCGAGTTTTGTAATATTTGTACCAAGTTTTTGTAAGGTGCGCATTGCGCACCCTACTATCAAAGAATGACAACCAATTGGGATTTTGTCGATCGCCAAACCGGACGGCACTTGCTAGATTCCCTGTACGAAAAGTTTGCCAAACCCCAACTTCACGATACTTTTGAACCGAATAATCCTTCAATTTACGTTCGGCATCAGTCAGGAGAGTTAGTGCACGGTTATCTAGTAGAAAAAGTGTTTGAAGATTTTAAAACAGGTTTTTATGCTGAAAGCCGGTTTCCCGTTTCTGGCAATAATCCGCCAGTTATGGTAATTCGCGGTTACGGTTCGTGGTATCCTTTCGATCGCGTTTTGGAAGATACGCCAGATGTGTTTGTCGCCAAATTAAAACGGCAGTTAAAATCAGCAGAAATTTGCGGTGCTGTTGATTGGATTAAGCAGCAATTTGCCAGCGGGAATCCGGCGGATATCATCGGAGAAAGTTTGGGCGGGAAAGTCGCTCAGCAAATTGCTGCAAAATACTACAATTTTATGCGATCGACTGTCACTTTTAATGCTTTGGGCGTTTGTGAAAAGTTGGTTAAATCTTGTACCGCTACAAATGTTTTTCACTACTTTACTTTAGGTGAAAGGTATGCTTTCTGGGCAAATCGAGGCGGTTACATATCGGGAACGACTTTTGTAATTTCTCAAAAAGGGAAAAACTGGCGGTATAAGATTGAAGAGGCGATCGTCCAAATGGCGCGTTTAGATGAAAAGTTTCGGAAAAGGCGGGTGTTGGTGGTAATTTTGGCTCATTGGCTGTTGTTAAATCGGCATAATGCGATCGTCCTCAACCACAAAAAGCCTGTGGTAGTTCAAATATACCCCAACCAATTGCAACTTTTCCGAAATAGCGATTTTACCTAAACTCTTACTAAATCCCTAGACGGCTGATTTTCGCGGGCTGCGGCGGCGAGCACCAAACAAAGTGCTGCGATCGCTTTCTCCCATTCTTGCTTGAGTGCGATCGGTGTTACATCCTCAAATACACCGACTAAACGCGGGATCGATCGTTCTAATGCAGCGCTAGGAATCGATTTGTGCAACTCAACTAAACGAGTTAAACTTTCTTGATTCTTCAAAAAACCGACTACCCATTTTGTAGCATGATCGGGACTGTCGGGGACGTTTTTAATCTCTAGTTCAGTTTCTAACCAGTCGTAAAAAGCTGGGAGATTTTTCGCTAAGACAGCCCCAGCAGTTGGTAAGCTTTGTTTGAGCAAATCTGTATCGAGACTTCCCAACAGTCGATCGAGCTCCGGTGAATCCAGCAAGCTGCTTAAGGGAAGTGACAGCAAAGCTTCGGAAGCGTCAGGGGATAAATTTAAAGACTGAGAAAATGTTTCTAGCATTGGAAAGTATCTGGAAAAGATGACTATTTCAGTATCCCGCTAACTCGCTTGAATAAATATGAGCTACCTCATATTAACAGAAGTTATAGCAATCCTTGAAATTTAGAGTAGGGGCAATTCATGAATTGCCCCTACTAAATTTCGGAGACAAATCATACCCCAAATCAGCAACGCCTATCAATGAAGTTGCGGATTCTACACAAATTCTCCTTTAGCAATCATCACTACTCTGCCGCCAACCAATACTTCTATTTCACTGTCTTTTCTCTGAGATTGCAACAACAGTAAAGAAGGTCGATCGATCTCATAACCCTGCTCAACTCTAATATCAACCGAATTCTTGCCAAAATAGGCATAATTTACCAAATATCCAGCCAAACAGCCGTTGGCGCTTCCCGTCGCCGGATCTTCGGGAATGCCTAAAGAATGGGCGAAGACTCGCACGCTCAAATCATTGACATCGCTGTAAGTCTCAGGACAAAATATCAAAATTTCCTTCGCTTCTGTTGTCTCAATTAGCTGAAAATATTTATCTAAGTTGACTTGAGCTTTTTTGAGCGATGCGAGAGTTTTCAGCGGTACTATTATAAATGGTATTCCTGTAGAAACTTCTTGAATTGGGAATCTTTCATCTATTGCATTTACTTCTAAATTTAGTACGCCAGCCAGAGTTTCGGCTGATATAACTTTACCGAAAGTTGGGGAGTTTTGCCGCATCCACAAAACATCTGCGGCTCGATCGCGATATTTGAAAGTAACTGGAATTTGACCGACTGCTAGGTTTAATATAACTTGTTCTACAGGTTGATTGATGATTTCTTGCTGCAAAACGAATGCTGTTCCTAATGTGGGATGACCGGCAAAGGGTAACTCTTTTTTGGGGGTGAATATCCGCACGTCGTAGCCGCCGTTTTGTCGATCGGTCGATCGCACAAATGTAGTTTCCGAATAATTAATTTCCCTCGCTATCATCAGCATTTCGGCATCAGATAGTTCGGCAACTCCCGCACCGCAAAATACCGCTAGCTGGTTGCCAGCATATTTTGACTCGGCAAATACATCAACTATGTAAAAATTCATAATCATCTCTCTGGTAAAAGTAGTTTGTAGCAATAACTTTAGTCCTTCTTTCTCGTTATTTCTCGTTACCCGGCTCTGCCTGGTAACGCATATCTAGAGGCTCTGCCTCGCCAATGCCCCATGCCCAATGCCCCATGCCCAATGCCCCATGCCCAATGCCCCATGCCCTATTTCAAACAGCGAATTGCTTGCAGCATTCCCCTCGCTTTATTCAGCGTTTCCTCATATTCCATTTCCGGGTTAGAATCAGCTACCAAACCAGCACCGGCTTGCACAGAAACCGAATGTTTGTCACCGCCTAAAGAGCGAACAACCATAGTCCGAATGGCGATCGCGCTGTTCAACTGTCCCTCAAAATCATAATACCCGTAAACCCCAGAATACGGGCCCCGGCGGCAACCTTCCAACTCGTGCACGATTTCCATCGCCCGAATCTTGGGAGCACCGCTAACCGTACCCGCCGGAAAAGCAGCTTTCAACAAATCCCAAGCCGTCTTATCCTCGGCCAATTCTCCCACCGCATTGCTGACAATGTGCATCACATGAGAATAACGCTCAATTCCCATTAATTCATCAACTTTCACCGTACCGCTGCGGCAAACTCTGCCCAAGTCATTTCTGCCCAAATCGACTAACATCACGTGTTCCGCAATCTCCTTCGGATCTTGCAGCAATTCAGCAGCCAAAGCCTCATCTTCTTGAGGAGTTTTCCCCCGGCGGCGAGTACCGGCGATCGGGCGCAGAGTTGCGATTCTCTTACCATCAGCAGTATTTTCTGCCTTCACCATAATCTCGGGACTCGAACCGATAATCTGCCAATCTCCGAAATTAAAATAAGCCATGTACGGAGAAGGATTGATCAAGCGCAAAGAGCGGTAAAGTGCAAAAGGATCGCCACTGTATTCAGATTCTAGCCGCTGCGAAATAACTACTTGGAAAATATCTCCGGCTTTGATGTAATCCTTAGCTTTTAAGACATTGGCACAATACTTTTCGGGAGTAGTATTGCTGGTATAACTCAATTCTGTATTTTCTGTTGTGGAACGGGCGTCTTGTCCGTCATTGGGAGGAGTCCATTCTATCAGAGTAGATTGCTGGGAAAGCGGAGATTTTAGCTTGTCAACTAACTGAGAAACCCGATCGCACGCTTGGCCGTAAGCCTGGGCCAAATCTACCCCAACACCCCGCAAATCCGCA
>JANNOR010000247.1:0-8837 GCA_031399265.1 Cyanobacteria bacterium SOY_34_metabat_3 | reverse complement strand
CCATGCAAGAGTTAAATAATTCATCTTCCGAATCCGCACAAAAATTTCGCAATCTTCAAACAGAATTACGCGAACGCTGGCAAGCTATAGAAGAATTTGATAGCGGAGATTGTGATATTATCGTCATCCCTTCTCTCAGTTTAGACCAGCGAGAAATGCAGAAAGTGGAGGGTGCTTACCACTATGAAGAACGACACTTATTTTCGTTGATTCGCCTGCGGAATCCTCGCACTCGCTTGATTTATATTACCTCAGAGCCGCTGCACCCAATGATTGTGGATTATTACCTGCAATTGTTGCCGGGAATTCCTTTTTCTCACGCGCGCGATCGGCTTTTACTGTTCTCGGCTTATGATGCTTCTGCCAAATCACTTACCCAGAAAATTTTAGATCGTCCCCGGTTGATGGAGCGGATTCGCTCTTCAGTGCGGCCGACAAAATCTTATATGGTTTGTTACAACTCGACGCCCTTAGAACGGGAGTTATCGGTTAAATTGGGAATTCCTTTGTGGGCGAGCGATCCAGATTTGCTTTACTGGGGAACAAAAAGCGGCAGCAGGCAAATTTTTAAAGAATGCGGCGTGCCTTATCCTGACGGTTCGGAGTTGGTTTGGAATGTGAAAGATTTGGCAGAAGCGACGGCCGCATTGTGGGAAAGGCAGCCGCATTTGCAGCGGATAGTAATTAAGTTAAATGAAGGTTTTTCGGGGGAAGGAAATGCAATTTTAGACTTGAAGCCGATCGCCAATACAGCACATCAAGAAAGAGTCAAAGCAATTGGCGATCGCTTCGAGAATTTGCGTTTTCAATCAAGCAGCGAAACCTGGGAAAATTTCAGCAGCCGCATTCCTGAATTAGGGGCAATTGCTGAAGCATTTATCGAAGGATCAGAAAAGTTCTCGCCCAGCGTCCAAGGTCGAATTGTCCCTAGCGGCGAAGTGGAAATTCTCTCAACCCACGACCAGATTTTAGGAGGCCCAGACGGTCAAATTTTCTTGGGTTGTCGATTTCCGGCGGACGAATCATATCGGCTGGCGCTGCAAGAATTGGGATGGAAAGTCGGGCAAAATTTAGCTAAAAAAGGCGCTTTAGAGAGATTTGGAGTAGATTTTCTCACGGTGCGGCAACCTGATGGTAAATGGGACATTCAAGCAATAGAAATTAACTTGCGAAAAGGAGGCACAACTCATCCGTTTATGGCTCTGAAGCTGTTAACAAATGGTCGGTACGAGCGAACTACGGGATTATTTTACAGCCAGCAGGGCCGTCCGAAATATTATGTGGCTTCGGACAATTTAAAAAAAGCGCGGTATCGAGGATTATTGCCGAATGATTTGATGGATATTATTGCTGACAATCAACTACACTTTGACAGCGGTACTGAGACGGGGAGTGTGTTTCATTTAATGGGTTGTTTGTCGGAGTTTGGCAAATTGGGATTGACGAGTATCGGCAATTCGCCGCAAGAAGCAGAGGAGATGTATAACAAAGTTGTGAAGGTGCTCGATCGCGAAACTTCAAACTAAATCTGCTCATCAACCCATAAACCCCGGCGGTTTGAAACCGCATCTACAAAAACAAAACCCGCCTCCGCCCACAAATCCCGGCGGTTGAAACCGCGTCTACACGAACAAAACCCGCCTCCGCGGGTTGAAGAGTCGTAGCGTAGCGGGGCGTAAGCCATCGCACATTGCTCTGAAATTCCATATTTCTTAGTCCGCGGAGGCGGACATCGTTTGTATAGACGCGGTTTCCAACCGCCGAGGATTTGACTGTTTGCTATTTTTTAGCGGGATAAAGTGGTGTGGGGTCGATCGAGCCTGTGCGGTTGAGGGGCCAAAAACGGACGATCGCCCTACCGATAATATTTTGCTTGGGTACATAGCCCCAATAGTGACTATCGCAGCTTGCATTGCGGTTATCGCCTAGCACCAAGTAAGAATTTTGAGGGACGACTGCCGGCCCGTAGGGATACTGCGGAATTTCTTCAATATATTTTTCCTGTAGTGGCTGCTTGTTGATATAAACTTTGCCCTCTCTCACTTCCACGTTGTCTCCTGGAAGTCCGATAACTCGCTTGATATAGGCATCTTTGATCGGCGGTGGCTGTCCCGTACACAAGCTGGCTGAGTCTGGAGGCATAAATACTATGACATCGCCTCGCTGGGGCTCTTGGAATCGATAGCTGACCTTATCTATAATTAGTCGATCGTTAATTTGCAAGGTTGGAAGCATCGAGCCGGTGGGAATGTAGCGAGCTTCCGCCACCAGGGTGCGGATGCCAAAGGCTAAGAATGCTGCTAAGCCGATCGTCTTAATTCCTTCTATCCAAGGATTTTCGGTATCTTGCGGGGGTTTTTCGTCGGCTGACTTGTCTAGACGAGTCATAAGTATAAAGTGACTGGGCTGGATACAAATTATAGACTTAATTCGCAGTTTTTTGATGAAATCTGCAAAATTTTCGCCGGAGGGCTGAGTTTTTGTACTATTTGGTTGAGTAAGGCGCACCGCAAATTACAAATTTTCCGAAAGCTAGTTATATTTCTTACTATTTTCAAAACTATTTTGAGGATAAAATTTTTTCAGGCTGGCACACACCATTACTCACTTAATTATAGCTTATGACTCCCAAATCAAGTTTGTTAATCCGCCGCGCTCGCATTCTGTTACCCGACGGCGAGTTTTTGGTAGGTGACGTGCAAATCTGCGATGGCAAAATTCTGCGGGTTGCTCCTGAAATTGTCGCTGAGGTCGATCGAGAAATAGATGCGACGGGCTTAACTCTGTTACCCGGAGTAATTGACCCGCAGGTACATTTCCGCGAACCAGGTCTGGAACACAAGGAAGATTTGTTTACCGCTAGCTGTGCGTGCGCTAAGGGCGGCGTGACATCGTTTTTGGAAATGCCGAATACGCGACCTTTGACCACAACCCAAGCTGCCTTAGATGATAAACTGCGCCGCGCTTCCGAGAAGTGTTTGGTCAATTATGGCTTTTTTATCGGAGCTACTCCTGAGATTTTACCCGATTTGCTGAATGCCAATCCGACACCGGGAATTAAGGTGTTTATGGGTTCGATGCACGGGGACTTATTGATGGATGATGCAGAAAATTTAGAGGTAATTTTTGCGAAGGGCGATCGGCTGATTGCGGTACACGCCGAAGACCAAGCTAGAATTAGTCAGCGTCGTCAAGAATTTGCTGGTGTTACCGATATTGCAGTTCACTCCCAAATTCAAGACAATCAAGCTGCTTTATTAGCTACTCAGCTAGCAGTGAAACTGTCTAAGAAATATCAGCGTCGATTGCATATTCTGCATCTATCGACAGGAGAAGAAGCGGAGTTTTTGCGCGATGAAAAACCGAGTTGGGTAACGGCGGAAGTGACACCGCAGCATTTGTTGTTGAATACCAGCGCTTATGAAACCATTGGCAGTTTCGCTCAAATGAATCCACCTTTGCGATCGCCCCGCGATAACGAAATACTCTGGCAAGCTTTACGCGACGGCGTAATTGATTTTATCGCCACCGACCACGCGCCGCACACTTTAGCCGAAAAAGCTCAAACTTATCCCAATACACCGTCAGGAATGCCCGGTGTCGAAACTTCTTTGCCTTTGATGCTAACGCAAGCAGTCGAGGGAAAATGTACGGTTGCTCAAGTTGCTAACTGGATGTCTGCGGCTGTTGCTAAGGCTTATAAGATTCCGAATAAGGGTAAGATTACCCAAGGTTTTGATGCTGATTTAGTATTGGTAGATTTGGACAACTACCGCCCGGTGATCGGAGCAGAAATGGCCAGCAAATGCGGTTGGAGTCCCTTTGAAGGATGGAATTTGACTGGCTGGCCGGTTGTAACGATTGTAGGAGGAAAAGTAGTTTTTGAGAATGGGAAATTGGATACAAATGTCAGGGGAGAAGCCTTGACATTTGACGCAGATATGTAGGGGAGAAGTATTCGGACGACAATCTATGATATCGTTTCCGGTAGCATCGGAATTATTCGCCAAAATTAGGAGACGGCAGTGCCGTGTCCCTACAATATTATTTTCGGTAGGGAAACGGCATTGCCGTGTCCTCTATATCATTCCGATGCAACCGGATTTGATATGAAATATACGCGAAATATGATGCCCAAATGCTTCGCCCCTACGGGTGATGAAATGAATCAGGATTCTATAAAAGACAAATCTAATAATTGGCCATGATTAATCAATTCAATTTGTCGCCCACTATCGCAATAACTCAGACAAATTTGCAAATAATTATCGGGTTTATATTGCAATCTTTCTGCCCATTCGATCGCCACAATTCCCAAATCCCTTTCTAATCCGTCCCAATAACTTTCTAAGTGTAAAGCCTCGGTTTCTTCCGGTTCTAACCGATATAAATCTAAATGATAAAGCGGAATTCGCCCTGTTAAATATTCATTAATTAGGGTGAAAGTAGGACTTTCAACAGAGTCTTGAATTTCCAAGCCTTCGGCGATACCTTGAACCAATGTAGTTTTGCCAGCACCTAAATCTCCTTGTAATAAGATGACAGTGCCGGCTGCGAGCGATCGACCTAATGACACGCCCAACTTGCGCGTAGCTTCAGCATCTGGAAGTGAAAGTATCATTTTAGTTATTGGTTATTAGTTATTTGTTGTTTGTTACTTGTTTGGATATGCCAATAACATGAGTTAACAGTTAACAATCAACAGTTAACAGTCAACAGCTTAAATGTTCTGGGCGCGGCCGTACCAACGCAGCAACATTCCCGCCAACCTTTGAGAATTGTGGCGAATTAAACCCGTATTTTTATCTTCATCCATGACGTTGGCGATCACAATTCGCCGCCCCAATTGCGTTACTGCTTCGCGATCGAGCACTACCGGATAGGAATTCTCCTGGGAATAGCGGATCAAAGCCTTTGCAGAAGGGACTTTTCCCTGGACTACTACAGCATCGAACAGGGGCCGGCCGCAAGCCCGATCGATCGCCCGAATGTGATCTGCAACGCTGTATCCGTCAGTTTCCCCCGGCTGAGTCATAATATTGCACACATAAATGCGCGGAACTTGACTATTGGCGATCGCCTCGGCAATTTCCCTCACCAACAAATTTGGAATTACACTCGTATAAAGACTCCCCGGCCCAATAATAATAAAATCCGCTTCCCGAAGCGCTTCCACAGCCCTCGGCAAAGCCGGAGGATTAGCAGGAGTACAGCCTATTTTGAGGATTTTTCCGTTAGCTTCGGTAATGCTGGACTCCCCCTCAATTCTACGGCCGTCAGCCAGTTCTGCCCACAAAGAAACGTCGCTCAGAGTAGCCGGCAGCACCTCTCCCCTAACTGCTAAAACTTTAGAACTCGCGGCGATCGCCTGTTCCAAATCTCCAGCAATATCGCTCATCGCCGTCAAAAACAAATTCCCAAAACTGTGTCCGATCAAACCGTCACCGGCCTGAAAGCGATACTGAAATAACTCAGTTAATAACTTTTCCTCATCTGCCAAAGCCGCCAAACAATTGCGAATATCACCAGGCGGCAATACCCCAATTTCCCGGCGCAGCCGCCCGGAAGACCCGCCGTCATCCGCCACCGTGACAATAGCAGTGATTTTGGCACTGTAGTCCTTCAATCCCCTGAGCAAATTAGACAGGCCCGTACCTCCTCCAATCGCCACAATTTTCGGGCCGCGGTTTAAGCGGCGGTGGTTGAGGAGTCGATCGACCAATTCCTCGTTACCTTCGGGCATCAGCACTTGAGTAATCGAGTTCAAACTGCGAGTTTGGCCCCACAGAATTAACAAAATCCCGCCAGCAATCACGATCGGCCCGGACACGTAATTGGGAAGAACTTCCGCAAGCCATGTTAAAAAATTTCTCAACAATTGCAACAGGAAAAAAATCGGAGTCATCCCAGTCCAAATCGCTAAACCCAAACTGGCAAGCACCACACCGCTAGCACTGATCAGCAGCCACCGTTTCACCAACAGTCCCGGGGCCAACCACTTAAACCACTGGTAAACTCGCCCGTTCCGCAAAGAAGGGGGGTAAGGATTTATGGAACGGGCAAAAACCTGCTTGGCTTTAGCCAAGACGCGGAGGGCTTTAGGAAATGAACTAATTGACATGGTTAATTAGTCTTAAGGGTATGGGAACAGCTCGAGCTGACAAATTTACAATACAAGAGAGTTTTGATTCTGGCAGTCAATTTAAGTTATTAGTGATTGGCCATCAGCGATTAGTCATTAGCTAGACTGATGACTGACAACTTATTGATAACATCTTATGGCTGAGCCGCTAATCGAACTCAAGGGGGTAAGTAAGTCCTTCGGCCAGAGCCCGATCCTCGATCGAGTGGATCTGAGGATTTATCGGGGAGAAGCCCTGGCAATTATTGGCCCTTCCGGGACGGGGAAATCTACTATTTTGCGGATCATTGCGGGTTTGTTGGCCCCGGATGCCGGTGAGGTTTTCGTTCAGGGACAGCGCCGGGCCGGATGGGTGGACGACGTGGCAGATCCGATCGGGATTGGGATGGTTTTTCAGCAAGCGGCTTTGTTTGATTCGCTCTCGGTGGAGGAGAATGTCGGTTTTTTACTGTACCAGCATTCTAAGCTGCCGCGCCGCCGGATTCGGGAATTGGTGGAAGAGAAGTTAGAGATGGTGGGTTTGCCGGGAATTGGCGAACGCTATCCGGCGCAGTTGTCTGGGGGAATGCGGAAGCGGGTAAGTTTTGCCCGCGCCATCATGGCGAATCCCGATAATGCTAGGGATAATCCCGAGGTTTTGCTGTACGACGAACCGACGGCGGGTTTAGATCCGATCGCTAGCACGGTAATTGAAGATTTAATTCGTGAGTTGCAGGCGGCGAAAAGTGTTTGCAGCACTTATGCGATCGTCACTCACCAACAAAGTACCATCCGCCGCACTGCCGATCGCATCGTGTTTCTCTATCGAGGCAAAGTGCAGTGGGAGGGAACAGTCAGTGATATTGCAACGACCGATAATTTATTAATTAAACAATTTTTTAGTGGCAGTGTTACTGGGCCGATTCAAGTTATTGGATAGTCAACTATCAACTGCCAACTATCAACTGCCAAAGGAGGTAATATGCGATCGCGAACTGTTAGAGAAGGTTCTGTCGGATTCTTAATTTTAGTAGGAATCGGCTTATTTGGAGGCTTAGTCCTCTGGTTGCGGGGCGTGCAGATTGGCAACCGCAGCTACAAATTTGCCATAGAGTTTTCCAGCGCCCAGGGAATGCAAATAGGTACGCCTGTCAGATATCGCGGCGTTGCAGTCGGTAAAATTACCGCCCTCAAACCGGGTTCCAACGGCGTAGATGTGATGGTGGAGATTGCCCCCGGTACTTTAGTGATTCCCCGGGATGTGGCGATCGCAGCGAATAAGTCGGGTTTAATTGGCGAATCGTCGATCGACATTACACCCAACTCAATTTTACCCGAATCTTTACTTACCGCCAATCCCTTTGTTACCGACTGTCCGCCTGAGATTATCTGCCATAATTCCCGCTTAAAAGGTGAAGCTGGAGTAAGTCTCGACGAACTGATCCGTTCCACAGTCCGCCTCGCTAACTTATACACAGACCCCGTTCTCTTCAACAATATTAAATCGATTTCTGAAAACACAGCCAACACGGCTAAAGGTGCTGCCAAACTTACTGAAAACTTATCTAACTTAACTATAACTGCTAGATCAGAAATAAAAACATTGAATCAATCAGTCAAAGGAGAATTTAGCAGTTTGAATCAATCAGTCAAAGGAGAGTTAGGAAGTTTAAATCAATCATTAAAAGGAGAAGTAGGAATTTTAAGTCAATCCGTTCGAGGAGAAATCGGAAGTTTAAATGAATCAGCCAAAGGAGAATTGTCAGCCGTTTCAACTGATATTCGCAAAGTTACCACAACAGCCGAAAATTCCACAAAAGAAGTAACTGCCGCTGCGATAAGTTCGGCTAATTCAGTTACTCAAGCAGCCAATCAAATTACCTTAACAGCTAACCAACTAAATTCCTTAGTAGCAACCAACAGATCCAGTGTTGTCTCAACTTTGAACAACATTAATCAAGCCAGTCAAGAACTTCGTGTAACTGTCAGCAGTTTAAGCCCGACAATTAATCGAATTAACCAAGGACAACTCTTGAACAATTTAGAATTGTTATCAGCCAATGCAGCCCAAGCTTCTGCTAATTTGCGAGATTTATCTAACAACCTAAACAATCCCGCCAGTTTGCAATTATTACACCAAACATTAGAGTCCGCACGCGCCACTCTTCAAAATGTCCAGAAAATCACTTCGGATGTCGATGAAATCACAGGAAACCCGGCTGTCCGCAACAATATTCGGAGGTTGATTGAGGGACTGGGTAACTTGTTGGGTTCCACCGAACAATTGCGGCAACAAGTTAAAGTTGCTGAAACATTAGCTCCCCTTTCTGAGAAAGTAACTGCGAGTACAACTGCGGGAAATCAATCAGTAGAAACTGAATTTCCCAATTTGCATAAAAAAAAGGAATTGCCGATTATACCTTCTCAAACTGCAAAAGTAGCAGAACCAGTGGCTCCAGAAAATACTCCTTAAAAACAGAACTCCCAGAACCGCCACTTCTTAAAAAAGTCGGGGTTTTTCTAAGAAAGATCGCATTTTAAATTAATTAGATTAACCTTATTATATCAAATCCGTTTGCATCGGAATGATATAAACGGAGGAGACGGAGGAGATGGAGGAGACGGCAGTGCCGTGTCCCTACTGCGATCAATTGTAGGGACACGGCACTGCAGTCTCCTCTATATCATTCCAGCGCAGCCGGAATGAATATTACTT
>JANNOR010000190.1:0-7659 GCA_031399265.1 Cyanobacteria bacterium SOY_34_metabat_3 | reverse complement strand
CCAATTCGCGGCTGTACTCTGATTTCTTCGATTTACCGCCGGGGATCGGTGCCGGTGGGTAGTGTTGGGGTTTTGGGGCCGACGCGGATGGTTTACGAAAATGCGATCGCGGTGGTGGAAGCTGCGGCGGATTATTTGTCGGAAGCTATTGGCGGAAATCGAGTCAATTTTCCCAGCGGCTGATTGAGGGCGATCGCACAATTCCTGGTTAGATAAACCCTAATTCGACCGCCCCAGCCTTGACCGGTTTGGGGTTTTTTTGTCGGAGGAGGCACTCGCAACATGAAGCAACCGGGTTTGTTGACCGAAAACCTGCGCTTTTAGGCTGTGCCGGGGCCAGTAAACCAAAGGGATGCTGCTTGACGAAAGATTTTCGCAAAAACCCGGTTTCTGCCGGAAGAAGCGGAGCCCAAACTGGCAGGAGTTGCGGGCGATCGACTCGGCAGGAACCCGAAGAGGGCGATCGCGCACGGGCCCAAATGAAGAGACGACGCGCGGAGTCCGAAGGCAGAAAAATCTTCAAATATTAAGACTTTTTTGAGAGTTCGTCAAAAAAATATAAAAAAGATTAATCTTGATAAGAAAGCTATATTTCTTTTGAAAATAGCCCACATTAGACAACTGCATATAACTGGCAGCAAATTTGGCTTGATTGCAACTTCATAGATGTAACTGCTGAGCTAAGATCGAAACTAAATTTAGGGAATTTTCTTTTAGCATTCAATGAAATCGACCGATAAAACTAAAAATACCTTTGCGATTACAACCCCCCTGTACTATGTAAACGATTTACCTCACGTTGGCAGCGCTTACACGACTATGGCTGCGGATGCCCTAGCCAGATTTGAGCGGCTGCGGGGCAAATCTGTTTTGCTAATTACGGGGACGGACGAGCACGGGCAGAAAATTCAACGCACGGCTGAGAGTTTGGGACGATCGCCCCAAGCTCACTGCGACTTAGTGGTTCCCGGATTTGAGGCACTTTGGAAGCAACTCGACATCCAGTACGATCGCTTCATCCGCACAACTTCGCGGCGCCACGAGTACATTGTCAAAGAATTTTTCCAGCGCGTCTGGAACTCCGGCGACATCTACTTGAACCAGCAACAAGGCTGGTACTGCGTCTCCTGCGAAGAATTCAAAGAAGAACGGGATTTGCTACCGGGAAATCGGTGCTCCGTCCATACCAGCAAGGAAGTTGAGTGGCGCGACGAGGAAAACTACTTTTTTCGCCTGTCGCGGTATCAAGACCAACTGCTGGCCTTGTACGCAGAACGTCCCGACTTCATCGCGCCGGAAAGCCGACGCAACGAAGTGCTGAGTTTCGTCAATTCGGGACTGCAAGACTTTTCGATTTCTCGGGTGAATCTGGCATGGGGCTTGCCGATACCAGTTGACTCGGGCCACACCATTTACGTCTGGTTTGACGCTTTGCTGGGATACGTGACGGCTCTGCTCGATCCGGAGAGCGACCCGCTGTTAGAGAATGCTTTATCTAAATGGTGGCCGATCGACCTGCACTTGATCGGCAAAGATATTCTCCGCTTCCACGCCGTTTACTGGCCGGCAATGCTGATGTCAGCGGGTCTACCGATGCCTGGGCGGGTCTTCGCACACGGTTTTTTAACCAAAGACGGCAAAAAAATGGGGAAAACGGAGGGTAATACTTTAAATCCAGTCGAATTGGTCAATAAATACGGCGCTGATGCAGTGCGCTACTATTTTCTCAAAGAAATTGAGTTCGGAGAGGACGGCGATTTTAACGAAACTCGGTTTATCAATACCTTGAATGCTGAGCTAGCAAATGATTTGGGAAATTTGCTTAACCGCACCTTAAACATGGCTCGCAAATATTGTGAAGGCTACGTTCCAAATGTGTCGGGGGAAAACATTTCCGGCGACAACCTGCTCAAGGGTATGAGCCTGGATTTGGGCGATCGAGTAGCGGTTTTTTACGAAGAGTTGGCTTTTAGCAAGGCTTGCGAAGCCGTGCTTGCATTAGTTCGAGCCGGGAACAAGTTTATTGACGTACAAGCACCTTGGAGTTTGTATAAGCAAGGACAGTTAGAAAGTGTCCAACAAGTGCTATATTCTGTTCTGGAATCTGTTAGACTAGCATCTTACCTTTTATCGCCGATTATTCCCAATATCAGCACTGCTATCTATCAGCAGTTAGGTTTTTCAATTGACTTTAACGATCGGGTTGCCGTTAACAGTTTAGCGACTTTTGCAGCTCATGCTGCTTGGGGCGCTTTACCGGCAAACCAAACTCTGGGGGAACCCCAACCTGTTTTTAAGCGGCTCGAACTGCTCGAAACAGTACCTTCATAGTTGGCAGCCAGCGCTCGGGGTGCTATGAGAAATTACGAATTAGCACTTATTTGATTACCAATCTTTCATAAAAATTGAGGCATAACAATCATGTTGAATAGAATAGAAACCAACGACCTTTTTACGCCGGAACAGGTTCTAGAAAATCGGGGTCGAGTGGCCATTTTTATTGATGGGTCTAACCTTTTTTACGCGGCTTTGCAGTTGGGAATTGAGATTGATTATACTAAGCTGCTGTGCCGTTTAACTGCGGGTTCGCGGCTGCTGCGCTCTTTTTTCTACACGGGTGTGGATCGTACAAACGAGAAACAGCAGGGGTTTTTGCTGTGGATGCGCCGCAACGGCTACCGCGTGATTTCTAAGGATTTGGTACAGTTACCGGACGGTTCTAAGAAGGCCAACTTGGATGTAGAAATTGCTGTGGATATGATGGCTTTGGTTGGTTCTTACGACACGGCGGTTTTGGTAAGCGGTGACGGCGATTTGGCCTATGCTGTGGATGCTGTGAGCTATCGCGGCGTGCGGGTTGAGGTGGTGAGTTTGCGATCGATGACGAGCGACAGTTTGATCAATGTAGCCGATCGCTATATCGATTTGGAAATGATTAAGGATGACATCCAAAAAACATCGCGCCCTAATTATGCTTACCGCCCATTGTCGGGCCTAAGCTTGATGGACGAACACGACGACAGATAGGGATTTGGGAATGGGGAATGGGGGATGGGGAATGGGTAATAGGTAATAGCTGATGGGTTGAACAATTGAAAATTAGAAGTTAAAAATTTAGCTCAAGTATGACAGATTTTTGATTAGTGTTTTTAATTAGCCAATTACCAATGCCCAATGCCCAATGCCCAATGCCCAATGCCCAATGCCCAATTATCAATTGCCAATGATTAATTTCAAATCTAAAATTCCCAGTCTCAAGTCCCCAAAGTTAATGCTGCTACTTTTAGCAGCATTGATTTTGGGGATTGGTGCTTGTGCGGCTCCACAAGAGGCTCAAAAAAGCAAATTAGCCGAGGATATCAAAACTGCTCAACAGTCAAACAGCACTTTAACTTTGAACAAAGTAACCCTAGAACAAGCAAACGAAAAAGGCGAGACGTTTTGGAAAGTAAAATCTACAAATGCCGTTTACAGCAAAGATAACAAGATAGTTAACGTTCAGAAACCAGTGGGAAAATTGTTTCAGGACGGCAAAGAAATTTATGACATTCAAGGAGAAACCGGGCAGGTTTTTCAGGAAGGAAATCAGGTTTTTCTGAAGGGTAACATAGTCGCTAAAGACCTGAAAAATGGAGTGGTATTGCGCGGAAATGAGTTGGAGTGGCGGCCAAAGGAAGATGTTTTAGTTATTCGCAATAATTTGACGGGAGACCACAAACAAGTTAATATTTCAGCGAAGGAAGCGCGGGTTTTCAGTAGGGCCAAGAGGATGGAGTTATTCGGATCGGTGGTGGCGAATGTTAAAGATCCGGTGCTGCAATTGCGAACTGAGCACTTAGTCTGGTTTGTGGAACAACAAAAGGTAAACAGCGACAAACCGACTCAAATTGACAGATACAAAGATAAAAAAATAACAGACAGCGGTTTTGCCGACAAGGTAGATGTAGACTTAAAAACCAAGATTGGGACGTTGACCCAAAACGCTCAATTGATGCCATCAGATCCGCCGCTGCAAATAGAAAGCAGTTTGATGAGTTGGAATTTTCCGGCGCAAAATGTGGTTTCGCCCGGGCCTGTGAAGGTTTTTCACCGCGTGGAGAAGGTGACGATGACTGGCGATACGGGGCGGGGAGATTTAGATAAAAAAATATTTTATTTGACTGGAAATGTGGTAGGAATTGGAGAGAAACGCCAATCTCAATTAAATACCGATCGCGTAACGTGGTATTTGACTAACCAGACTTTCGACGCAGAAGGAAATGTGGTTTACAAGCAACTAAATCCGGTGTTTAATTTGACTGGGCCGAAGGCTTCGGGAGAGTTGAAAAATCAAACTGTGATTGTTAAAGGGGACGGCGCCGGCGGCCAAGTTGTGACGGAGTTTGTGCCTGATGAGAATAAGGGCGTTTTGGGGCAGTAGCTAGGATTTGCAACCGCAGATGTTGGCAGATGCACGCTGATTAACGCTGATATAATTAAGATGGGATTGAGTAAGGAGGGTTGAGATGACAGTAACTTTAGAAAAGTTAGAAAAGCTGGATGAACCTATCTTAATTGACGGACTGAGCTGGAGAGAGTTTAAGGTGGTTGAACAGTTGCTCTCGCGTCCGGGCGTGAGATTATCGTTTTTAGATGGGGTATTGGAGATTAGACGTATGCCTGGAGAAAAACATGAAACCATTAAAGAACGAATTGGTTCTCTATTGGATCTTGATCTGCTTCAAATGGGAATTGATTATCAGCCTACTGCCTCAATGACGCTGGAAAGTCCATCGGGATTGGTGAAGCGAGAAGCTGATAAATCTTATAGATTGGCGGCTAACCGAGAATTTCCTGATTTGGTGGTGGAAGTTGTGGTGACTAGCGGTGGTATTGACAAGTTGGAAGCTTACAAACGCCTGCAAATTCCTGAAGTTTGGTTTTGGGAAAATGGTACGCTGCGTTTGTATTCGTTGGGGGATGATGGATATGCTGAGGTCGATCGATCTTTTGTGCTGCCAGATTTAGATATTGTACTATTGGCGCGGTGTATTAATATTGAAAATCACCTTCAGGCAATGCGCGAATTTAGGCAAGCGATTCAATAGAATTTGATTTTGAATCTCTTGATCGCCACACTCGCCTCAAATTCAACACAAATCCCGGCAATACATCTTCGCCGGACAACTCGGCTGGATCGATCGATATTTCTACTTCTGCCTGCTGTCGGTAAATCTCTACCCGCGGATTTTGCGGGTCAATCAACCAACCCAATCTCGCTCCATTTTCCATATATTCGCGCATCTTCTCTTGGAGGGTTGAGAGAGAATCCGAGGCCGATCGCAATTCTACTACAAAGTCGGGACACAGCGGAACGAATCCTTTTCGTTCTTTTGGAGTTAGTGCTTCCCAGCGAGTTCGACTCACCCAGGAAGCGTCGGGAGAACGGCGAGCACCATTGGGGAGGATGAATCCGGTAGAAGAGTCAAAACCTTCTCCTAAATCGTCGTTTGCTTCGCACCAGTTGCCGAGTTGTGCGCTGATGCTGAGGTTGCGGCTGCCTGATTCGCCTCCGGTGGGTGGATTCACTATTAATTCTCCTTCTGCGGTTCTTTCTAATCTCAAGTCTGGATTTGCCAATGCTAGGGTATCGAATTGCTCGCAACTGACAACCAGGCCGATCGCATTTGGCAATTCTATAGAGATAGTTTCTGGTTGAGTAAATGTTTGTACCATATTCAATTCCAGGTTTTTTTAGATTGAACTCGGAAACAAGAAAAGAGTAAAATAAGAACTATCCCGGGGTGGGGCGGGTTTACGAGATCGTGTGTTTTCGGCCATTATTGTTGGTGAAACCCGCCCCTACAAATTTTTGACAATTGTGCAATATATTTAATGCTTTTTACAACTGTCCGAAACCTTTTTTAGGCTTATCTTTTTTCTTTTTCTTCTTCTGTCCGGCACCCATATAGCCACGACCAGGCTGCATTCCGCCGGGGCCGCCCATTCCCGGCATTCCGGGCATTCCTGGCAATCCTCCCATACCCGTAAAGTTGCCTTGACTCATTTGCTGCATCATGGTACGCATTTTCTGGAAATCGCTTACCAGCTTGGTTACGTCGTTTTCTGCATAGCCTGCGCCTTTGCCGATGCGACGGCGGCGGGATGGAGAACTTGCTAAAAGTTCGGGGTTGCGACGTTCTTCCACTGTCATCGAATTAATCATGGCTTCGGTGCGTTTTAGCTGCACTTCTCCCTGCCGCATTTGTTCGTCTGAGAGTTTGTTCATCCCCGGAATCATTTTCATGATGCCGCCGAGGGAACCCATGTTTTTTAACAGTTTTGTTTGCTTGAGAAAGTCGGTAAAGTCAAACTTTGCCGTGAGCATTTTCTCTTGCATTTTTTCGGCATCGGCGATGTCGAATTCTTCTTGCGCTCTTTCTACTAACGTCAAGACATCGCCCATGCCGAGGATTCTCGATGCCATGCGATCGGGATAGAATGGCTGTAAGGCTTCTACTTTTTCGCCGACGCCGACAAATTTAATCGGTGCGCCGGATATTTGTCGCACGGATAAGGCTGCACCACCACGACTGTCGCCGTCTAATTTGGTTAAGATGGCGCCGGTAATGCCGATTTGGTCGTGAAAGGTGCGGGTTAAATTTGCCGCTTCTTGGCCTGTCATGGCATCAACAACTAACAGCGTTTCGTGGGGTTGTACTGTTTGTTTGATGCGAAGCAATTCGGCCATCATGTCTTGGTCGATTTGCAGGCGGCCTGCTGTATCGACGATGATTGTATCGACGCCTAGTTGTTTGCCGTGTTCGATGCCTTGGCGGGCAATTTCTACGGGATCGGTATCAGTACCTAGTTCAAATACGGGTACGTCGATTTGTTTGCCGAGGGTTAGCAATTGGTCGATCGCCGCTGGTCGATAAATGTCGGTTGCAACCAGCAGTGCGGTACGATTTTGCTTGCGGAGGTGCAGCGCTAGTTTGGCGGTAGCTGTGGTTTTCCCGGTTCCTTGCAAACCTGCCATCAGGATCACTGTGGGCCCGGATTCGGCGGTGGCGAGGGGTACGTTTGTTTCCCCCATGACGCGGACGAGTTCGTCGTGGACTATTTTGATGAATTGTTGGTCGGGACGGACGCCTGAAACGACTTCTGCGCCTTGTGCTTTGGCCGCGACTTCTCCGATGAAGTTTTTGACGACTTGGAGGTTGACATCGGCTTCCAGGAGGGCGCGGCGGACTTCTTTGAGCGCGTCTTGGATGTTGCTCTCGGAGATTTTATTTTGTCCGCGCAGTTTTTTCCAGGTGGATTCGAGTCGATCGGCAAGTGCTTCAAACATAGGGCATTGTTGGCTAGTCAGTCTTTTTCATTTTAGGGCTAAACGGGGATGTTTGGATTAATGTTTTGGGGAAAGTTGGATGTTTTTATTTTTTAACCGCTGATGAACGCGGATTAACGCGCTATGAGTTTGGATGTTTTGTTAGATACTTACTGTCTATTACTAATAATAATAATGCCGGCGATGATTCAATACTCCGGACAGTTTTTAAGCAGCCAAAGTACCATAAGACAAGACTGAAGGAAGGTTAGGGTGGTTTAAAATCAAATCCGGGTCTAAATCTAACTTATCAATAAAGGTAGAAAGTAGATGCTTATTGAATTCCAGAC
>JANNOR010000189.1:0-19828 GCA_031399265.1 Cyanobacteria bacterium SOY_34_metabat_3 | reverse complement strand
AGGGAAGTTCGGCAACGGATTTTGTAACGGATGTAACGGATAGAAGGAAGAGGGAAGTTCGGCAACGGATTTTGTAACGGATGTAACGGATAGAAGGAAGAGGGAAGAAGTCAGCAGTCATTAGTTAGAAGGATGAAGTTATATTCTCCCTATCTCCCACTCTCCCAACTCTCCCTCTGTCCCTCTCGCCTCTCCTACTCTCCGACGTTGAGGTCGAAAATAGCAGGGTCTGCTAAAAGTCTAGTTGCAGAACTATTCAATGATATGGAAATAAAAGGCTGCAACCACAAAATTGATAGCTAACAGCACTAGAAACCAGGCTGTGCGAAAGGTGTAAGGGAATTTGCCCGTTTTCATCACGGAGTCTGATTTTAATTGGTTCTTCGCTATCTGTGCTGCCATAAGTAAAGCTCCTAATTCATATTGTCACTCTATTCACAAATAGCAGAGAGCGTCGCACATTGGCATTTAAGAGTGTTATTTTTTGTAACTAGGAGTTTATGGCGAGTTGAATTCAGATTGATTTTAATCGATCGCTCCGGCGTGGTAGGAACTGCGGACGAGAGGCCCCGATCGCACGCGCTCAAACCCCATCTCCCGGGCGATCGACCCAAAACGGTCAAATTCCGCTGGAGTCCAGTATTTGCGGACTGGGAGGTGTTCTAGAGATGGTCTCATGTATTGACCGAGGGTAAGCCGATCGCACTTGGCATCCCGCAAATCGACCATCGCTTCAATTATCTCGGCTGCCGTTTCCCCGTGCCCCAACATCAAACCGGATTTGGTGGGAATACTTGGGTCATATTCTTTGACAATGCGGAGAACGTCGATCGACCGATCGTACTTAGCCCCCCGACGCACTGGCCCTTGCAACCGGCGTACCGTCTCAATATTGTGGTTGTAACAAGCCGGTTTAGCCTCCACCACCGTGCGAATCCGCTCTTGCTGCAATTCATCTAGAGGGAGGGCGGGCACGCACCGTCCACCGCCCCTACGAGTTTGTTCGTTGGCGGGCGCGGGTACGACACCTCCCCAAAAATCTGGCGTTAGTACCTCAACTTCAGTATCGGGGTTCAAGAGGCGGATTTGGGCGATCGTCCGCGCAAACCAACCCGCGCCCCCATCCGGCAAATCATCCCTCGCCACCGAAGTCAGCACCGCATAGCGCAAACCCAACAACTGCACGGCCTGGGCCACCTTTTGCGGTTCCTCCGGGTCGAGGGGCATCGGAGAATGACCTTTATCTACTTGACAAAAAGCACAAGCACGGGTGCAAGTCGGCCCCATCAACAAAAAAGTCGCCGTTTTTTGGGCGTAGCACTCGCCCCGGTTGGGACATCTGCCTTCCTCACAAATCGTATGAATTTGCCGCTGTTTAATAATTTTTTGGACTTGGGAAAGTTCGCTAGCTTTGCCAATGGGCCTACGCAACCACTCTGGCATCGCCTCGATTTCGCTCCGCATTTGAGCAGAAATTGCTTTGACAGTAGGAGTTTGAGGAGTTTGGGTTGACATAACATTAAGTGGCGATCGAGTATATTAACTCGATCGTATCCGAAATCAAAGTCGCTGAACTTGTAGCACCCATACCCAAAATCCAAACCACGCCGAGGTGCAACAAAACTCAACTCGCCCAAAATTCTGGGTAGAATTCTGTTAGAGATATACTAAAGGTTGCAAATCATCAGACCATACGGGAAGCGGTAAACTCAGAGACTTCAGTCCTGAGAGCAAAGCGACTCGGGCGACTAAAGTCTCCGTGGTCTTTGATCTATAATCTAAAGGCGAGGGGAGCCAATCTGTCGGCGTGACGAACCATCCTACTTGTTGTACGGAGAAATTCCGGCTACTTAGTACACGCATTGAGGCGTCAAACAAAAAGAGCAAATAACAGCAGGATGGGGAGCGTACCAAACTGGCGAAAGTGATAGACCCAGAAAGCATTTGAAAAGGATAACGTAAGCGCGATTGCAGCATCGAAAGATAGTTGTTTTGAGCGTCTAAAGGCACCTTGACAATGCCTTTGAAGATTGGTTTCCGATCGATTCAAGAATCGAGCGCGGCAGAGAGCCCGCTTGAGTGTCAACACTCATTACTGAAGGAGTCAGTCGTGGCTGGTCAAAAAATCTTGGTAATCGATGACAGTAAAGTCATCCGCGTTCGAGTCCGAGAGATGTTACCTCAAGGTAACTTTGAAGTTCTAGAAGCAAAAGACGGCGAAGAGGGACTCAAGCTGATCCGTGAAGCCCGACCGAATCTAATTATGTTAGATTTCCTACTTCCCAAAGTCAGCGGTTGGGAAGTGTATCAAAAAGTGCAAGCCCATCCGGTGCTTTGTAAGATACCTTTGGTGATCATGTCGGGCCGCGAAGAAGAGGTGATGGAGAAAATTCCGAAACCCTTTGAGAGGCATTTTTTTGCATTCATCGCCAAGCCCTTTGAGAAAAAGCAGCTAACCGAGGCGATCAAATCGGCGATGGTACTGGCCAAAAAGAAACCAGTACCCGAAGCCCCGGCCGCCGCTGCTGCTGCTCCCGGGGCAGGCGCGGGCGCTGCCGAAATTCAGGCGATGACTCTGAAAATGGCCAAAATGCAAGCGGAAATTGATGCACTCAAAAAACAAATGAGTCAGGTGATTACGATCATCAAGCAGAAATTGAAATAATTCTGCTTTCGGTAGAAGGCACTTATCTAGAAGGAAACTTCCACACCGTGCAACTTTCTATCGAGCCTCAATGAGTGCGTTTGCAATCGCATTTTTTTGCCACATTTGTTGAGCGTGTGCGACCGCCAACAGCCTGTAAAGGATTTCTCCAAATCCCAGCGAGCAAATTAATTAAAAGTTAAACATTAAACCAGGGAGGAAATTAATTATTAATATTGATTAGGATTTTTAATTGCCGCTCGTGTCCAGCTCAAAAATCAACTCCTCAGTCTCATTTTTTTGGTTAATGACTAACGACTATTCCGATTTTTTGCCTCAACTCCGTGCCTCAACTGAGCAATTATTGAAAAGACTAGACTGCTTCGATCGAGCGCAGGTATTAGCGATCGGAGATTTGACCTTGGACGAGTTTCTTACCGGACAAGTAGAGCGAATTTCCCGCGAAGCACCTGTGCTGATTTTGCGCTACGAAAATACTCGGCAACTGCCCGGAGGTGGCGCAAATGCTGTCTACAATTTAGCCAAACTGGGAGGCAAAGTAAAAGTTGCTGGTTTGGTGGGAAAAGACGACCAGGGAAAGGCTTTGTGCGGTATTTTTGAGGCGGCGGGAATTGATACGGCTGGCATTTTAATCGATTTGCAGCGTCCAACTGTCACCAAAACTCGCATTTCCGGGCACGCGCGGCAGTCGGTGACTCAACAAATTGTGCGAGTCGATCGCAAATCGGACGAGTTGCCGGATTTAGACTTGCAGTTGCAACTAGCAGACTACATTCGGCAGCAAATTCCGACAGTCGATGCCGTGGTTTGTTCCGACTACGGCGATGGAGTTTTGACTCCTTTGGCGATCGAATCGGCAGTAGTTCCCAGCAAAACAATTGTAGATGCTCAAACAGATTTGCAGCGGTATTCTGGAGCAATGCTGTTTACTCCGAACTTGCCAGAAGCCGAACAAGCAGTCGGATATCCTATCAAAAACTCTCAAACTTTAATGCAAGCAGGACGCGATTTGTTGAACTTAACTCAAGCTCAAAAAATCCTGATTACTCGCGGCGAAGAAGGGATGAGTTTGTTTGAAAGGGTGAACAACCAAGAAATCAAAAATTCACCTCCTCCAACATTTACTTGCAAACAAGGGGAATTTGCCATTCAACGTTGGGATATTCCCCCTTTTAACAAAACTGATGTCTTCGATGTAACCGGTGCTGGAGATACAGTTGTAGCAGCAATGACTTTAGCTTTGTGTGTCGGTGCATCCGGCTGGGAAGCGGCGGTTTTGGGCAATTTAGCGGCTAGCATTGTCGTGCGTCAATTCGGTACGGCGACGACGACGGTAGATGAAATGAAAGAAGCTTTGAAAGCAATGATTGATGGCTAATTATTGGGAATTGGGAATTGGGAATTGGGAATTGGGAATTGGGAATTGGGAATTGGGAATTGGGAATTGGGAATTGTTGACTGTTGAGTGTTGACTACTAATAACTCATAACCAAGAACCAATAACCAATAACCCATGCCCCATGCCCCATGCCCCATGCCCCATGCCCCATGCCCAATGCCCCATGCCCAATTCCCAATGCCCAATGACTACTTACTCTTTTTCAAAATTTGTCCCTTGTCATCAATTTTCAAATCAGTATTCGGGAAATCGCTTCTTGTCAAACGGCGCATCAACCCCACACTCCGAAAATCGTCATCAATAAACGGGATGCCGCGGCTATTAAGTTGCACTGGGATAATCTTACCAGAAACAAAATCCCCTTGCGGATTCATTTTCACATCTAAAATCAGAGATTGACCGAGTTCTCCGGCTGTGGACAAAGTGCGATAACCCATAAAATTACCAAGGGAATAGGCAATTAATTTCCCCTTGTAAAGTTCCAAAGCTCTCATAACGTGCGGGCCATGTCCCAAAATCAAATCTGCTCCCGCATCAATCATCGTCCGCGAAAATAAAACCATATTTCCCCGGTTTTCTCCGTAAAAGAATTCTGTTTTATTTCTGACATTGATCGCTCCGGTTCCTTCAGCTCCAGCATGAACTGATATCACTACAATATCAGCTTTTTGCTTCGCTTTTTTGACAACCTCTGCCCCCGCTTTCAGTTCCAGCAAGGAATTGTGAACTTCGCCGTAGTTGCTGAAGCCGATAAAAGCAAAGTTCACGCCTTTGACATTTTTGTAGACAATTTGATCTCTTTTCCCAACAGCTTTCATACCGTTGCTGTCGATGTTTTTAATCGTGTCCTTAAATCCCTGCTCGTGGAAATCGTAAGAGTGGTTGTTGGCCACACTCAAAATATCAAAACCAGCATCTTTCAAAAGTTTGGCATAACTCGGAGGCGTCCGAAAGGCAAACAGCATTCCTCCGCCGCCTCCTTTGGAACTGTAGGGATAATCGGTCATCGTGCTTTCAAAATTGCCAAACAGAATGTCGGCTCCTTGCAGGTACGGTTTGACTGACTTAAATAAACTATCCTTGTTTTCCGGCAGTTTGTTGTAGGGAAAATTGGTGCCGGGGATGATGTCGCCCACTGCTTTGATGCTGACGGTTGCTGCTAGATTGACTGGTGTTTGTGCGGCCGGGGAGGGCGATTTTGAAGCTGGTAGGGGTTTGGCTGCGGGTGCTGGTGTGGGCGAGTTCGCTTTTTGTACCGCTGGCTTTGATGTTAGAGGGTTTGTGGCTGCGGTGTTTGGGGATTTGTAAAGTTGAGAACCCAGCACAAAGCCGGATAGCGGTACGAAAATCAGACTCAGAGTACCGACTGACAGCCAAGATTTTTTAGTTTTAGCGCGGGCTGACGCGGGCTGGGGCGATGGCTGTTGCTGCCGTGGTTTTGCTGGTTTGGGTGTTGAGATTTTCGGGGGTTTTGGCGGGGTTTTTTCTGGTGCTTGAGTGGGTGCAGTTGTGAAATTTTGAGTTGTTTCTAGCTTTGGCAAAGCCGCCGGAATTGGGGCAGCGGTGACTGTGGCGGCAACTCCTACACTTACGGGAACTGGTGCACTCACGGGTGCGGAAGTCAAGCGTTTTTTTAATTCTACTGTCTGAGTCCAAGCGGGCAATTGCTGGCCGCCGCGCCGCCCGTAAACTGTGACAGAGTAAATGTTGTTTGGTTGCAGCCGCTGCAACCCTTTGATGGCGACTCGGAGACAGGATTCTTCTGCGGGCAATTGTTCTGATTCGAGCAGCAGGTGCAGGGTGTCATTTTCGCTGGTGGCTTTAGCGGTGACGCCGAAGCTTTGGAGTGCTTGGCCGATCAGAAATGCGATCGCCTTGGGATCGCCTTCTTTTGCTAAATTTAAGATATCTTGTTGGCTCACAAATGCCTCTACTCTCACACTAAAAATTTAGGTCGATCTTATCTCAATTTTGGCGGCACAGGATGAATTAGCGATCGACTGAACTTAAGTTAAGTACGCAAACATAAACATCATGAAAATATTCGGCTTGCCCGCCAAAAATACACTCAAAAACTCGGTTTGTGGTTTCTGCTGCCAACCTCCCTTGTCCGCCCCTCGGCTAGATTTAGACAAAAGCGATCGATCGGCTCGGCGAGGAAACAGTTAAACTTTTGTTCATAACACGCTAGGAGTGAAAAAATCCACGGCAGCCAACAATCGCCAACGAAACGGCCCGGATGCACCATGCTGTGGAGCTGTACGTGCAGCGCTTGCTGCACCGAGGTGCAAGTTAACTTTCTGGATGCCGCAGCCCAACCCGCAGTCGCCGATAATGACGCAACTGTGCGATCTTGATCCGGAGCGCTGCCACCTCAAACTAGAATTTTTCGCTAGTCTGGTGTTATTTGTGAGTTAGTTGGGCGCATAGCAGCTAGGATCGAGCTAACTCAAGGTTACACTAAAGCTCGTCACGCGGCGTTGCCTCTCAAAACCCCGATTGAGTCTTATGGCGCACTACCGCTTCACTTTATTTTTATTGACCTGCATTGCCTGTCTGGGCGCTGCCTTCAGTCCAAGTGCGGACGGAAGGCAACAAACTCTCAATGCTTCCTACGGGGCTGTTTCTCAAAAAATTGCTCAGGCGGACTCTGCCCCGGACGATCGCCAGGACTCCAATTCTCCAAAACCCTCTCCAGCACCCGATAAAAACAAATCTAAGCCGTCCAAAACGCCAAAATCAAATTCTAAAGTCCCGAAATCGCTCTCTAATATAATCATCAATTTGTCTCATCAGCGGGGGTTGTTAATGTTGGGTTTGGCAGCAGTTGTCGTTACGGCAGCGGCAGTATTTATTATGATCAAATTAGTTAGCAGCGATGAGTCAAATCATTCTAAGCGAAGACGGGGAAGAGGCGCTCGCCACAACCAAAGAAACTCTCCATTTACCAATCCCAATTCTCAGGCAAACTTGCAGGGAATTGAACAGGAAGAGGGCGCTTTTGGCGGGCAAAGACTGCCGCCAGCATTGCCCTACCCTTTAGATTTCCCAAAGGGCTACAGTCTCGATAACAATGATGGACTTCCACCGCCGACGATCCGGGAATCGGGGGCACCAGAATCCTCGGATGCAGTTGAGGGCGAGCGAATTAATTCCGAAGCAGCACCCTTGGAAACTAACAGCAACGGCCACAGCGACACAGGTTTCAACGTTCCCGAAATAACTAATCGAGGCGATTCGCTTTCTTCGAGTAGGAAGAAAGAGATTTCATTGCCTGAAACTGATATACCTAAACCTAATATCATTGAACCACTGATTGAAGATTTGCAGCACCTAAATCCGACCCAGCGCCGCAAAGCAATTTGGGAACTAGGGCAGCAGGGAGATTCTAGAGCAGTTGAACCGTTGCTCTATTTGCTGCCAAATTCCGACTCGAAGCAGTACAGTTTGATTTTGGCAAGTCTCTCAGAAATTGGCATTCGCACGCTCAAACCGATGAATAATGCCTGGTCAATTTCGCTGCAAAATGAAAACCCCGAAGTGCGGAAAAATGCGATTCGCGACTTGACGCGAGTTTACGAATTGGTGAATCAAATCAGTCACTTGTTGCACCGTGCTGCGGACGATCCAGATCCAGAAGTTCAGGAGACTGCTCGCTGGGCAATCAATCAGTTGAATCGCATCCATCCGCGTTCTGGGAGGGATGATTGAAAATTGGGCATTGGGCATTGGGCATTGGGCATTGGGCATTGGGCATTGGGCATTGGGCATTGGGCATTGGGCATTGGGCATTGGGAGTTGGGAAATTAAGTAACAAATAACAAATAACAAATAACCAATGACAACTGAATCTTTAAAACTATTATTTCTATCAACTTCGGTTGGTCAACTCGGTTCGGGGTTGGGCGGCGGAGTCGAACTTACAGTGCTAAATATTGCTAAAGAATTGCACCGCCGAGGTCATAAAATAGCTGTTGTAGCACCAGCAGGTTCAGTATTAGAATCAATTCCAGTAATCGAAATAACGGGGGATTTGCAAGTAACTGCACAAACACAAGATTACAATGCTTCTATTGTGATGCCGCCCGATGCTGTGCTGGCAAATATGTGGGAATATGCTCGTAAAGTTCAGGATGAATGGGATGCGATTGTTAACTTTGCCTACGATTGGCTGCCGTTTTATTTGACGCCGTTTTTTAGGACTCCGATCGCCCATTTTATCAGTATGGGCTCGCTTTCGGCATCCCTCGATCGCATCGCCGGACAAACCGCTGCCAAATTTCCCGGTACGATCGGAGTTTACACCGTTTCCCAAGCCGAAACCTTTGCCTTTGCCGACGAGTGTCAGTTGTTGGGAAGCGGCATCGATTTATCGCTGTACGAATTTTGCAGTCAACCGGAACCCAAATTAGCTTGGCTAGGCCGCATCGCGCCGGAGAAAGGCTTAGAAGATGCTGTGGCGGCTGCGAAAGTTACAGGCATTCCCCTGAAAATTATGGGCAAAATGCAGGATGAAAATTACTGGCAAAAAATTTGTGCAGATTGCCCGGATGCTCCGGTAGAATATTTAGGGTTTCTGACCACAATCGAAATGCAGAAGCAAGTCCGAGAGTGCCGAGCCTTGTTGATGACGCCGCGTTGGGTGGAAGCTTTCGGAAATGTGGCGATCGAGGCTTTAGCGTGCGGTGTACCCGTGATTTCCTACGCGCGCGGGGGGCCGGCCGAAATTGTGCGAGACGGACTGACGGGCTTTTTAGTGGAGCCTGACAGCGTAAATGGTTTGGTGGGCGCGATCGAGCGAATTGACCGAATTGACCGCAGCGCTTGCCGCAACCAAGCAGAGGTAGAATATTCTCTGGGAGCTTTGGGCGATCGATTTGAACGCTGGTTCAACTCTATTCTGAAATTCAGCTAAAATAACTTTCTAATTGAAAACAAAAATAACTATGCCAACCGAACGTTTAGTGCTTTTATCAAGTAGAGAAATCGCCAAAATGCGCCAAGCCGGTCGCTTAGCCGCCGAACTTCTGCTGCATCTCGAACCAATGGTAAAACCCGGTGTCAGCACTCTAGCAATTAACGACGAAGCCGAACGCTGGACTTTGGCACACGGGGCAAAAAGTGCTCCGTTAGGTTATAAAGGATTTCCTAAATCTCTGTGCGCTAGTGTCAATCAAGTAGTCTGTCACGGTATCCCAAATGCTAAACAAATTCTGAGAGAAGGCGACATTATTAATATTGATGTAACTCCTTTAGTTGACGGGTATCACGGCGATACTTCCAAAACTTTTTTTGTTGGGAAACCTTCGCCGGTTGCTAAAAGGTTAGTAGAGGTAACAGAGGAATGTCTCAGAAGAGGAATTGCGGAAGTGAAACCGGGTGCTCGTACCGGCGACATCGGCGCGGCGATTCAAGAGTATGCGGAAGCCCAGGGTTTTTCGGTAGTGCGGAATTTTGCCGGGCACGGGGTGCACCGAGTGTTTCATACGGAACCGGAAATTTTGCACTACGGGAAGCGGGGCACGGGAAAGAAGCTGAGACAAGGGATGGTTTTTACGATCGAGCCTATGATTAATGAGGGAACTTACGAAGTGGATATTCTCGCCGATGGTTGGACTGCTGTGACTCAAGATGGAAAGCTTTCGGCTCAATTTGAACACACTCTCGCTGTGACTGATTCTGGAGTGGAAATTCTAACTTTACCGTAGCAATGATCGACAAATAATTTCAATAGTTGGGGGGTGCATCTCAATGAGTGCAAATATATCCGTAGGGGCGAAGCATGACCGTAGTCAATATGGGATTATAACTAATAACTTATATGCGGTCATGCTTCGCCCTCTTCAAAAGTGAGATGCACCCTAGTTGGGTGAGTGGGGGCGGGTTTTTGAGCTTGTTTGTTTCAGTCAAAAATTGTAGGTGAACCCGCCCCGACGGAATTACGATCGATCGATTTACTAAACATAATATAATCTCAATTCCGGTGCCGCCGGAATTGATATAACAACCAATAACAAATAACCAATAACAAATGACTAAGATAAAATTTATGCAATCGGGAGATTTGCTCAGAGTAATTGCTCCTAGCGGCACTTTACGAGAATTAACTAACTTTGAACGAGGTTTGGAAATTTGGAAATCTCGCGGCTATCGAGTTGAATTAACACCGGGTTTTGACGATCGCTGGGGCTATTTAGCCGGTTCCGACGAAAACAGAGTCCTACAGTTGGCAGATGCCCTCAATGACCCGAATTGTCGCGGTATTCTGTGCGCGCGAGGCGGTTTCGGCAGCACTAGACTTTTGGAAAAAGGAAAAGTGGGACAACAGGAAAACGCGAAACTTCAAGAAAGTAAAAATGCCCCATGCCCAATTCCCGATGCCCAATTCCCAACTCCCGATTCCCATTCCCCAAAATGGCTGATCGGCTTCTCGGACATCACTGCTTTGCTCTGGAATCAATCTAAATTGGGCATTTGGGGCGTTCACGGGCCGCTGCTGACAACTTTGGCCCTGGAACCGGATTGGTCGGTCGATCGTCTTTTTAACTGTGTAGAAGGCCGCCGGCTACCGCCTTTGTCGGGTAAGGGATGGGGCGGTGGACAAGCCACTGGGCGGCTGTTTCCGGCGAATCTGACGGTAGCTACTCATTTACTCGGAACCCCGTATCAACCGGATTTGACGGGGACTATTCTCGCATTTGAGGATGTTTCCGAGGCTCCTTACAGGGTCGATCGAATGCTGACGACTTGGCGGATGGCTGGGGCGTTTGCGGGAGTGCGGGGGATTGCGTTGGGACGTTTCAGTCGCTGTGAGGTTGACCCGAGTATTCCGAGTTTTAGTATAGAGGAGGTTTTGCGCGATCGGCTGGGAGATTTGAATATTCCGATTGTCTCGGATTTACCCTTCGGGCACGACGGAGTTAACGCTGCTTTACCGATCGGAATTACGGCTAGTCTGGACGGCGATTCAGGAGAGCTAATTTGTGAGGAATAATTATAGCTTGAATTGGAGATTTGCGATCGGCTAAATAGTCCGGTTGGGTGATGCTAACACTCGATCGCCGAAAGTATCTTTAAAATAGATACATTGGTCTGTGGGAAATCGAGCGCAGATAAACCAAAAAGATTTTAAAACTTGTCAAAAGAGGTCTATATGAAAGCACGCAACGTTTTAAACAGTATCACCGCCGCTGTGCTAGTTGCAGGACTGGCACTTACAGGGATTTCGTCTGGTGCTGTTGCTGAACAGATCGGAAATGGCGATCGTATTGACGGAGTAATCCGTCGCACTTCGCCCATCTACCGTTTCCGAAATATGTGGACGCCCGGAGCTCCTGTAGAAGAATTACGGGGTCAAGAATATACTTTCAGTGCTAACGAAGGTGACGACATTCAAGTTTATTTAGACACCAACAGACGCGGATTTACTCCGGTAATGGTGCTGTTTTATGGAGATAACAAACAAGTAGCTTTTACCCAAGATAGTTCTTTTAACTATCGGATTCCCCGCAGCGGCGATTACAAACTCTTAGTGTTAGCAAAAGATGCTGCTAGGGGCGGAGATTATACGCTGGAAGTAGCTGGAATTCAGGGCGGAGACAGACGAGCTCGCGATTTGCGGGATGACAGGGGAAATAACGGGCGAAACAGTCGGGGAGATAACCGCGACGGAGAACGGATTTTGCGAGATGATTTAGGTTTGCGGGCTATTGATTGCAACCAGAGACGTTCTATGGTGAGAGTCAGGTTTGATGATGGAAATTCGACTTATTGCGCAATACCAACTCGCGATTATCCGCAGGGAGATTATTACTACAACTCGCGGACTAGGGATTTAGATTCGGCGAGGAATGATGATAGCAGATACGATGCGGGCCGAGATCAATGTCGAGTAATGGTGGGCGGAGTTTGTGTGACTAGGTAATAGAATGCAACAGGCTTTCCAGCCTGTTGCACAGTAAAATTGCTTTAATGTTTTAAAACAGGATTTACGCACTCCGACGCCTAGAAACTGGGTTTTTTAATTTGAGTTAAAAAAAGCGATCGCTTTTTTTAACTCAAGCTAGGGCGCAATCCTTTCCCCATGTCAACGTATGAATTAACCAGCTAACGGTAACGCGTTTGCCGATGCGCTGACAACAGGTGTGCTAGCACCAACATACGCGATACTAATCTTACAGCGGATCTCATCAGCATCTGGTCCAGGATCTTCCTGAAGCAAACTCCTGAGAGCCAAACCAGTACGGGTACGTGGAACTGTGAGCGAACCAGAACCTCCTGTCACTGGAATTTCTTGGACTGGCAAGATGTCCAGGAGACCTTGTTCAATAGGAGGTAGAATATCTACTCCCACAATTTTGATAGTTTCCCGAAATTTCAAATTAGGCGATAAACTCCGTTCGCATTCGCTGAAAACTGCATTATAGGTAACCTTAATTTCTACCTTTTGTTGGCCGTCTTCGACAAACTTAGTTAAAATTATTTTTGGGTTAGTAATTGTTGCCATGATTAGTTCCTAGGTGTACTTAAGTAATAGACTTCTCCCATAAATACTGTGGAACAGGTATCTTGCTTGTTCAAAACAGGTTTTTTGGGAGATGTCTAATTTGTAACCTTCTTCAATAGTGTGTTGCCAGTCGCTTTTTTGTGTTAGCTCATTTGTGTTAGCTCATTTGTGGTAGCTCATTTGAGTGACACTCCTGAACTTGTGGCGATAAGTTAATCTAATGTCTGGTAATGGGTAATGGGCAATAGGTCTCGAATCGATCGCCAGTTACATGACCATTACCCGGTAGCCAAATATACATTTTCCCCAAGTATCGAGAAGAGCCTAATTTACAACCAGCCTCGCAACCAAGCTGAGTCAGACTCCCCAAAATCGAACTGAGCCGCTCCCCCGATCTCCCTCACAGCCAAAACCAGAATTTTTTGTCATAAAGGACGATCGCACAGTGGTAAGCTACCAAAGGCATTAAAATAGTTAGATCAGAGAAAAGTTAAGATGTCAGCATTAAATGAAGTTCCCTTGCTGTTGCGGGCAGCCCGCGGCGAAACCCTAGAACGCCCGCCCGTGTGGATGATGCGCCAAGCCGGCCGCTACATGAAAGCTTATCGAGATTTGCGAGAAAAATATCCATCCTTTCGCGAACGTTCTGAAATTCCCGAAGTGGCTATAGAAGTTTCCCTTCAGCCGTGGCGCGCATTTCAACCCGACGGCGTAATTCTGTTCTCCGATATTGTGACACCAATGCCCGGTTTGGGCATCGACATGGATATCGCCGAAGGTAAAGGCCCGATTATCCACGCACCCATCCGTACTCAGCAGCAAATCGACGCGCTACAACCGCTGAATCCCGAAGAAAGCTTGCCTTTCATCAAAACCATCCTCAAATCTCTACGCCAGGAAGTTGGCAACAAATCCACCGTGCTCGGCTTTGTCGGCGCACCCTGGACTTTGGCTGCCTATGCCGTTGAGGGCAAAGGTTCCAAGGATTATGCGATTATCAAAAACATGGCATTTTCCGATCCAACTTTACTACATCAGTTGCTGTCGAAATTTGCCGATGCGATCGCAGTTTATATGCGCTATCAAATCGACTGCGGCGCGCAAGTAGTGCAGATGTTCGACTCCTGGGCGGGACAACTTTCCCCCCAAGACTACGACACTTTCGCTCTACCTTACCAGAAACAAGTATTCGAGCAAGTCAAAAAAACCCATCCCGACACGCCACTAATTTTGTTAGTAACTGGTAGCGGCGGCCTTCTCGAACGCATGGCTACATCCGGTGCGGATATTGTCAGCGTCGATTGGACGGTTGACATGGCCGATGCGCGCCGGCGTTTGGGCCCCAACATGAACGTTCAGGGAAATCTCGATCCCGGTGTATTGTTCGGTTCGCAAGCGTTTATTCGCGATCGAATTCTTGATACAATTCGCAAAGCAGGCCCGCGCGGACACATCCTGAATTTGGGACACGGCGTATTACCGGGAACTCCCGAAGACAACGTGCGTTTCTTCTTTGAAACCGCCAAACAAGCCGACAAATTGCTGGCAGTTGCTGCTTGAATTTGACTGGGTTTCAAACCCCAAAAACCGTAGGGGCGGGTTCAGCAACCAGCTTAAAAGTTGCAAACAGGTGAAATAAACCCGCCCACCCTACTGTTAACTACTGGTACAAGTTGAACCCGGAGATCCCCCCTAACCCCCCTTCTTAAGGGGGGGACAAGAGTAGTCAAAGTCCCCCTTAAAAACGAGGGGAAAACAGCAGTCAAAATCTCGGTTTTTAAGACGAGACAAGTATTCTCAAAGTCCCCCGACCTAAGGGGGATTTAGGAGGATCTAAACTCAACTTTTACCCTAATTTATGGCATACTGAAGCCTTAAATTCAAATCAATAACTCTCCGCCTCTCTCCCCCTCTCCCCTTCTTCCCCCTTCCCCCTCTGCAAATGACAAAAAAAATTTTCATAACGGGTGCAAGTGGCTGTATCGGTCACTACATGACCGAAACATTGATTCAACAGACAAACCACGAACTTTACTTATTAGTTCGCAACCCCGACAAATTAAAATTTGACACCAAAGCCCGCCCCGGCATCAACATATTGCAAGGAGATATGCGAGATATTGAGCAATATGCCGAACTTTTACAAACAATAGATGTCGCAATTCTGGCAGCGACTGCTTGGGGCGGAACTCAAGAAGTTTTTGATGTTAACGTTACCAAAACTCTGCGGTTGATTCAGTTACTTTCCCCCCAAACGTGCCAGCAAGTAATTTACTTTTCAACCGCCAGCATTCTCGGAAATGATAATAATTTGCTCCCGGAAGCAGGGGAAGTCGGAACAGATTATGTTCGATCGAAATATGAGTGCATGAATCAATTGTCCGAGTTAAAAAATGTGCCTCCGATTACAGCACTTTACCCCACATTAGTGTTAGGAGGAGGTGAAAACAAACCCGTTTCTCACCTTTCATCTGGCATTCCGCAAGTCGCAAAATGGATCGGTTTGATTCGCTGGTTGAAAGCAGATGGAAGTTTTCACTTTATCCACGGGGCTGATATTGCCACAGTAGTTAATTATTTAGTGGAACATCCGGCTGCTTCCGATGAACCGCGACATTTTGTCCTGGGAAATTCACCGATTACAGCCAACGAAGCAGTAGAACAAGCTTGCGCTTATTTGAATAAAAAAATATTTTTTCGGATTACTCTGTCACTGGGATTGGCAGATTTCTTTATTTGGCTGTTCCGAATTCAACTAGCTGCTTGGGATAGATTTTGTATCAGCTATCGCCATTTTACTTATCAAAATTTTGTTAATCCCGAAACTATTGGATTGCCGAGTTATTGTGGCACAATTGCTGATATGTTGAGAACTAGCGGAATTCCGGGCAAAGATTCCAAGTAGAAGCAAGTTCTGCTGCGGATTTGATAACAAGTTTAACGGATGTAACGGAATAAATGTTGAGGGAAAAGGAAGAGGGAATGCGCACCAAGCGAGCAATGTAGGGGGTTCAGTGTGCAGCTTGCGACTAGCTTACTGTTTCAAGTTCTTTTTTGCCTTAATCCCCTGCTTTTTCAATGGGATTACTGTCAATTAGCGGTCAAATAGGATAAGATATCAGCATTTGCAGGTTTTTACAGGAAACTGCAAACTGATAAATTGCGCCCATGATATTTGTTTTAGGGGGTGTCACCCCTCGTCAGATATTCGATCGAGTGCAAGATCGTAATTTTCCCCTTAACATTAAGTCTTGAGAGTCGATCGAACTCTCAAACACCCCAGCCCGATCGCAAGTTGTTTACTGATGTGAGGTTTAACATATAATGCGAGTTCTTTTAGTTTACCCCCTGTTCCCGAAAACATTTTGGTCTTACGAGAAAATCCTCGAATTGGTCGATCGCAAAGTGCTCTTGCCACCACTGGGTTTGGTAACAGTAGCAGCTATCTTACCGCAAGAATGGGAATTTAAGTTAGTCGATCGCAACATCAGACAAATCACAGAAGCAGAATGGGAGTGGGCCGAACTCGTCATTCTCTCAGCCATGATTGTCCAAAAAGAAGATTTGCTAGACATCATTCGCGAAGCCAAACAGCGCGGTAAATCCGTAGCTTGCGGCGGCCCGTACCCCACTTCCGTACCCGAAGAACCTCAAGCAGCGGGCATAGATTACCTGATTCTCGACGAAGGTGAAATCACCTTACCGATGTTCGTCGAAGCAATAGGGCGCGGCGAAAAAAGTGGAATGTATCGATCGGACGGCGTAAAACCCGATGTTACCACAACCCCAGTTCCCCGCTTCGATTTGCTGGAATTAGACGCCTACGATTCGATGTCAATTCAATTTTCGCGCGGCTGTCCCTTCCAGTGCGAATTCTGCGACATCATCGTCCTCTACGGGCGCAAACCGCGCACCAAAAACCCCCAACAATTGATAGCAGAATTAGACTGCTTGTACAACTTGGGCTGGCGGCGTGGCGTGTTCATGGTAGACGACAACTTTATTGGTAACAAACGCGGCGTCAAACTATTGCTAAAAGACTTACAAATTTGGCAAGAAGAACACAAATTCCCCTTCACTTTCAACACAGAAGCATCCATCGATTTAGCCCAAGACCAAGAATTGATGGAGATGATGGTATTGTGCAATTTCAATGCAGTGTTTCTCGGGATTGAAACACCCGATGAAGAAAGCTTGCAAATGACCAAGAAATTCCAAAATACGCGCAATTCCCTAATCGAATCCGTAGAGTTGATTGCGAAAACAGGTTTGCGAGTAATGGCCGGATTTATCATCGGATTCGACGGCGAAAAACCCGGTGCCGGTCAGCGGATTGTAGACTTTGCCGAAGCAGCCGCAATTCCGAGTACAACCTTTGGAATGCTGCAAGCTTTGCCGCACACTGCACTGTCGCACAGACTAGCAAAAGAAGGGCGGTTGCGCGACAAATCTGGCAATCTCAACCAGACTACTTTAATGAACTTCATTCCGACGCGGCCTCTCGAAGATATTGCGAGGGAATACGTCCAAGCATTTTCTGATGTGTACGATGCTGAGAAGTATTTAGACCGCACTTACCGCCATTTCTTAATGTTAGGTGCACCGACAGCTAAGATACCTGCTAGAGTTCCTAGTTTGATCGATTTGCGAGCACTATTAACAGTGGTTTGGCGGCAAGGATTTAAGCGCAGCACTCGCTGGAAGTTCTGGCATCATTTGTTCAGCATTTTCAAGCGCAATCCGGCGGTTTGGGATCACTACTTAACTGTGTGTGCTCACAACGAGCATTTTCTGGAATACCGTCAGATTGTGCGCGATGAAATTGAAGCTCAATTGGCTGACTTTTTGGCTAATGAGTCTCAGACAGTATATCAACAACCTGTTGCTGCTGAGGAAAAGGAAGTGCAAGCGGTTTAAGGTTGGAGAATTCAACCTAATACCCAGATATCCGACTTATTTAAAAAGTCGGATATCTGATCGTAACAGACTCACTACAGCGTCCAATCTTCGATCGCAAGTCCGGGAACTTGACAAAAATCTCGCTGGTTGCGAGTGACAACGATAGCGCCGACAGACAAGGCAATGGCTGCAATCCGCATATCTTTTTGCAGGCGATTTTTCCGCAATGGCGGGTGATTTTTTAACAGTTTTTTGAGGCAAGTATCAGCCTCTGATGTAAAGTCCAGTACCTCAATAGTTTGGAGATATTTTACGGTTGTCCAAAGTTTTGAATAGAGTGCAGGTAGGTTATGCACCAGAGATGGATCGTTAATTCTGCCAACCCAGCCATTAAAGAGTTCTTGAACCGTAACAATAGTAACAGCAACCTGATGCTTTGCCGTATTAGCAGTAACTTGGGGATGATTGTAGAGAATCAGTGAAACGCAATCGGTATCGAGAATATATTTACACACGAGAAGCGGCATCTATAGGTAATAGGAAGGATCGACTTCCGAATCATCCTCTGAGATTCGTTCGGCGCGAATTGACTCCATAATTGCTGCAAAATCGGCATCGTCTTTAAAAACACCTGCAAATTTCATCCAGTTTGGTTCTGAAGTTTGAATCGGTACATTCCATGAAATCGCTTCAATATTTTTGAGCCGTTCTAGAAAGGAAGCTTGAATTTGTGCGATCGCTGCTTCTCGTGTTTCTGCTTTCACTTGACAGTCGGGAAACTCTCTGACTGATGCGGCAACTTCCCCGGATGTGAGTGATTCTAGTAGCAGTGTCACCTTGAGGTTGGTGAATGGATCGGACTGCGCTAAGTCTAGGTCGATCATGTTAATTTTTGAAAGATTAATTATAATGTTTAATTTTATTGTAGCATAGACATCGCTCTTCGTAGAATCATCGCATTATCATAGTAGAATAAATAGAATAAGATTGTGAGTAATCAACAAATGGCACAAATTACCACGACTGAATTACCCCAAACCCTCCAGACTCTATTGATAGAGGTCGAACGTACCAAAACTCCTCTCACCGTCATCCATGAAGGAAAAGCATTAGTAATTATTTATCCTGCGACAACCCAAACTCTACGTCCCAGCTTTGGTGCAATGAAAGGAAGCGGTGAAATATTAGGAGATTTAATTGCTCCTGTCGCCGAACCGTGGGAAGTTTTAGAATGAAACTTTTACTCGATACCCATATTTGGCTGTGGTATTTACTCGGCGACCCGCGCCTATCGCGATCGCTTCAAACAGCGATCGCCGATCCTAACACCGAACTTTGGCTGAGTCCAATTAGCATTTGGGAGACACTTATCCTTGCAGAAAAAAGACGGATATCTTTACAGCCAGATCCCGTTACATGGGTTAACTTAGCTTTAAAAACCTTGGAAACTCGTGAAGCCCAAATGAATCACTCCATTGCGATTTTAAGTCGCGAAATTGCACTACCTCATCAAGACCCCGCAGACCGATTCATTAGTGCCACAGCTATTTACTATGGCTTAACATTAGCCACAGTTGATGCCAACCTTACAGGAAATTCGGCGCTACAAACACTCAGTTAGGCAATAGCGTAATGAAGCCATACAACCTTACTTTCGGGTATAACGACTCTCAGCGAGATGGATATTCTATATTGTTGTAGGCGATCGCTACCAGTACAATTATCGCATTGGAATGGTGGAAATAGATAAGATTGTAAGTGAAAAAAGAGGTTGGGTAACACGAGCGTCAACCCAACCTACAAGTAAGGGCGATCGCACTATCCTCTAAGTGCTTGCTCCGCTGCTTTTTCAAATTCATCACATTTGCTAATCAGGGTTTTAACAATGTTAAGAAAGTAATTAATATCAAGTAAACTTATTTCCGCATTGTGCATGATCGAAAAAACCTGCCTTCCACTAATTTCATCAATACACCAAAACCCAATCTTATACTTACTACTCTCCTTAAGAAGATATGAGGAAAGTTGATGAGGAATATAATCAAAATCATCAAATTTTAAACCGCTTGGACAGGAAAATTCTAAGGTTGTGTTGTATCTCAAAATAAACACTGTCTGTGTACTTCCCGAATCCATATTAAATTTTATGATAGCCTTGTTAGAGTTGATTTCAGAAATTCTCCAGCCAATTTGACTACAATATCCTATGAGTGTTGACTCAATACTCCGGACAGTTTTTAAGCAGCCAAAGTACCATAAGACAAGACTGAAGGAAGGTTAGGGTGGTTTAAAATCAAATCCGGGTCTAAATCTAACTTATCAATAAAGGTAGAAAGTAGATGCTTATTGAATTCCAGAC
>JANNOR010000218.1:0-10504 GCA_031399265.1 Cyanobacteria bacterium SOY_34_metabat_3 | reverse complement strand
GCCTTGCCATGACGTTCGGTCAGGCGCGCCAGCGATTCGGTGAAGGCATAGCCCTGCGCTTCGGCTTTTGGCTGCTGTATTTCAGGTAATGGAAGAGTTGGGAGAACCAGTGCTTAAGCCGTTTCTTCAGGATATCGTGCTGTTTCCGGCTTTGTCAAAAACTCTGTTTAAAACAGCAATTAGCCATCCCGGATTAGTCCTGAAAATTATTCCACAGGTAGGAATAGCTAATTTGCTGGATTGGATGGTTCATTATGTAAATTTAGGAATTTATACGGGATTAGAGCCTTTGGGGAAAGCGGTAGAACCGCAGATAAAAAATTTAACAGCCGAACAGCAATATTATTTTCACCGATTAATTGAAGCATGGCAATACGGCGCTGGAGGTGATTATTAATTATGGTTTGTACTGAGGACTTCAGTCCGCATCAAAATTCAAGGATTCAAGGACTAAAGTCCTCACTACAAACTTATAACGCAATACGGTTCAGATAAGACAGATCCCCCCTAGCCCCCCTTAAAAAAGGGGGGGACAAGAAGTTGCTCAAAGTCCCCCTTCTTAAGGGGGATTTAGGGGGATCTCCGGGGAATTAACAGTGCGCATTGCGACCCTACATATACATATTAGAGAGCCATCACTGCTAAAGCTTGGGGAATTACTCGGAATTTTGCAGGCGTGTGAGTTGTGATTTCACCGTCGGTATTAATCGAACGGCGTTTGCTAGTATTAACCTCAAATTCTTGACCGTGCAAGGCGCGAACGTTAGGCCAATCGGTATGATTTCCTTGCCTCATAGCTGGAAGCAAAGCAATGATTTCCCACCAGTTGTTTGTTTCCAAACTGTACAAATCCAGTCGCTTGTCGTCGATTGTGGCATCCTCGGCAACTGTCATACCGCCGCCGTAATAGCGGCCGTTACCAATGGCGATTTGAAGAGTTTTAACATAAAAAGATTGGTTGTTTACTCTAATTTCGGCTCGGAACGGTCGCGCTGACCAAAGTGCCTGCAAAGCAGTAAAAGCATAAGCAAAAACTCCCCAGCGCTGCTTTACGTCTTTAGTCAGCCGCTTGGTAATTTGCACGCTCAATCCCAAACTTGCTACATTAAAAAAATGCTGCCCGTTTACCCAACCCAAGTCTATGAGCCGAAGTTTACCGCTGGCAATTACTTGACAAGCTGCGGATAAATCGGTAGGAATTCCGAGAGTGCGCGCTAGGTCGTTAGCTGTTCCCATCGGTAAAATACCCAAGGGTAACTTGGTGTCTATCAAACCTTCTATGGCGCTGTTGAGAGTGCCGTCGCCGCCGCCGATTATGACTAATTCGACTCCATTTTGGTAGCGCCGAATTGTGTCGGAAAGTTCGCGGGCGCGGTTGGTAGACTCTACAATTAACTCAAAATCCAGTGCTTGCAATTCTACAGTCGCTTGAGATAAAAGCTGTTGCCCTTTTCGGGAGTGCTGGTTGACTAAAAGTAGAGCTTTCTTCATTTGTTAATTTTTAATTGGGAATATTGAGCGTGTTTAAGTACCAAAAGTATAACTTGATGGCTTAACTGGATGAAATTAATGCTTTATTTCCATTTTACTGCTGATGATGGATTGACAAAAATGTCAAAAAATGGATAATTGTAGCAAAAGATTGTTAAAAAGTACCTCCGGCTCTCGCGTCGCAGCAAACAATCTCGCTGAGCGACAAAAGCTAAATTAAAACTATGTCTAATATTTTAGAACAGGCGCAAGTCGCTGCCGATCGCCAAAACTGGCCTCTTTTAGTCGAATGCTTGCAGCAAGTGACTGCAAACGGCAGCCAGCCTTCAGAACAGCATATTTTAGAACAAGCTGTCAGTTTAGCAATACAAGCCTTAGAATGGGGCGATTTTCAAGACCGCTGGGAAATTGCTAAAGTATTGCCAAATCTGGGAAATGGCGCGATCGCACCTTTAATTGCTGTGCTCGAAGACGAAGACGCAGACACCGAACCCAGGTGGTTTGCCGCCCGCATTCTCGGAAAGTTCGAGTGCCCGGAAGTGATGCAAGCATTAGTAAAATTGGTCAAAAATTCCGACGAAGAATTGAGCCAAATCGCCGCCGAAACCCTAGGGAATTTCGGCACGCCAGCCATAGAATCCCTCGCAAATCTGCTACTACAAGAAGAGTCGCGACAGTTTGCGACAGCAGCACTCGCCCAAATTCGGCGCACCGAAACCATCCCACCGCTGTTGACTGTAGTCGGAGACTCTAAAGTTGGGGTGCGGGTGGCTGCGATCGAGGCTTTGAGCAGTTTTCACGACTCCCGCATCCCGCCGGTACTGGTAGCAGCACTCAAAGATCCGGCGACAGCAGTCAGAAAAGAAGCGGTGCGAGCTCTCGGAGTGCGCGCCTATTTAGATGCAGAATTAGATTTAGTTAACTTGCTAAAACCTTTGCTTTCGGACATCAGATTAGAAGTTTGTCAGTCTGCGGCGATCGCTCTTGGGCGAGTGAAAACCGATGCTGCGGCGGCTGCTTTATTTGAATTGTTGCGATCGCCCGCAACTCCGATTTCTTTGCAAATCGAAACTGTGCGCGCCTTAAGCTGGATGGAAACAGCAGTCGCTTTAGAGTATTTGCAGCAAACCTTAATTGCCGAATTCAATAACACAAACTCTCCTGTTTGTCAAGAGATTGTCACTGTTTTGGGGCGAGTAGAAAAGCCGGAACTAAAAGCAACAACTGCTGAAATTGCGATCGATTTGCTCGCAAGCAATCATCCCGCCGTGCAGTCTGCGGGAATCAAACAATCTTTAGCTTTAGGCTTAGGGCAATTAGGAGATATGAGAGCGCTAGATGTCCTAATTAAACTGTTGGCAGACCCAGACAACAGCGTCAGGCTGCACAGTTTATCAGCGCTGAAACAGCTAAATGCGATCGAGGCCAGACAGCAATTACAAAGTTTAGTTAACCAAGAGAGTCTCGAACCAAGATTAAAACAGGGAATTGCGATCGCACTGCAAGAATGGCCGGAGTAAAAAACAGAATACCTAGATCCCCGACTTCTTGAAGAAGTCGGGGATCTAATAGCGATCGCATCTTTCTTCTTCCTTCCATCGGTTACATCCGCCCTTGCTAATCTGTTGCCGAACTTCCTTCGGCTATATCATCGATTTTCTTGGTGAATTTGGGCGATCGCACTTGTCACCCGTTCCAAATCTTCATCAGTTAAATTAGAGCCAGAAGGCAAGCAAAGTCCGTACTCAAATAACTCTTGGGCCACCGCACCGCCCATACATTCGCAATCAGCAAAAACAGGTTGTAAGTGTAAAGGTTTCCAAACCGGACGCGCTTCTATTTTCTCTTGAGCAAGCCCTAGGCGAACTTGTTCTCTATCTGCACCGAAAGCGGCAGGATCGATCGTCAAACAACTCAGCCAGCGAGTAGCGCGTCCAAAAGCAGCTTCCGGCATAAATTCGATTCCCGGCAAGTTTCCTAAAGCTTGTTTGTAAAAGTCAAAATTGCGCCGTCTAGCTTCAACTCGCTCCTCCAAAACCCGCAATTGACCGCGACCAATTCCCGCCAAAACATTGCTGAGACGATAATTGTAGCCAATTTCTGAATGTTGGTAATGAGGAGCGGCGTCACGGGCTTGTGTCGCCAAAAAACGAGCTTTTTCTACCAGTTTTTGGTCATCCGAAACTAACATTCCGCCGCCGGAAGTGGTGATAATTTTATTACCATTGAATGAGAAAATGCCGATTTTGCCAAAGCTTCCAGGCGATCGGTTTTTATACCTAGCCCCTAAAGATTCGGCCGCATCTTCTATTAGCGGAATTTCATAAGCATTGCAAGCTTCCAGAATGGGGTCGATATCGCAACTTTGACCGTAAAGGTGTACTATGACAACAGCTTTGGGCAATTTACCAATTTTTGCTCGTTTGTCAAGTGCTTCTCGGAACAAATCGGGGTTGAGATTCCAAGAAGTGCGATCGCTATCAATAAAAACTGGTTTGGCGCCAAGATAAGTAATCGGCGTCGCAGTCGCAATAAAAGTCAGAGTCGAGCAAAAAACCTCATCTCCCGCACCGACACCAATTAATTTGAGAGCCAAATGCAAAGCTGCGGTACCGGAAGTAACAGCCGCTGCGTGTTTGGCGCCAACTACTTCGCAGAATTCTTGCTCGAAAGCATCCACATGGGGGCCAACGGGGGCGATCCAGTTGGTATCAAAGGCTTCTTTGACGAACTCCTGTTCGAGGGAACCCATGTGAGGTGTTGAGAGGAGGATTTGTTTTGTCATTTTACTCTCATTTAGGAGAACGATAGGCTGGAAAAAAGTTTGACTTGAGAAGTTCTTCAGGCTGAATGTTTAAAAATTTAACCCCCACTCCCACTAAATAATTATATTTTTCTTTGTGTCGTTTTAGTTTCTTCTAGATTGAGCAATCAGAAAAGCCAGGGGATTTAACCCCTGGCTCATAGCTTAAGTCCTTTTTAGAGGACTCTTAAAAATCTTTAGTCTGTTTTAATAAACCAACCGCTACCCGAGTTCACTGTTAGTTTTGGAATCGTCAAGCACACCTGTGAATTCTGGGGCTGTAGCATAGCCTTCTTGGTTAATTCCGTCTCTTTTCAAGACTTTCAATACTGTCAGAAACAGAATTTTAAAGTCAAACCACAAACTCCAATTATCGACATAGCAAACATCTAGTTTGAATTTAGCATCCCAGCTAATAGTATTGCGACCATTGACTTGAGCCCAACCCGTAATTCCAGGCATAACTTCGTGGCGGCGTGCTTGTTCTGGAGTATAGCGATCTAGGTATCTTACGAGTAAAGGACGAGGGCCAACAAAACTCATGTCACCTTTGAGAACGTTCCAGAGTTGAGGGAGTTCGTCCAGACTTGTTTTGCGAAGAAATTGACCGAGGGGTATGAGACGCTGTTCGTCGGGTAGCAAATTGCCATCAGCGTCACAATCGCTTGTCATAGTGCGAAACTTGTAGAAATTGAAAACGCGACTGTTTTTACCGGGACGGGGTTGGCAGAAAAAGATTGGCCCGCCCATGCGGATGTAAATGGCGATCGCCACCATTAAGATTACGGGAGAGAAAACCAAAAGGGCGATCGCTGCACATAATCTATCTAATACCCACTTAACCAATTGGCTGACTTTTTTGGGATTTACTCGTTTATTAAGTTGCGATATTTGTGAGTCTGATTTGAGCGGTAGTAATTCGTAAATACTCATGATTCTGCACCCCAATAGCAATTTACTGTACTTCCCTGAGTCTTCAGTATCCCGGTTTATACGGTAATGAATCCTGTTAACTTTACATAAACTTTAAATAACTTCGGTATTTTATGAAGCTTTTGTGAACCTCTGGTTGGGACGCTCGCTTATCTTTACAGAAACTTTAAAAAAAGTCGCTGATTGATGAATTTTTTGTAAAATCTTGAGGATTGGACGCTGACTGAATTTTCAAAAAGAGTTTATATCATGTCCCTACCCTGCGGTGTACTATAATCTACTTCTTGCAAACAAAGTAAAGCATTCCTGCAATTGGTTGATTTTTCAATGATTCTATGTCATCACACATCTTACCTTGGCCAATCTGATAACTCGAACCAACGCCAACTATTTTAAAACCGGCTTTTGTCAACATTTGTTGAGCCTCTTGTATTTTATACCAATATGGGTAAGGACCGCGATCGAGTAGCGCCAAAAAGTTAACTTTTCCGCCCAGCTTAAGCCAAGGAATATATTGAATTGAGCGATTCGACCCAGACAACCTCCTCAACATACCTAAATATGCTAAATATACTACAAGCGGACTTTTGATTCTAGATTCAAAATTTAAAAATGAGAAGAGTGCTGTCCCCCCATTTTTGAGAATCCGATAAGCCTCTGTCAAAGCTTTTAATCTTTTGTCCTCTTCCTCTATTACACACACAATTTGCTGCAAGTAAATTATCTGCTCGAAACTGGAATTTTCGTAAGTTAAATCTGTTGCATCCTGCACTTCAAAAGAGATACTCTGACTTGCGTCTCTCTGCTTTGCTTGTTCGATAAACTCAGGCACATAATCATAACCGTAAAGCTCTTGAAAACCTAAATCTTTTATTTCCCGCAGAATTCTTCCTCCAGCCGTGCCAGCTTCAACTGTTTTTCCATTTTTATTCAAATATTTGACAATTAGATACTTTTCGTCTTCGTTGAGACCTTTTCTATCTGCCCAAGCATCAAATTCGACTGTACTGAAAACTTCTTGGTGGTTTAGGATTGACATATACTTTTCCATTACTCTTCAAAACTGGTGCAAGATTTCAATTTTATTTGAGTTTATTTGAGGCAGCGATAAGCAGGAAAGAAATTTGTCCTCAGTAGTTCTTCAACCTCCGCATTTAAAGATTTGGCCCGCAATTCAACTAGATGACGATATTTTTCTTCATCTATAATTAAGCGCAGCGTCAGAAAGGTATGCGTTTGCTTAGAAAAACCTGCTTTAAAATGATAGAGACTATCCTTGCCACCTCCAACACCGCCCCCCAAATGAAAAACTTCATTGCCGCGTTCTTTCGCCCAAAATCGAACATAATCGAACATCAGCTTGCTGGGTGCTTGTTTAAAAAACTCGTTTCTGGTTCCTCCCAAATGATATTGAATTATTCCACAACACTCGGTAAATATCCCAGAACAAGGAATTTTATCCTCTAATTCTACTATACACAAGTGGACTTTTTCACCTAGTTTAGAGAAATACAAAAAGTATTCATCATCAAAATAGTACGATCGCCCAGCCCCTACCCGATCCATTGTTTCATGGTAAAGAGAAATAAACTCTCTGATATACTCCTGAAATGGAACCATTCTAGCAATCATTCCCGAACGTTTCAACTTATTAATACTGGTGCGGTGTTCCGATCGAGTTTGACTCCATATTTCCGCTTCGGAGAGTTTCAAATTAACAGATACAGTTTCTCCATTAACGTTGCAAATATCGGGAGATAAAAAATCATTGAAGCCGCTGTTAAGTATCGGATGCAGCCGAAAAAATGCCGAACACACTCCCTTGGCACGCAATGCAGAGATTAGCTGATTGATTGCCCCATCTAAAAACTCTTTCGTAGTAGCTGCCTTATCACTCAACAGAATTCCCGGATAACCATAAGGGGAGACTATATCAAAAACTTCTTGTGTTGTTAAGGTTTGGTCAAATATGTTATCACACGGACGCAACAAATAAGGCAGAAAAAATATTTTGTCATCTTCCGCTATCAAAATAGCTTCTGCTAGGGCGTTATTCCTAATAGACTCTAAATATAGATATTCAGGTAAATGATAAATATCGTGGCGAAGTTTTTGCAGAGTCTCTAACCACAAAGAGTCTGATAAACCAATTACTTGAATATTCATTTGCTGCTCTCCCACATAATAATCTCCTGTCCGGTTGAATTGCTAGGGATTTCCTACTGAGGGCGAGACGCGATAAATCGCCGTCTATACAAAAAGCTTTCATTCGTTATTATATCAGATGCAACCGGAAACGATATACAAGTTTTGCGTGTAGAATCTGCATAACCCGGAACATCGGGTCGGGGTCCAACCAAACTCATTTCGCCCACCAATACATTCCACAGTTGCGGCAACTCATCTAACTTCCAGCGTTGCAAATAACTGCCAATTGGTGTCACCCGCGAATCGCCTGCAACAGTAATCGAGCTATCTTCCATAGATCGCACGCTCATAGTCCGAAACTTTTTGACATAAAAACTTTCTCCACCTTTGCCAACTCTTTCTTGGGTAAAAAGCATAGGACTACCCGATGTGAGCCAGATAAATATAGTTATCAGTGCCATTGGTACTGCTAGAATTATAAAACCTAAGAGCGCAACTGTCAACTCAAAAATTCGTTTGCCAAATTGCAGGTACATATTGAAATCCTCCGGGAAAATCTTGCATTTGAAATAACATAAGTATCTACAAGCTAATAATTTATTGCATCATTTCTGCTGCAACAGGATTAAGATTTCCCCCCGATGCCAGGAAAGAGCTGCCATAGTGTGTTGATTCCATCCGCAAAGGCAAAGGATCGTGCCAGCGAAAGTCATCGTAAGTGCGCGGGCGATCGCCCGCGCAGTATCCGTCCCGCCGAAGCCAGCGGAGCCAGACCTTTTCCTGGGCGGAATTCAGCTACACCTGCTATAATCTCACCTACTATCCACAAACTGCCAACTGGTTGTAACAAAAGTTTAAAACAATCCGAATCTGGCTCACCTTTAGTTAACATAGTTACCAGTCCTCTCGGAAAATCAAAGCCATTCTCAACAGCCAGATTCAGCGCTCCCCCAAAGCGGGGACTCATTTCGATGAGAAAAGCATCCTCGTGAACTGGCAGCAAAACATCGATATTTCGCCGCTTGACAAGGGCAGATATTTCTGTAACGTATTGCTCTGGTTCTTTGAAAGGATCTGGGACGCGATCAAACCCGCGAACAAATCTCGAAACTCGCACCATGCTCAAAGCAGTTGAACCGCAGGCATAGACTTCAAATCCAGCGCGGCAGAGGCTTTCTGCGGCAATGTAAGCTGTGCGGCACCATCCATAAGTAACTAAAATTCGCATCATATTCTTATCGTGTTTGTACTAAAAAGTTACCCGTGGGATGACAAAATTGATTTATGAGTGCTTCCCATGTTCTAAGATAGAACGTCGCTATACAGACATTGGTATAGCTTTAAGATATGTGGCACGTCATAATTAACCATATCTTCTCGTCCGCGCTTGCCCATCTTTTGAGCTTCGTCTGGACGATCTAAAATCCATGCCATTGCTTCAGCCATTCCGTTGATATCTCCCACTTTTACCAGCAGCCCATTTCCATCTACTAATAAATCGCGAGTGCCGCGAATTTCTGTACCAATGACGGGGGTTTCCATGCACAAAGATTCCATCACGCAATTGGGAAGTCCTTCGTGTGCAGAAGCAATCAAAGTAGCTACAGACGCACGCATTAAAACTGGGATATCCCTCCGTAGCCCCAAAAAATGCACTTGGTTTTGAATTCCCAACTTGGCTGCGAGTTGCTGCATTTCCTGGAAAATTCGTCCATTTCCGGCGAAGGCTAAATGTACTTGAGGCCGACTGAGTTGGGCAAATGCCTTTAAAATATCCCCAGGGCGTTTGCGGGGAATAAATTCGCTCGCGGATAGAAACAGTTGATTTTCCCCGTTTAGCCCCATTTCGTGACGCACTTGCTCGACATCAGCTTCGGAAATAGCATGGGGATTAAAGCGCTCGAAATTTAAACCAGTTCCGGGGATATAACGAACTCGTTCGGGAGAAATGAGTCCATAGCGCTTTGCTGCTGACTCATCTTCCCGATTCACTACTACTAAATAGTCTGTCCAAGGCCCAGCAATCTTTTCTAGTCCCAAGAATATAGCATTTTTATGGGGTGCGCCTCCCTGGTAGAAGTGAAAACCTTGAGCAGTGTAGATTACCTTGAATTTTCCCTGCTTTCTCCAATTGTTAAGAGCATAGCGGGCAACAAAAGCAGCTACTGGCGTGGAAACATTTACTAAATCGTATTGTTGCTGAGCAAGCACCTGACGAATTTGTTGGGGAGCTGCGAGCAAGTTTTTCGGATCTAGGGGGTTGCGCGACCACTCGATATCCCAAACGCGATCGAACAAATCTGGGTATTCCTTGCTAGTAGAAAGTTCTTTCGCCATTGCATCTACCCGCCAACCTTGAGCGCGTAGGTGCTTGGTTAGAGGCAGGAAAAAATCAAGAGTACCTGGAATAGTAGTGATAATTAGAAGTTTGTTCATGTTTTTTGTTTTTCCTTCAACCAAGCTTCAGTCATCTCTCGCACGTAGCGGTAAAATTCATTCCGTTGTTCGCGGAGAGCTTCATCGCGGTACTCTTTAGCTTTTTCCAAATTCCTCGCCGACATTCGAGCCATGCGTTTTGGGTCAGTCGTCACGTCTCGGATTTTGCCGGCCAAAGCTGCTACATCACCGGGGGGTATCATATCTTCCGGGGGGAGTAGTTCTGGGATGCCTCCTACTGTGGAGCCGATGCAGGGTAATGCGCGCGCCATCGCTTCCACCATTGCCCGTGGCAAACCTTCTTGATGGGAAGGAAGAACGAACAGATCTGGGGCTCTCCTGGGTTTATGGTGGATACGGTATCAGACACAACTGTTCGCGATTTTGTAATGCCCTTGGAGTAAGGATATGCGGTTTGTTTATCAACACAAACTCAGGAGAGCCAGATCTGCTAGATCCAATTGGGCCATCACTGCATCACCAACACATAACGGACCAAGGAAAGATACCCGCTCACCCAAACCAAGGGATTTAGCTCTAGTTTCCAATTCCGATCGATGTTTGCCATCTCCAATCAAAGTTAATTTGAGGTCTATTCCCTCTTGCACGCAGGCCGCAACTGCATCGATCAACACATCGGGAGCTTTATAAAGTTGAGCCATCGTACCGACAAAAATGAGATTAAAAGTTCCT
>JANNOR010000108.1:0-1541 GCA_031399265.1 Cyanobacteria bacterium SOY_34_metabat_3 | reverse complement strand
TATCATCAGCAATCGCTGGGATTCTATTAGTAAGTGCGCTACTCCTCGGTTTCAACTCTTTTGTCGTCATCAATCCAGGCGAAGCAGGAGTGGTCAGCGTTTTAGGAAAAGCCACAGATGGAGCATTATTAGAGGGATTTCACCTCAGACCCCCGCTGATATCCAAGGTTGATGTGTACGATGTAACAGTGCAAAAATTTGAAGTTCCCGCCCAGAGCGCTACTAAAGACCTTCAGGATTTAAATGCTAGTTTTGCCATCAATTTTCGCCTCGATCCCAACAGAATAGTTGATGTCAGAAGGACTCAAGGAACATTGGAGAATATAGTTTCAAAAATTATTGCACCTCAGACGCAAGAAGCGTTTAAAACAGCGGCTGCACTGAGAACTGCCGAACAATCTATTACTCAAAGAAGTGAACTGAAGCGAGATTTTGATAGTGCTCTCAAGGAAAGGCTATCAAAGTATGATGTGATTGTCCTTGATACCAGCGTTGTCAATATTAGATTCTCCACAGATTTTGCGAAAGCGGTTGAGGAAAAACAGGTAGCGGAACAGCGGGCGCAAAGAGCCGTTTATGTCGCTCAGGAAGCCGAACAAGAAGCTCAAACTGATATTAACCGCGCTCAAGGTAGGGCGGAAGCTCAAAGGCTTTTGGCTGAAACTTTAAAAGCTCAGGGCGGCGATTTAGTGCTGCAAAAGGAGGCTATCGAAGCTTGGAGAAGCGGCGGCGCTCAGATGCCAAAAGTGCTGGTAATGGGCGCAGGTTCTAGTCGGGTTCCTTTCATTTTTAATATGAACGATATTCAGGAAGAGGCCGATCGCCCAAAAGTTACCAACAATTGAGAGTTACCATAGTATGCTAAACTTCCATCAGCCCAAATAAGGCAATCTGGTTGAATCTGTGGCTATAAAAGCGAAGTCCGCAATTTACGCGCAGACACCATACTCATTTTAGGATGCAAGGAGAAATCATGACCCGCGCGATTATGGAAACGGACAAAGGCACAATCAATTTGGAACTGTTTGATGCAGATGCGCCCAACACAGTGAAGAATTTTGTTGACTTGGCAGAAAAAGGTTTTTACGACGGATTGGCATTTCACCGAGTCATTCCTAACTTTATGGTTCAAGGCGGCTGTCCCAAAGGTACTGGAACCGGCGGCCCAGGCTACAAAATCAAGTGTGAAATCAACTCCAACAAACATTTGGCAGGGACTTTGTCGATGGCCCATGCAGGTAAAGATACGGGTGGTAGCCAATTCTTTATTTGCCATTCTCCCCAGTCTCATTTAGATGGAGTTCACACGACTTTTGGCAAAACTGAGGATATGTCGGTAGTCAATTCTATCCGCCAAGGCGACAAGATTCTTTCGCTAAAAATCGAGCATTAATTCTCAGTAACGAGTGGTGTTTGTAGTAAGGACGAACAGTCCTTATTACAAGCAATATCAGCATTTTAGGTTAGAGCTGAATATTTACTAGAAATACTTAATACAGTTCATACTTGAGCAAAGTACAAGGAATCGAGCCGTTGAAAAC
>JANNOR010000215.1:0-6515 GCA_031399265.1 Cyanobacteria bacterium SOY_34_metabat_3 | reverse complement strand
AAGATTCAAACGCCACTTTCTGCCCGTCGGCGGAGATGGAGGGAGAGAAGGAGTTGCCAATCCCCTGATTGCCTGTTGAGTCAACAGAGAGGCGGGTAGTGGTATTGGTTGACAAGTCCCGCACAAAGATGTCGAAGCTAGAGTTAGTGTCTCCCGGCACGAGGTTGGAGGCCTCAGAATCAAACACCACAAACCGCCCGTCGGCTGAGATGGAGGGGCTGTAGGAGGAGTTGTTCCCTTGATTGCCTGCTGCATCTACAGAGACGCGGGTAATGGTGTTCGTTAACAAGTTCCGCACGAAGATGTCTTGACTATTGTTATTGTCTCCCGGCACGAGGTTGGAGGCATCAGATTCAAACGCCATAAACCGCCCGTCGGCTGAGATGGAGGGGTTCAAGGAGCTGCCGATCGCCTGATTGCCTGCTGAGTCAACTGACACGCGAGTAATATTCATAAACTCTGATATTTAAAAGTACAAGTATTGATTGACATCATTCAATAAACAGCTCTCAAAGTCAATTCATAAAAGTCATAACTTTGACTTCATAAAAGTCATATTTATCAACAAATGTTACCAACAGTAGACAAAATAGCCAAACTCAGATGCAGTCAGCGATCGCATAATATTTGCTCCTGAATTAATCAAGTTTTATGTGTTGCAAAATCTAATAACTAATTCCCCGCCCGTTTTTGGCAAATTCATCCACAGTTTGCTGCGACAATTCGTGAACTGCGATCGCCCGCAATACATCCAAAGGCAATGTCAAATGATGCGCGCCAGCTAACAAAGTCTTCACAGCTTCTTCCGGCGACTTAATGCTAGCTGCCAAAATCTCAGTATTGCTGTTCTTCAAGACATTTGCCATATCCTGCACTAAAGCAAAACCATCTCCCAACAATCTGGTGGCGCGATTCACGTAGGCGATCGCATATTTTGCCCCCGCTTCTGCTGCAACAACGGCCTGGGACGCGCTGTAAATAGCTGTCACCGCGCAGGGAATTTCCGGTGACAAATGCGCTACTGCTTGAAAACCGAGATCCGTTGCCGGAACTTTCAAGACTGTTTGCTGTCCAATTAATGTAAAGGCCGCTTTTCCTTCTGCTACCATGCCATCAAAATCAGATGCTGTTAGCTGATAATAAACTTCCCCAGGACTCAGTTGTGCCAGTTGTTTGAGCGTCACATCGGGAGATAAATCGCTTTTTGCCAGGAGGGTGGGATTAGTAGTAATTCCCGCAATCCAGCCGAACTTGCTCGCTGTTTTTGCTTCCGCTACAATTGCAGTATCGAGATAAATTGCCATCAGCTCTACACCTTCAGTTTGTTAATAATTTCCAGACGCTTGCTTTCAGTTTGAGATAACTCAGAGCGAAATTAATTGTTAAGCTTTAACAATATCAGAATTTCGGAAATATTAGTGTTAAGCAAACCTAACAATTATTTGATGTACATCACAGGTAGTAGCGTGTAACTTGTGAGTCATGAGTTTTGTATTCAATAAGATTTACGTGAAGAAACCAGGTTTCTGAGAAAAAGTGCGTTACTGCTATTGAAGATCGCTCACAAATGAACTTAAAGCTTTGAAGTCATTTAGTAACTGCGATTGTCGGGTAGAGAAAATTGATTGCTCAAATGCCGGATACAGATAAGTTCGATTTGTAGTAGTGGTTAGGTATGCAAGAACTCAAGGAGGGGACTTAGAAAATGACCGAAGAAAAAAATCAGCAGCCACAAGTCAGCCTTGAGACATCTTCTCAACAAGCCCTGGTGGAAGAACCCACAGTAGCTGCTGAAGAATTGCCGATAAATGTTAATTCTGAAACTCTATCTCAAGTGTTTGAAAATAGCGCAAAAGACCGTTTGAATGCTCTAGGACGCTTGATGATGGTAAGCGTAACTTGGACGCTGGCGGAACTTTCCAAACGCAAGTAATATTAATTTGGGTTGTAGAATAGTTGTTGACCCTTTAAATCGTTCGCTTCGATTTAAAGCGAACGACGCTACGCTCAGGGTACTGTTGTTGACTGTGTATCGATTGAAGAATTGAAGTTTGTAGTGAGGAAGGCAAGTCCTCTGTCTCTGTACTAATTAATATTTTCGGAACCAACGGCTTCTGAAATTGAATTAAATCCGCATTCTTCTAACTTTTGCAGCAAACCTTGGAGAATCCGTCGCACCATCCAAGGCCCTTCGTAAACCCAACCGGTGTATACTTGGATTAAACTCGCACCAGCAGCTATTTTTTCCCAAGCATCTTCGGCGGTGAAAATGCCGCCAACTCCAATTATTGGTAATTCGCCTTTTGTATATTGCCAGATAAATCGGATTACTTCTGTCGATCGCTCTTGCACTGGCAGCCCGCTAATTCCGCCGGCTTCTTCGGCGATGGGTTTGCCGGTTTCTGGCAGTATTTGTGTTTTCAATCCGTCGCGGCGGATGGTGGTATTGGTGGCGATAATTCCTGCTAGTTGGTAGGTTTTTGCTAAGTCGAGGATTGAGACGATCGCCTCCGGTGTCAAATCCGGCGCAATCTTAACTAAAATTGGTTTGATTCCCCGATTTTCTTGTTGCAAAACTGACAAAATTGTGCTAAGTCCAGCAGCATCTTGGAGCGATCGCAATCCCGGCGTATTCGGAGATGAAACGTTGACGACAAAATAGTCGCCGTAGTCTTTGAGCAGTTTAAAACTCTGCAAATAGTCGGCGGCTGCTTCTTCTAACGGTGTTACCTTAGATTTACCGAGATTGATGCCGATCGGGAACTGGGACTGAGGCTGGTGCTGTGCGGCTTGAAACCGGGCGGCCATTGCTGCTGCTCCTTGATTGTTAAATCCCATGCGGTTGAGGGCTGCACTGTCCTGGGTCAACCGAAACAAGCGAGGTTGGGGGTTTCCGGGCTGCGGTTGGCTGGTGACAGTGCCGAGTTCGGCAAAGCCAAAGCCAAAATTTGCCCAAATATCGGCAGCTACGCCGTTTTTATCAAATCCCGCAGCTAAGCCGACAGGATTTTGAAAGCTCAGTCCCCACTTCGATTGTTCGAGGCGAGAATCTTGGACTCCCAAAGATTTCTGCAATCGGGAGAGCATTTGGCCCGTTGCGGGGTTTGACTGGGTTCTGGCTGCAAGTTCGAGCACTTGGAGAGTGCGGTTGTGCAGCCATTCGGCATCGGTTTTTAATACCGAAAACAACAGCGGCCGCACACTTGATTGATAAATATCCAATGATTTGTACTGGGGCAATTTACGAATGCAAAATAAAAATATTCAGGAGCAGACTGCGAAGGTGAGGTTTTTAGTTCAACTTCGATTGTTTTAAATTGAAGCATAATTGAGACGACTATATTATAGGTTGATTCTTTTTATTTTAATTTTTTAAATTTTTAAGTTGGTAATTTGAAATTGGACTCATGTGCGGGGAAGCTGGGAAATGGGGCACGAGCAAAGACCGAAGGATTCAGACGCACAAATCGCGGGGCTGGAGCGCGTTCTCCAGACTCTCCGAGAGGAGGAGGATGTTGAAGTGCTGCTAGAGAGCACTCTCGGTTACTTGCAAGCGGAATTTGACTGGCGGTTGATTTGGATCGGGTTGTACGATCGACAAGCTCACAGATTGTTCGGGAAAGGCGGCATGACTCCTAACGGCGACCTGTCTTTTCTGAAACAGCGGTTTGCGCTCAGTCCGGGGGATTTGCTGGAACAAGTGGTGATTGAACTCCAGCCGGTGGAAGTCCCGGATTTGCGATCGGAAAACAGAGCCGGAGAATGGCGCAAAGCGGCTCAAACTTTCAACATTCAAGGCGCGACTCTGTTTCCGCTCCGCTACAAAGACCGCTGCTACGGCGTGGTTTTGCTGGGGACTGACGTGTGGGGAGCGAAAACAGCGTCGGCGGGGAAAACGCAGTTGGCGATCGTATTTGGAGCTCTGGCAACTGCTCTTTATCAAATAGAAAAAGACTGGCAGCGAGAACAAGTAAAACGCCCGGATGAATCTCTTTTAGCGCTGATTTCGCAGTTTCGGGAACTGCGATCGCTCGATCGGTATTTGCAAGCAGCAGTCGAACAAGCCCATGAATTTATCGAGCCGACGCGCACTAATGTTTATTGGTTTGAGGGAGAGCGGCGCTATTTTTGGCGTAGGGTCAGCAACCGCCAAGTAGCTCCGGGTTTGGGCGGGATTGGGCGATCGGCTTCGGGTATCACGGTGCAAGAATTGGGCGAATTTTATCAGGCTTTGGCCGGGGAAGAAATTGTTTGGATCGGCGAATCTCACAGTTCTTTGAAAACTGAGCTGACTGGGCGGTTGATGCAGCAAATCCGCGCTCGTTCTCTGCTGGCGGCGCCGATTGTTTTAGAAGGGGAATTGTTGGGATTTTTGGCAGTGGAAGCGAGCGAGGCTCGGATTTGGCAAGACAATGAAAAACATTACCTGCGGGGAGTGGCGCAGTTAGTGGCTCTGACGGCTCCTCTGTCCCAGATGGAGGAGAGGATTCAGCAAACTGAGCTCGATCGAGATTTAACTGCTGGAATCGCTCGCGCTATCTACAGCGATGCTGACTGGGATGCGACTTTGAAAAATACCGCCGAGCAGTTGTGCGGGCGACTCAAATGCGAATACTTTTTGCTGCTGCTGTACGCCGAAGAACAAAATTGCTTTGAAATTGTCTGCCAAAATCTGCCCCGCAACCGCCGACAAGTGCCGTCGCCGCTGCTGGCTCTCGATGCGGCTGACGTGCTTGTGCTGCAAGAAGCTGGGGGGGAACCTCTGGCGATTGAAAATTGGGAGAAAGACGCGCGGTTGGGCGCTTGGCGGGAAGTGCTGGCGGAAGCGGGGGTGCGATCGCTTTTGGCATCGAGCACTCGCGGGGAAAAGTCCGAGGGAGCAAATCCGCATCGAAAATCGGAAGTCAAAAATCGAAAGTCGATCGAGGGTTTGCTGGTTGTCGGGCACAGTGCGACTCGCACTTGGAAGCGCGCTGAGCGAGAATTGGTGCGGGTAGTCAGCCAACAGCTAGGATTGATCCTGCACTCCTGGCAGCAGAGCTCGCAAATCGACAAATACCGGCAATTTGAGCGCTCTATCGCCGCAGGTTTGGCGGTTTTGCAGCATTCTGGCGGGGAGCAATCTGGGCAACAGATATCTGCTGTTTCACCGATTATTTTGCCAGAATTGCGGCTGCAAAAGCTCGATCGTAACTTCGCTCAACACCTTTCCCAGACAATGAACTGTCCTCTAGCAGCCGTAATTACTTGGAATCCCGGTCAGGAGTCGGGTTCAATCGCGGCGGCGGTAGCTGCAAATCCGGTATTTGCGCTGAATACGGAGGCGGTGATTCCTGTCCTAACAGATCCTTTGATCCAACAAACCCTATTCACAGCGGGCGCGCTGCAACAGAGCACGAGCCAATTGCAGCTCGCGACGAAGCGGTGGCTCCGCAGTCCGGGAATTGGCGAAATTCTGGCGGTGGCGCTGCGGAGTGCTCCAGAACACGCTCCGGCGGGCATTGTGCTGGTTGCAGACGCGGAGGGCCGCCAGTGGTCGGATCTGTCGGTGAATTTACTCTGTTCGATGGCATCTCAGTTGGCTTGGTGGCGCAGGTATTTGGCGGTGCAATCGGCCGCCGATTCGCAGCGGTTGGATCTGGAGCTGCTCAACTGGTACAAGCAGCGCCGTTTCGAGGACTTTTACCGCATTTTCGGAGCGGGGATGAAGGAGTTGGGGGAGTTGAGTCAGTCGATTTTGCCTGCGGCGAAGGAACAAAAGGATGCTCTGAAAACTTTGCGCTACCAACAGGTTTTGCGGCAAATTGGCAATGCTTTGGGGTCAGCTCATTTGCTGCTGAAACAGGAACAGTGGCGGCTGCAATTCGGACAAGATGCGGTGGCTGTGAGCGCTTGGCTGAGGCGTTCGCTCGAGCGAACGGCCCCCTTGGTCAAACAGTCCGAAGTCTTGCTGGAAGTGAACACAGAAACTGCTGTGTCGCTGAGAGCAGGCCAGACTTTGAGTGTTCGCGGGGACAGTATCAAGCTGGATTTGATCCTGTGCGAATTGCTGATTGCCGCTTGCAGGCGATCGTGTGTCGGGCAGAAGATTGAGATTCGCTCTCAGTTGTTGGGGGGAGATTTGGTAGAATTGTCTGTGATCGATAGCGGTCAAAAGTGCGATCGAGACTTAATTTCTGCCTTCAACGGCGGTTCCGGGACGGATATATTAGCCGTTTCTGCAAATAGGTCGATCGTCCAAAATCTCTTAATTTGCCAGCGAGCGATACAGTTAATGGGGGGCAACTTTTCTTTAGAAATGTTGGAAAACAATTTAATTGTCGCTCGCTTAGTGCTGCCCTTAGCCGGTTCTTAAAAGTCGGTTCAGGCGATCGGAATTAATATAACTCGAAATCAGGACACGGCAGTGGCGGTTGCCGAAAAATAAATTATCGTGTGGGAACCGCACAGCCCGGTGCGCTATAAAAATGGGGGGGAGCCCGGAATGTTTTAAATACGCACGAAGGGTGTGCGGG
>JANNOR010000025.1:0-36998 GCA_031399265.1 Cyanobacteria bacterium SOY_34_metabat_3 | reverse complement strand
AATGCCAACGAGGAAGTGAAAAATTACCAATTGGTAAGGGCCGCCGTTGTACAACCACTCATCAAGGGAAGCAGCTTCCCAGATTGGGTAGAAGTGAAGACCGATCGCATTTGAAGAAGGAACAACAGCACCTGTGATGATGTTGTTTCCGAACATCAAGGAACCAGCAACTGGTTCGCGGATGCCGTCGATGTCTACTGGGGGTGCACCAATGAAGGCGATGACGTAGCAGATGGTGGCAGTTAGTAAGGTAGGAATCATCAAGACTCCGAACCAACCTACATAAATGCGGTTGTCGGTCGAAGTGACCCAGTTACAAAACTGGTCCCACAAATTGGCGCTTTCGCGCTGTTGTAAGGTGGCTGTCATGTGTTTATGATTGCTGTATTTGGTTGTCAATGTTCGGATGATGTGTCTATTATTACGGGTCTCGTTAAGGTTTGTAAAGGGGTTTAGCGACAGTAGAACTGATGAGACTCATCAGGAAACCTGATGAGCCTGACTGCCCGCAGGAAACAAGCCGCAGCACGGGGGAGGGAGCGCAGCCATCGCCCGCGTGAATTGATGCGATCGGAAATGAACTCATATCTTGCACGATCGCCACAGTCGCACATACGAGGCTGGTTAGAGGCTGGGCCGACAACAGTTTATTTTTGGTGGAACCCGCACGCGAGACCGTTGCTGACATTGGTGATCTGGGGCGAGATTGAGGCAGTAGGCGCAATCCAGGGCAGTTGCAGCGATATCCTGGGGGTGCTGCATATAGTGTTTTGTAGGGGTAATCTCCCTGTTTGCAGTAGCGATCGATGGCTGGGAGCTAGCCTGTGCTGCGGGATGCGAGGCAAGTCTGAGCTTGGAAAATTGCTGAAAAAATATAGATGCGGGGTAGGGAATGCCAGTCTGAGGGCGATCGCTGGGTTGCCTGGCCCGTGCTGCGAACGCGTTTTAAACAGCTTGTCACGCAAGTCATCTATCATAAAAATGGTGTAGTTGCGCGCATCCTGCCAAAGCAATAGGGGTAGGATTCGATCGACAATCCAAGCAAATGCTATCCGCGATGTACTGAGCGTTAGTTCGCAGTCATCAAACCATCACAGCAAATCCTGTCGGAATTTTATTTAATAGACGATCGAATGGCATTGAAAAACCTAAAAAAACCACTATCAATACTTAATAAACTAACCAAAAGAGAGTCAAACCGATGTCAGAGAATTATGTACTATTAAAGCCCGAAGATTACGATTCCCTCAAGAGCGAGCTAGAAGCCATGAAAGCGCGCGTTGCCGAACTAGAATCTGCCGCTAAACCAGAGCTCGCTAGAGTTGCCAAACAAAAGGCGCTGTTTGCTGTAGTGACCAAAATTCGGGAATCGCTAGACTTAGATATTATTTTTAAGTCAACCGCTACAGAAGTGCGCCAACTCCTGAATGCCGATCGAGTGGGAATATTTAAATTTTACGCCGATTCAGGATTTGACGACGGCGAATTTGTGTCTGAAGACGTGCTACCAGAGTTTGACTCAGCAAAAGCTATCAAGGTGCACGACCACTGCTTTGGAGAACAACACGCAGTACATTATCAGAAAGGAAGAATTCAGGCAGTTTCTAATATTTACAATGCTGGATTGAGCGATTGTCACATTGCTATTCTGGCTCAGTTTCAGGTAAAAGCAAACTTAATCGTACCTTTAATTAAAAGAAATAAACTTTGGGGATTACTGTGCATTCACCAATGTCGCGCCCCGCGCCAGTGGCAGGAAGATGAAATTGAGTTTGTCAGTCAAATTGCGGTGCATTTAGGAGTAGCAATACAGCAAGCACAACTTTTAGATGAAGCCCAGAGGCGGTCAACAGCGCTTCAGACTACTCTGGAGCATCAATTGCGAAATCGCACTGAAGAGTTGGTGAAGGAGGCAGACCGAGAACGAGCCATAACTCGGATGATTGACAAAATCCGCCAAACCTTAGATATGGAAACAATTTTCCAGACAGCAGCGACAGAAGTCCGCAAACTTTTGAATGTCGATCGCATTGCCATTTATCAATTCCGTGAAGACTATTTCGGCGACTTTATTTTTGAATCTGAATCCGGCGAGTGGCCGAAATTGGTAGGTAGCGGTTGGGAAGATCCCTACTTAAACGAACACCAAGGAGGCAGATTCCGGTGCGCCGAAAGTTTTATAGCTGACGACATCTACAATGCCGACCAGAGCGATTGTCACATAGAAGCTTTAGAATATTTTGGCGTCAAATCCTGTGCGGTAGTTGCGATTTTTAAAGGAGAAAAACTCTGGGGATTGCTCAGTGCATTTCAACACAGAGGTTCGCGGCACTGGGAAGAAACGGAAGTCAAGTTGCTGAATCAAATTGGGACTCATTTGGGAGTGGCTTTGCAGCAGTCAGAGTACCTAGAACAAATACAGTTTCAAGCTAAACAGCAGGCGAAAGCAGCAGAACAGGAGCGCACATTAACTCGAGTAATTGAACGGATTCGCCAGACGCTAAACATTGACCAAATATTTAGCGCTACGACTCAAGAAGTGCGGCAAATTCTCAACTGCGATCGTGTAGGAGTTTACCGCTTTTTCCCAAACTGGAGCGGGGAATTTGTGTCGGAGTCGGTAGAAGAAGGTTGGATACCTTTAGTGACTGACAAAATTAAGACAGTCTGGCAAGATGATTATTTGCAAAAAACTAAGGGCGGCAGGTATCGCCATCAAGAAATTTTTGTAGTTAATGACATCTACAAAATCGATCACTCTCCCTGTCACGTGGAAATTCTCGAACAAATTCAAGCCAAAGCTTATTGTGTAGCGCCTGTTTTTGTGGGGGAAAATCTCTGGGGTTTGCTAGCAGCTTACCAGAACTCGGGTCCCCGCGAGTGGGAAGCGGGAGAAGTGAGGTTGCTGGCTCAGGTTGGCAGTCAATTGGGAGTAGCTATGCACCAAGCAGAATTGCTCGATCGCACTAAAAAGCAGTCCTGGGAATTGCGGACGACTCTAGCCGATTTAAATGCGATCGTTGACAATTTGGCTGACGGGTTATTGGTGACTGATATTGAAGGTAAAATTACTAGGTTTAATCCGGCTTTGCGGGCGATGTTTGAATTGAAAGATGTTGACCTGAAAGGCAAAAAAGTATCGGAAATTTTTCCTGAAAAATTAGGAAAATTGGTCGAGGCGACTGAGCATCGAGAGGGAGAAATTGTGACGCTGGAAGTGGAACTGGGAAATTCCAGGATCGGTCAAGCTCTAGCGACAACTATTCTGAAAGAAGCGGTGAAAGATGAAGCCGATCGCTCTCTAGGTTCAGTGATTTTGATTAGAGATGTTACGGTAGAACGAGAAGTTGACCGGATGAAAACTGATTTTTTGGCTACAGTTTCTCACGAACTGCGAACGCCTTTAACTTCGGTTTTGGGTTTTGCTTCGCTGATTAAAGAAAAACTAGAAGAAGTGATTGTTCCAGCAGTGCCCGCCGAAGACAAAAAAATTAAAAAAGCCTTGAATAAAGTGGGAGCAAATATCAACATTATTGTGTCTGAAGCTGAGCGGCTGACATCTTTAATTAATGATGTTTTGGATATTGCTAAGATGGAAGCCGGACGAGTTGAATGGCAGTTGCAGCCGACAAATCCAGTGCAAATCTTAAAACAGGCGATCGCTGCTACATCATCTTTATTAGAAAAGAATGATTTGAAGTTGATTAAAGATTTTACCCCCGGACTGCCGCAGGTATTAGTAGACCGCGATCGCATGATTCAAGTCGTCATCAATTTAATCTCGAATGCAGTCAAGTTCACAGCATCAGGTTCTGTCACCTGTCGGGCAATAGCACAGGGTGACGAGCTGGTTATTAGCATTATCGATACTGGCATCGGTATTGCACCTGAAGACCAAAGCAAAGTTTTTGAAAGATTTAAACAAGTGGGAGATATCCTGACAGAAAAGCCGAAAGGCACTGGCTTGGGGCTGCCAATTTCTAAACAAATCGTCGAACATCACGGCGGTAGAATTTGGCTAGAAAGTGAGTTAGGTCGAGGCAGCACTTTTTATTTTAGTATACCCCTAGGTAACAATATTGAGCGAGTGGAAAAATACCAAAGTATCAATGATTTAATCGAGGAACTAAAACAGCAAGTGGTCAGCAGAACTCCGCTAGGCATAAAAAAACGCCAGCAAATTTTAGTTGTTGATGATGAGCCTAACATTCGGGAAATGCTGAGGCAGTCACTGGAAGAAGAAGGTTACGAAGTCGCGGAGGCAATTAACGGCATAGATGCTATTTCTAAAGCTAAAGCAGTTAAACCGGATTTGATTATTTTAGATGTAATAATACCTCATATCGACGGTTTTGATGTGGCGGCAGTTCTCAAAAATGACCCGGAAACTCGGGGGATTCCGATTATCATCGTTTCCCTGATTCAAGACCGAGAAAGGGGCTGCCATTTGGGCATCGATCGGTATTTTACGAAGCCTATAAATGTAGCAGGACTATTAAAGGAGATCGGCTGGCTACTGCGGCAAGAAATGTCAAATAAGACTGTGTTGGTGGTGGTTCGGAATGGTTCAACTCTCAAAAATTTATCGGATGCGTTGGTTTTTCAGGGATATAATGTGATCGAGGCATCCGATCTTCTAGAATGCCTGGATCTAGTTAGAGCGATCGAGCTGGATTTGATTATTATTGAGGAAGCGTTATCTCAAGAGCAAGAATTGATCAAAAGCTTGCGACTTACTAAAGGCTTGGAAAATGTCTCTATAATTGTTTTAGGAGATATTGCAGAGGATAACAGGTACAACAAATAAATTAATGAGAAACTGCTGTGAAAAAGGTTTTAATTGTAGATGATGAACCGAATATTCTGATTTTGATGGAGCAAGCTCTAGAAAAGTTGGAAGATGAGGATGATGTAGAGTTGCTGACGGCGAGAGATGGACTGGAGGCATTGAACATAATTAAAGAAGAACAGCCGGATTTGGTTTTTCTGGATGTGATGATGCCGAAAATGAGCGGCTTAGAGGTGTGCAATACGGTTAAAAATGAACTAGGGATGAAGGATGTTTACATTATTATGTTGACAGCTAAGGGACAAGAGTATGATAAGCAAAGCGGTATGGCTATGGGGGCAAATCTTTATATGACTAAACCTTTTCGCCCGAAAGAAGTGCTAGTCAAAGCTAGGGAAGTTCTGGGTTTGAGTTCACAGATATAGGGATAGATACAGAATTAATTAACAATAAGAGTCTTTGGTTTTTGGTCGTTTGTGACTGGTTGAAAGCCAATGACTGAGAATCAAAAACTCATGACTAATAGTAAAGTAAATGGTTCGTATCAATCTCAAAAAATTGATTTCTAAGAAGGATTTGCGGGCGGTTATTGAGGGCGCGCGCGGTGCTTTGGACGATCCGATTGCGATTCGGAATGTTGAAGGGACTATCCTATTTGGCAAGGAGTCTGAGACTTTCTGTAATTCCTATCCTATTATCCTAGCAGATGAAGTTATCGGTTATGTAACAGGAACTCAGAAAGTAGCATTTATTGCCGATATGCTGAGCTATGCTGCTAGTGCTGACTTGGATATAAGAACTTTGGCTGTGGATACTTTAGATAAGTACGAAGAAGTTAATTTTTTGTACGATTTTTCTAGCAAAATAGCTACTTGTTTGGGGGTTTCGGAAGTCAGTCAATTGGTGGTAACGGAAGCTAAAAAATTGATTGAAGCTACCAATATTTCGGTGATGCTGATCAATGAAAAAGTCGGCAAGCTTGAAATTATTTCGGCGCGCGGCAAAGAATACAACCGTAAAACAAAAATCGGTCGAAATATAGGAATAGCCGGTCATATTCTGGTTTCGGGCAAAGCTGAAATAGTTAATGATGTGTTGTCAGATCCCAGATATGTTCCGGGAGATAATCAGATGCGTTCTCTGATTTGTGCGCCTCTAACAACGCAGAACGGTACGATCGGCGTGATCAATATTAGTCATGACGAACCTGTTAACTATACAGCACAAGATTTAAAATTATTTACGGCTTTGGCATCGCAAGCGGCGGCGGCGATCGAGAATGCGCTTTTACATGAAAGTAAATTAAAAGAAGAACGCATTAAAAATAATTTGGAAAGATATCTTTCTCCCCAGGTGGTACAAGCAGTTATAGAAGCTAAGGGAGAGATTTCTATGAATCCGACGAAGCGCAATTTAACGGTGCTTTTTTCGGATATTAGAGATTTTACTACTAAGTGTGAGGAGCTTCCGGCTGAAAAGATAGTGATGTATTTAAATGAGTATTTCACGGAGATGGTAGAGGTGATTTTTAGTCATGAAGGTACTGTAAATAAGTTTGTGGGAGATATGATTGTGGCTATGTTTGGGGCACCTTCGGAAGTTGCCGATCGCGAAAGGAAGGCGATCGAAACTGCGATCGATATGCAGCGCCGGATTAGGAGAATGTCGATGTCTTGGATTACGGATAATTTTCTCACAGGTATTGGCATTAGTTCGGGGGAGGTGGTTGTGGGTAATATTGGTTCGCCGCAGCACATGGACTATACTGCGATCGGGGATGAGGTGAATATTGCCTCTAGGTTGCAGTCAATGGCTGAGGGAGGACAAATTTTAGTCAGCGATAGCGTTTACAGCGCGACTAAAGATATGTTTGAATTTAGGAAAATTGGTTCTGTGATAGTTAAAGGTAAGAAGAAAGCTGTCGAAACTTTTGAGGTGATTTATCAGAGATGAAAGATGAAGGAAGAAGGAAGAAGGAAGAAGGAAGAAGGAAGAAGGAAGAAGGAAGAAGGCCCTTTAAATCGTTCGCTTTAAAGCGAACGACTTCACTCAGGAACCGATTCAGGATGAAGGATGAAGCAATTTTTACGAACATTCACAAGAAGGAAATCATGGGGTTTTGCAGTCTTGCCTGTTTATTTGCTAAACTAGAAGTTGCGCTCTGTCAATTGACCTTAGATTTATGCACAGGTTATTAACTGGAAAACTGCGGGTAGATTATTTAACAATACCGATCGCCAATCTGCCAGCAAATCTATCGGGTACTAAAATTGTACAGCTTACTGATTTTCATTATGACGGGGTGCGGCTGTCGGAATGGTTGCTAGAAGAGGCGATTGCGGCGGCTAATGAAGCTGAACCAGACTTAATTTTTTTAACTGGCGATTTTATTACTTACGAACCCGCACCTATTTATGACTTAGTGAAGCGATTAAAAAACTTGCAAAGTCGGGCCGGAATTTACGCGGTTTTGGGCAATCACGACCATTACTATCCAGGAGCAAAAATCAAGGTTGCTAATGCTCTAAATAGTGTCGGAATTCGGGTTTTGTACAACGAAGCAGTCTATCCTTTGGGGTCTGAATTGGCTTTAGTTGGGTTGGCAGATTTTTGGTCGGGCGATTTTCTTCCTCAACCTGTAATGGCATCAATAAATCCGGCAATTCCTCGGATTGTATTGTCTCACAATCCTGATACTGCTGAAAAGCTGCAAAAATGGCGGATTGATTTGCAGTTTTCCGGCCACACTCACGGGGGTCAAGTCGTGATTCCCGGTATCGGGCCTTTGTACGCTTGGGTGAGAAAAATTGGCTATTTGATTCCTCCATCAATACGAAAGTGGATTCCTTATCTGTCGGCTTGCGATCGAGTGGTGGTTCACTGGGAGTGGGCTAGCGGTTTGCATCAGGTTGGGAGTAATTGGCTGTATGTGAATCGCGGTTTGGGAACTTATGCGCCGGGGAGGCTATTTTGTCCGCCGGAGGTGACAGTCATTACTTTGGTTTGTCAAGATCGGTAAGGGATTATTGAGGAATAAATTTTCCCGATCGCAGATAATACTTGTACAAAACTAGCCCTGGTTTTTCCGAAAGTAGATAACATTATAGATGCGGAATGTGCGCGGTGCGCACCCTACAAGATAGATTTTATGGGCAATTTCTATTATTTTTAATTGGCTTCTCCAAAGCGATAGCCTCTGCCGTAGACTGTGTGAATTAGCACGGATTCGCCGGGGGCTTCTATTTTGCGCCGCAGCAAGCGAATTTGAGCTGCTAATACGTTGCTGCTGGGTTTTTCGGCTTCATTCCACAAATATTTGTGGATTTGTTCGTGTGTTAGCAGTTGACCGGGATGGCGCATTAAGTATTCTAATAACTGACATTCTTTTTCGGATAAGTCAATTGTACGATCGCCCCGATAAGCTAATTGATTGTCGTAGTCTAGCTGTAAGTCTGCAACTTGCAGTCGCCCGGCGGCAACATCGGCATCAAAAGTAGGTGGCCGCCGCAGCAAGGCGCGGACTCTGGCTAGGAGTTCTCGCAGTTCAAAAGGTTTGACTAAATAGTCGTCTGCGCCTGCATCGAGTCCTTGTACGCGATCGTCTACGGTATCTTTGGCGGTGAGAAATAGCACTGGTGTATTCCGTCCTTGCGATCGCAATTGCTGACAAATTGCCAGTCCGGTTTGCCTCGGCAGCATCCAGTCTAAAATTAGCAAATCGTAATTTCCCTGCATTGCTAAATTGCTGCCAGTTGTCCCGTCAAATGCCACATCAACTGTATAACCTTCGCGGGTTAGAACTCGACTCAGAGGGTCAGTCAACTCAACTTCATCATCAACTAAAAGAATCCGCATCCTGATTTACAATCTGAGATTTGAGGTTAAGTAAACTAATTTTTGCTAGATTTTGAGATGTGCAATACTTTCCGATTCGCTGTAAGCTGCGGCTACCCATTCCTGGATTGCAGGTAGTGCTAAAATTGCATCAGCATAGGCTTTTGCTGATGAATCTAATTTGACTTCGTAGGTAACAAAACGGATGATGACAGGGGCAAACATAGCGTCAACAATTGTGAATTTTCCGAACAGCATATCGCCGCCTGTTCCGAATTTTTGGCGGCATTCGCGCCAGATGCTCAAAATGCGATCGATCTCTGCTTCCACACCCGGAGTCATTCCTTCTCCGGGATAGCGGTTGCGGCAGTCCATCGGCATATTTTCGCGCAAATTTTGGAACCCCGCGTGCATTTCGGCGCAGATGGAACGGGCGTGAGCCCTAGCAGCGACATCGGCCGGCCACAAATCACTAGCAAAGCGTTCAGCAACGTATTCGCAAATTGCTAAGGATTCCCACACTTTCAGGTCGCCGTCGATTAAAACTGGTACTTTTCCTGAAGGGGAATAGCGCCGAATTTCCTCATGGGTTGTCGATCCGTCGAGGGCGATTCTGACTTCGGCAAATTCTAGTCCAGCTTGTTTCATTGCCAGCCAAGCGCGCAGCGACCAAGACGAATAATTTTTGTTGCCGATTACCAGAGTCAGTTTGGTCATATTTTTGCTTTCAGCTATCATCTTTCAGTAGACAATCGTTAACAAAATTAGATTTAAGTAAGTCTCAATACAATATATACACAAACACAATTATTCGCAACACTTAAACTTGTTTTGATATTTGAACCATTTGTGCTATTGTGGTTGAGGAAAAAGCTGTTTCCGCTCAGGCTGCGCTTATCCCCAATCTCAAATTCAGCAATTTACAATTTCAAATCAATATGATTACCGTAGCACTTCCCAAAGGCGGACTGTTAGGAGATAGCATTCGGCTGTTTAAATCGGTTGGATTAGACTTCAGTGCTTTTCTCGATTCATCTAACCGCCAACTTCAAATTTACGACACTACCGGAACTGCAAAAGCTTTGCTAGTCAGGACGCATGACGTGCCGGTCTATGTGGAATACGGTCAAGCTGATTTGGGGATTGCTGGCTATGATGTTTTGCGGGAAAAAACTCCGAAAGTTGCGAATTTAATTGATTTAAAATTTGGCAAGTGTCGGCTATCTGTGGCGGTGAAAGAATCTAGTTCTTATCGGCGAACTGTGGATTTGCCTCCTCACGGTAGAGTTGCTTCTAAGTACGTACACTGTGCGAGGGAATATTTTCACAATTTGAATTTGCCGGTGGAAATTGTGCCGCTTTACGGTTCTGTGGAATTGGGGCCGATTACGGGTATGTCGGAGGCCATTGTGGATTTGGTTTCGACTGGCAAAACTTTGCGGGAAAATGGTTTGGTGGAAATTGATGTTTTGTTTGAAAGTTCGGTTTATTTAATCGGTCATCCTTTGAGTTACCGTTTGAATACGGGGGGGGTTAATGAGTTGATCGGGAAGTTGAGAGAGCAAGTTTTGACTGCTGTTTGATGGTCTAAAATTAGAGTAGATCAGCACTGGACACTGTTTATTCCTCGGAGATCCCCCTAAATCCCCCTTAAGAAGGGGGACTTTGAGTAAGTTCTTGTCCCCCCCTTTTTTAAGGGGGGCTAGGGGGGATCGGGCTTAACTGAACCATATTGAGTTAGATTTAGCTAATTTTTGAGGTGCTATTTGCAGGTATCAAACCGAGTTTTTCTTGACACCGATTTATATAAAAACTGGCGACTGTATCCGCAGGGTTTTGTTCGATTAGTTGCTGAAAATATCCCAAGGCGGCGACGAATCTTTCGGATTGCCATCCTTGAATTCCTTTGTCAAATAAAACCTGGGTAAGCTGTTTTGCTTCTGAGTCGAGACTGGAAGCGGCCCAGATTTCATAGATTTCGATGGCTTGCTGCTTGCCGCGCGGGGTTACTCGATCGATCCAGCGATAGTAGTAGTTGTTGCTGGGCAAATCGCTGTACGCTGCTGTCGCCCCAGAAGTAGAAATAATAGTCTCTCGTGTTTCTACTTCCAAGTCGCACTTTAATAATAGACTTTCCTTTGAGTTTGAGTTCGGACTTATGCTATTTAGAAATTCTCTCGCATGAACGATCGCACTTTCGCTAATAATAATTTGGCAACCGTATATTTTAGTTAAGTTTTCTAACCGAGAAGCTGTATTGACTACATCGCCGATGACTGTAGAGTCCATTCGGCGATCGGAACCTAATGTGCCGATCATGCCGATGCCTGTGTTAATTCCTGTACCGATATTGACTGGAAATTCTAAATTGTATTTATGGCGGCTGGCATTGAATTCTTGCAAACTTTCTTGCATTGCTACTGCTGCTTCGATCGCATCCATAGCGTGAGAATTCGGCTGGTCAAATACTGCCATGATTGCATCGCCTAGGTATTTGTCAATAAACCCGCTGTGGGAGGTTATGCAATCGTTCATTTTGGTGAAAAAAGCGTTCAGCCATTCAAAAGTTTCGCGGGCTTCTTGAGATTCGGCGATCGCCGTAAACCCGCGAATATCACAAAATAAAATAGTCAGCTCTTCTTCTGTGACATTGCCCAACTGAATTGATTCTATGCCTTTGGGCGCAATTCGTCCGAGCAACTGCTCTGGCACAAATAGATGAAATTTTTCGGAAAGATATTCGTTGGCCTCCCAAGCTGCGGCGATTTGGCGTTTGCTTTGCTCTTTTACCTGCTGGTTGAATTTGGAAGAGACTGCTTGCGATCGCATTTGGCTCAATTGCAAAATATTTTCAACTTTCGCCAGCAGCAAGCGACTGTTAAAAGGCTTGGTTAAATAATCGTCGGCCATCATTTCTAACCCTTTGAGGCGAGATGTATCGTCATCGAGGGCAGTCAAAAAAATTACTGGTACTGTTTGCAATGTTTTATCGTTTCGCAGGCGATCGCACACATCAAAACCGTCCATCTCCGGCATCATAATATCCAGTAAAATTAAATCAGGTCGAGATGTGCGGGCGAGGGATAGCGCTTCATCGCCAGATAGCGCCGATACTGTGGTGTATCCTTTCACGTGCAATAACTCTTCTAGTAAAATCAGATTAGCTGGCTCGTCATCAACCAACATGATGCAGGGCGACTTGTTTGACATGGAATATGATATATATTGAATTTAGTTCGGGACTGGTGCGTGTAGATGCTTGAAACCTGATTAATTCGTATATTTATCGCGATCGAACTTGATATTTTTGGTAGGAAGCGGGTTTCTGAGGCAAGTGCGTGCAAGTCCTATAGATATTTATGTACTGAGTCTAACGTTTCTGGTTATGAGTGGACACGGAGGGCGGGCACGCACCGTCCACCGCCCCTACAAAACTATAATTTACCTGAGAATGAAATAGCCCTGCACTGGAACTGCAAATAATTGTTGTTAGCTTAGAAAAGAACGGATAGTCGCGATCGCTAAATTCAGATCCAGCGGCTTGCTCAAATAACCAGAAGCGCCCGCTTCCAAACAGCGCTCGCGATCGCCCGGCATCGCCATCGCCGTCACCGCAATCATCGGTATTGACTCCCAGACAGAATCTGCTTTAACTCGGCGCATCAACTCAAAACCGTCAACATCCGGCAACTGAATGTCCATCAAAATCAAATCCGGCAGTAAATCCGGCGCAGTTGAGGCCGCAAGAATTCGATCGAGCATCGCGGAACCATCCGCCAGTATTTCTACTCCGTACCCTTCCAATTCCATCACCTCAGAAATTAACATTTGATTGAAAGGCTGGTCTTCGACAACCAAAATCCGCTTGCTGCCAATTGGTAAAGCGATCGCAGAAGCAGGAACTAACTTAGAATCCAAGTCACAAGCAGCAAAGGTTCCCAACTGTTGACGCATCTCCGTCAAAGGTAGCCAAACGCGGAACACACTTCCGAAATCGCAAACAGATTGAAAAGAAACAGTACCCCCGTGCAATTCTGCCAGCCGCTTAGTCAAAGCCAAACCCAAACCAGTGCCTTCGTGCCGCCTAGTCAGGGAAGAATCTACTTGTTGAAAAGGTCGAAATAGCAAGTGCCAGCGGTCTTCAGGAATGCCGATGCCGGAGTCTTTCACCTCCAAACAAAAATAAGGAGTGCTGGCGTTTACAGGAGAACAATCCGGCCGGTAGTCGCCCTTCATTTCGCTGCCGTAGGCCAGACGCCCGCTGAGTTTAACTTGTCCCCGTTCTGGAGTAAATTTGATGGCATTGGCAAGTAAATTAATTACAATTTGTCGGACTCGCCGTTCGTCAAGCAAAACTTTAGTAATGCGGTAGTCGAGTTCTAAAGACAAAGCGATCCGCTTTTTGTCGGCCCGGGGCTGAATCATTTTCAGACAGTCTGTGGCGAGTTCGTGGACGCGAACCGGCTGTAAATTGAGTTCTACTTTCCCCGCTTCAATTTTAGAAAGGTCGAGAATATCGTTGATTAGCTGCAATAAGTGTTGCCCGCTTTTTTCGATCAGTTCTACATAGTTGATTTGTCGATCGCTCAACTGTCCGGCTGTTTGCCGCAGCAGCAAGTCAGAAAACCCGAGAATGCTGTTGAGAGGTGTCCGCAATTCGTGGGACATCGAGGCCAAAAACTCGGATTTCAACTGAGAAGAATACTCTAACTGTTCGTTAACTTGGCGCAGATTTTCTTGTGTCTGAGCGCGCTCGATCGCCGCCCCCAGCGTCCGACAAGCAGCCTCCAAAACTTCTTGGTGGAGGGCGGCTTGCAGTTTTTTGACGTTGCGGGATTCCAGCGTCAGCACTCCGATGATCGTGCCGTCGGTAGCTGCGATCGGGAAAATGCCCAGTTGTCCGATTCCCGGATGGCGAAATTGGGGTACAGCATTGGGATGTTGGGCATAATCCTCGACAAACAAAGGTAAACCTGTTTCCACTACTTCCCACAGCAAACCGGTGCCGTAGGGAATGCCTTTGTCGAGCAATTCTTGCATTCCGGCGGCGACTGGTTCCCCGTAACTAGCTAGAAATTGAGTAGAAACTTGGTTGGAAATCGCCGCCGCTTGTCTGTCGCTTCCCTTACCGCTAATCACTTTCACATCTCCGAAAGCAGCATTTGTCGCCTCTACCAGATAGGTGAGGGCAAATTGACCTATTTCTTGCAAACTGTGAGAGTTTTGGAGGCGTTCGGTTAAACCTAAAAGAAATGTCAGCCGCCTGACTTCTGCGTTCAAACTAGCTTGGGAGTTTTGGTATACCGTAACGTCTCGAAAGGTAAACAGTCGTCCGCCGCTGTTGGTAATTGTGGCGCACACTTCCAAACAAACCCCATTGGATTGCTCGAAATAAAACGATAAACTTTGATCCTGAGATTTTTGCAGTGCTTGCTGAAACTGTTCCCACTGCTGAACCGACAAGTAACCCCGATCGACAATTTCGGCAAACAGCAAATCGCATTTGGGCTTTGTGTCGAGCCATTCTGCGGACAGTCCCCAGGTTTGGGCCAATTTTTTGTTAAACAATACTAAGCAGTCAGATGAGTCGAACAGAGCGATCGCATTGTCTACTTGGTTGAGAATCAGTTCTTGGTCTGCGCTCAACTGTTGCAGCAAGTCTATCTCGATTTTTTCTGGGTCTGTAGCTCTTAGTTTTGTGGTCATAACTGTCTACGGATTTGTCAAGAGTTATTTGATAACCTCTTACTTAATTTGACATGATTTTAGGTTTTTTGGCAGTGAGGGCGATCGACTGGGTTTGTGATCTCAGACACTTAGTATCAACCCAAAAAACCCGGCGGTTGAAACCGCGCCTACACAGACAAAACCCGCCGACGCGGGTTGAAGAGTCGATCGTACATTTCTGTCAAATTCCATATTTCTTAGTCCGCGGAGGCGGACATCGTTTGTGTAGCCGCGGTTTCCAACCGCCGAGGATTTTAATTGACATGACGCGGTTTCCAACCGCCGAGGATTTTAATTGACATGACGCGGTTTCCAACCGCCGAGGATTTTAATTGACATCACATAAGATCATACCTAAAACCTCAATTCATATTCAGCAGTAACGCGATTGTCTCCTTGAAAATTAGTCGAACCTCGGAGCAAAATCTGGTCGCTGATCCGATACCGTAAATTAAATTCAGTCGGCTGATTTGCTGACAAAACTCGAATGATTGATGCTGAAAGATTGCGGGTGATATCGGCCCCAACTTCTAAGCCTAAACCGAGTGAACCTGCACCGGATGTACCCCCAGAACCCGATCGCCCTCCTTGTACTTCATTCCCTCTGATCCGAGTCGGAAATAAGCGAAATTCGCTCAATCCCGTGGCGTTGGTAATTACAGATTGCAGGTTGTTAAATAAACCCGCACCGGCTAAATTTGCGATCGCCAATGTACTGTCTCCCTGTCCCAAAGTCTGCACGAAACTGCCGCCTAACAGCGCTACAATCTCGGTGGACGATCGACCTGGAGAGCTCCTCAACTCCAGATTTTCCGCCAACTGAGAGGCCTTACCCTTGACCAAAGCTTGAATTCGGACACTCCGCACGCTGCCGAAACTTGTAGGTTCATCGGCGATTTCTGATGCGACAGATGTTCCTGGAGTGCGGAACCGCGTTACTTCCTGTACCGAAGTTGCTAACCTCACATCCAGCGTCGGATCGAGTCCTTGTGCTGGTACAAAGGTAGCAGTCTGCGGGTATCCTCGATCGAGTCTAAACTGCGTGGTAAACAAATTCACCGAACCCGAAGTCAGCCGAATCGTACCCTCCGGGCGAATATCCTCTAAAGTTCCGTTGACTGTCAAACCCCCAGTCGCCTGAAAATTCAATATCGGCGCACTCGTTACCCGAACTCCCCGCCCCAATTTCAGTTGCAAATTGTTTAATCCAACTTCAAAGGAAGGGGAAGTCGGAGTCGCAGAGGAAGGGGAAACTTCAGTAGTGGGAGAAACAGAAACCTCAGTCGCAGGAGAAGGAGAAGCAGAAGCTAATCGAGTTCCGCCACCTGCGCTGGGCAAAAATACCTCGCCCTCGTAGAGTTCAATATTACCGCTCAACTGCGGGCGAAAAGCCGTTCCCGTTGCTTGGACTTGACCGACTACGTTACCACGGTACAATCCTTTGAGATTTAGGGCTAACTTGTCGAGATTCACAGCCAAAGGAGTCGCTGCATCGACATCGCCCTCAGCAAAGGGGACAGACAGCGGAATCACGCCTTGGGCGACTATTTCGCCCTTAGTCAACTGTCCCCGAATTCTCTCTACCCGAATTCGATCGCCCTCAAAGCGCACCGTCCCAGTCACCCCTGTCAGCGGTTCTGGGAAAGCTCGCGCTCGGACGGTGGCATTTTCAAAATTCGCAATTCCTTGCGCTACAGGCTGTTGCAGCGTCCCTCCCACGCGAATTTGCACGGCTCCCTTACCGCTGACCCAGGCAACTTGCGGAGTCAAGACATTAATAATTGCTAATCCTTCATTTTGCAAATTCGCCCTCAAATCGATTTGATTGCTATCAGCTTTTACAGCAGCAAAGGGCAACTCAAAAGGCAAACTTCCGGTGACTTCAATCGGTTCAGTTTGAGTTACCAAAGCGCTACCGCCAAAATTGACGCGGGCGTTACTGTAACTAAAACTGCCATCGGCTTTTTTAATCGGTTCTCCGTTTAGCGTCCCGTCAAGCAAACTCAATTCTCCAGCTAGTTGCGGGTTTTCCAAACTGCCGGCCAAATTTGCCCTCAAATTTAAATCTCCGGTGACATCTACAAACGGCAATTCGACCAATTTTGCCAACTCTTCGACAGGGACATTTTCGATCCGCAACTGGCCCGATTGCGCTTTCTGCCCCAGTTGTCCCGAAAAGCCGATCGCACTTTTGCCCGATCGAATTTCCAACGGCAAAACAGTTAAAATCCCATCCTGAAAACTGCCCTCAATACTGAACTTTTCGGCGACATATTTTCCCCACCGCCAGTCATCGCCTTTCACGTTAAATTGAGCTTGCACACCCGTTCGCAAAGAACCAGCAACCGCAATTTCCCCGCCAAAAGTTCCCTGCAATTGAGATAGCGCCGGCAACTTTTCCGATTGTTTCACAGCTTGTTGTTGCTGCAAAATTGCTTCGATTTCTGCTAAGCGGCGCAACTGTACAATTAGCGCGGCTTCCGGTTCTCCGACTGCGACTGTTTGCACGTCGGCGGCGTTACCATAAACCGGAGGTTTTAAGCCTCGGGCTAAATCGCCTAAATTGAAATACTGTAAAGCGGCTAAAACCTGTTGCAAATCGCCTTGCTGGATGTTAACTTTCCCGGCAAATTCTGGGTTTGCGCCTGCTTTCACATTGCCAGAAATTAAGTATTGACCGCTGCCTTGGCGGAAGATGCCGTTAGTCAAAGTAGCGCTGCCGTTAGCGTAGCTGAATTCGGCTTGAAAACTATCACCTTTAATGTAGCCGATCGCCGGTTGGGCGATCGCAATTTGTCCCGTTGCTTGCAAAGTCTGCGGATTTAGCGGCATCTTCCAACCGGGGACATTCACTTGTCCTGAAACCGTACCAGTTATCGGCCCCAAACCAGCATCTTTACCCGGTGATAGGTTCAAAGCAGCGAGGGGAAAGTCGCTTAAATTGACTCGCAAAGTTTCGCCCTCAGTTTGGCCGCTGGCTATCGATTCCCCGCGTTTGACTAAGAAAGATGTCGGTAGGAAAGATTGATTTAAAGCAATTTCAATTTTGTCGCTGGCGCCGGCTAGACGCAAATCCACACTTTTATCGGAACTCGCATTCACACTCCCCGCCAGTACCGGGTCAAAAGCGACCTGATTTACGGCTAAATTCCGCACTTCCACGTCCCCAATTAAGCTGAGTGAGGCGATAGTTCCGGTGAGGCGGCCAGTAAAATCGACATTACCGCGCAAAGGCTGGTTTTCCCGTGAAGCATTTTTGGAACCAATTGGTTCCAAAAATCCGAGTTGTTCTGTCGGTAAGGCTTCCAGATTAAAGTTGGAGAGTTTGACATCCAAATCTAGATTGGAAATCGAAGGCAATCCCTTACCTGCCAACTCGACGTTAACAATGCCGTTTGCTGTCAAACCGGGAGTTGTGGCTTTCTCAATTTCGATCCGTTTGCCATCCCAATTAAATATGGCGTCAAAAGGTTGTTTCAGAAACGGCAATTCCGAAATGCGGAAACTACCGCCGGCGCGAATATTTTGCGGGGAAGCGGCAATCGGGCCGGACAAATTGACATTACCGTTAAATAGTCCTCGAAGTAGCGGGAGATTTTGGGCTTGGGAGACTAAACCTCCGGCTTGTAAGCTTTGGCGCTGGGATTCAAAGGCTTTCTGGAAGCGACTTAGGGCAATTTGTCCCCCAGAAATTGACGCGCGCCAATTCCCGGATGCGGCGCTACCTGTGGCGTTGACAATGCCGCCGCCGTTGGCGAGTCGAATTCGTCCGTCGCCCTTGGCGGTGATGCCGTTGGCGGTGAGATTATCTACACTTCCCAAAAGGCGGACTTTGCCGTCGAGGGTGCCGGCAATTTCTCGGGGTAAATTGGCTGTCAGCAACCCTGTTTGTTTGAGGGTTTGTTCCAGATTGGCGAGGGCGACGCCGTTAGTTTCTAGGGATGCTTGCCAGTTGCCGTTTTCCAATTTGGCCGTAGTGTCGATCGCCCCTAGTCGATCGGTCAAAATCCGTCCTTCCCCACTAGCACGAATTCCCTTCGCTGTCAAATTATTCAAACTGCCCGCCGCTTGGAATTCGCCGTTAACTCTGCCATCAAATCCTTTAGGCAAAGTCGCGGTGAGAGTAAACAGTTGAGTATCGCGGATGGTTTTTTCTAAGCGACTGAGAATAACTCGATCGAGATCCGCGACAGCTAGCCAATTTCCAGCATCCAATTTTCCCTTAAAATCAACCGTACCATCGGCAATATTTAATTTGCCGCTGCTGTTGACAGCTATATCGGCTGATTTGTCAAGACTTCCCGCCGCTTGAATTTGATTCGATATTTGTCCGTCAAGCGATTTGAGATTTTGGATTTTGGATTTTAGATTGCTATATTGTTGTTGATTTTCGGGATTGAAAGCCGAGGCGACATCTAACAGCGGCAATCCTAAATTTACCAGACTGGCGATCGAAGTGCGATCTGTTTCTGCGTTTCCTTGCCAATTTCCCTTCGCCAATTCTCCTTTGAAATTCACATTGCTACCGGCCAGATTGAGTTTGCCGCTACCGCTGGCATTGATGCTGCTAGCCGTCAAATTGTCAAGACTTCCCGATGCGGTAAATTGACTCGATAGCAGTCCATCAATCGATTTGAGATTTTGAATTTTAGACTTGAGATTAGCAGACTGCTGATTTTCGGGATTGAATGCAGAAGCCACATCTAAAATCGGCAGTGCTAAATCTACTAAACGACTGATAGAAGCGCGATCAGTTTCTAATTTTCCCTGCCAATTTCCCCCGGTCAATTCTCCTTGCAGATTGACATTGCTGTCGGCAATATTCAGTTTGCCGCTGGTGCTGAGATTGATGCCGCTAGCGGTTAAATTGTCAACATTTCCCGAGGCTTGAAATTCACCAGCTAGCTGTCCGTCAAGGGATTTAAGATTTTGGGTTTTGGATTTAAGATTATCGAGATTACCGGGATTTTCTAGTGCTAAAAATGGTAAGCCGATCTCAATTAAGCGATTGAGAGCAACTTTGTCAGTCTTGCCCGAAGCTTGCCAGCGGCCTGATTCCAGTTTGCCATTCACATCAACAATACTATCAGCAATATTCAGCGTTCCTTTGCCCGCCGCCGCGATCGCCTTTAAGCTCAAATCGTCCAGAGTCCCCGTTGCTTCTGCGGTTCCGCTGAACAAACCTGCTAATTCAGGAGGTAAACTAAGTCCCGGTACGAGTTGCTGTAAACTTTTTACTGCCACGCGATCGCCCTTAATTATAGCTTGCCATTGACGGTCTTTGAGCGCCGCATCCACATTTACAGTAGCATTGCCAATTTTCACAATTGTCTTCTGCAAATCCGCCGAATTGCGTCCGGCTCGGATTTCACCCGCAGCGGGAAAAGTCCCTTGCGGTGCTTGCCATTGAACTCTAGCTTGAATGTTATCTAACGGCCCGAAAACTTGAGCTTTGGCGGAGACAGTACCAATTTTAACAGCAGCCGGAATCGGGAGAGCGTAAATTTGGGCGATCGCATCTGCGGGCAAGTTTTCGGCTTGCAAATCAAACACCAAACCCGATCGCAAATTCTGACTTCCCAACCCGATCTCAACTTCACCTTGGCCGCCAATTTTACCACCCGCCGCCGGCACGACTAGAATATCGCTCAAAGTCAAAGCTAAAGAGGAAAATGGGGGAAGAGAAGATTGAGAATTGGGAGTTGGGGTTTGAGCTATTATCCCCCGCTCCAGTTTGAAATTAGTGCTAATATTGTTGAGTTGCAGGCGATCGACCGTAGCGGGTTTCGTGCTGGCGATCGTACCTGCAAATATCGGTTGCGCCGCAGTCCCAGTCAGCTTAGCGTCTAGCTTCAATTCCCCGGCCACCGGCACGGGCAATACAACTTTTTGACCTAATTCTTGTTCCAGTGCGCTGACAACATTTGCCACAGCCACTGGTTGCACATTTGTTACTAGATCGAACCGAGCTTGTTCGATATCGAAATTAGTTCCCGCAGCCACTGTTCCGGCTATTGCAACCGGAATTAGACCATAATTTGCCGTCAAACTATCAACAATCAAATTAGTTCCCTGAAACCGCAATTGACCGCTGCTATTTTGGATTGTTTGTTTCAGCGGAGCAATACTCGCCTGCACTCCCGCAAAACTAGCCGTCCCGGTGATTCCAGAGAGTTTATTATCTCGAACTTGCAATGTCAAATTGCCATTTGCCAGACCTTTTTGTAAAGAAATGCCGGGAATTTTTAGCAAGCGGGCGAGGTCGGTCAAAGGCAAGTTTTGACCTTGCAAAAGTACGTTTGTTTGAGCCGCAGACAACAGAGAATCAGCCTTGACTGCAAAATTGTCATTATTAGTAAACTGACCGTTTAGCTCGTAGAGAACGCGCTGATTTTGCTCGCGAAATAGAGCGCTGCCATTTTTCAGACTTACCGAAATCGGAGCCGAAGTTGGCTGTCCGAGTGCGGGACTAGGAACCAAAACTGCGCCGAGGTTTTCGACTCGAATTGCATCGATTTCAGTTTTAAATAAACCCGGAGGTTTTTGCTCACGGGTGGGAAGATTAACCCAGCGGCCTTGAGCATCTTGTTCGATATAAGCACTGGGTTTAACTAAAGTAATATCTAATTTGAGAGTGCGATTGAACAGCAGAGGCCAAATTGAAAATTGTACTTCCACTGCTTCTGTAGAAGCATAATCGGGATCCGTAGCAGTTGCAGGTAAAGTCGATCGGCCAAACCGCAAACTTGTAGGAGAAAATCGCTCCAAACGTCCGATTTTGATGGGCCGCTTCAGCGTCTGACTAACCTCAGATTCCACAATCGGAGCTAACTTTTCCCGCACCCACGCCTGAGCTACCATCGCCCCAATCAGGCCGAGAACGCCCAATCCCGTACCGCTAAGCAGCAGCAGACGCCACCAGCGGCGACCTGAACGGGGTGGGAGTTGATTTTTATCATCGTCCGAGTTTGTCATGCGTATTTCTCAGAGCTTATGAGAATTCAGGAAATCAGCGAATGTTCGATGCGGTAGAATTGCTTTGATTGGCAAAGGTGTCTTCTGCCTTTGTATAGACTCAGAACAGAGGCTCGAAGTGCCGATCGATCCAACTTCAAGACTCGCGCCCTACTCCCGGGCAGACTTTAGGAACCTTAACCGAACTCCATCAAAACACGCCACACCACCTAAAACCGACAGTCAATCTAAAATCTAAAATCTAAAATCGCCCGATCGCTTCTAAGATAAAAAAACGGTGGTTAAGAAGGTCTTTAAAACTTATGCGAGTGTTCGTCTTACTCTTCAATGCCCGCACCGAGAATGAGGGAATTCATACCATACAACTCGGCGATCGTAACAAAGTTCTGATGTTCGAGTCAGAAGACGACGCCACCCGCTTTGGGGTGATGTTGGAAGCTCAGGATTTCCCCGAGCCCGCTGTAGAGGCGATCGACGATGAGGAAATTAAGGAGTTCTGCGATAGTGTTGACTATGATTGGGAACTGGTGCCAGCGGGTGCGCTAGCGATTCCGCCAGAGGACAATGTAACACAGACTCAGTGGCAGGTCGATGGGCAGCCGGAGCCGGAACCAGAGCCGGATTCTGAAGTTTCCCAAAACGAACTGGATTCTATTCGCCGCCGACTCGAAGGACTTTTGTAGTCATTGGTTATTGGGCATTGGGCATTGGGCATTGGGCATTGGGCATTAGGCATTGGGCATTGGGCATTGGGCATTGGGCATTGGGCATTGGGCATTGGGCGGTGCCAAGAATGCCCGCCCTCTTAGTTGGCAGCAGTCAGTGGGGAGTTGGCAGTTGGCAGCAGTCAGTAATCGGTAGTCATTAGTAGACTTGAATTGCAAAATATGAAAAATTTGGAAGAAAGAGGGCATCTGCTGACGGAACAGGTGAATCCCAACAGCGAAAATTTAGACCAACTCAGTTCGATCGAATTAGTAGACTTGTTCAACGCAGAAGACGCCCAAACATTAAGCGCGATCGCCCGTGCCCGCGAAAATTTAGCCCGGGCGATCGACATCGGCGCCGAGTCTCTGCGTCAAGGAGGCCGCCTGTTTTACGTCGGTGCGGGTACTTCCGGGCGTTTGGGGGTGCTCGATGCTGCCGAGTGTCCCCCCACCTTCTGCACGCCACCAGAACTCGTACAGGGCATAATTGCCGGGGGTGCGGGAGCGTTGGTGCGGAGTTCGGAGGATTTGGAAGATCGGGCCGAGGATGGGGCGGAGTCGATCGCCCACCGTCACATTAACAATCTCGATGTAGTTGTCGGGATTACGGCTGGGGGTACAACGCCCTTTGTCGCCGGTGCTTTGCAGGCGGCGCGCCAGCGGGGGGCGAAGACGGTGTTTATGGCTTGCGTATCTGTCGAACAAGTGCATTTTGAGGCTGATGTGAATATTCGGCTGTTGGTTGGCCCGGAGATAGTGGCGGGTTCGACGCGCTTGAAAGCTGGTACTGTCACAAAAATGGCTTTAAATATCATTTCCACTGGCGTCATGGTGAAGCTGGGGAAAGTTTACGGCAATCGGATGGTTGATGTAGCGGTGACAAACAAGAAATTGCGCGATCGGGCTTTAGGGATGCTGCAAGATTTGACTGATTTGAGTCGGGATGAGGCGGGTTTTTTGCTAGAAAAAAGCGGCAAGTCTGTAAAATTAGCTTTGATGATGCACTGGACTGGTTTGGAAAAGGAAGAGTGCGATCGAATTTTGGGAGAGTTTCAAGGCAATTTGCGATCGGCTGTAGCATCGATCGGTCAATAGTCTAGATCGAATCCAGTTGTATCGGAATTAATATTACCCGAAATTAGGAGACGGCAGTGCCGTTTCCCTACAATTAATGGGGTAGGGACACGGCACTCCCGTCTCCTCTATATCAATTCCGGCGTAGCCGGAATTGATATCATTGATTATCTACCAATTCCCCGTTATGTATTCACAAAAGCGATCGCCGTAAGCTGACTTTGACTTACACCCTGCACGATTCCCAAATAATTAGTCCCGGATTTGATCGCCGTAGAAGCGATGCTTACGCCTGCATCCAACTGCAAATTCACCGCTTCAAAAGTCAAGCTGGCAAATCCGATACCGTCACTCAAACCAATCTTATCCCCAGCCACAAAATCGGTAATCACATCCGCACCAATTAAGGTAGCCGCAGCAGACAAACCACCTGCGAGAATAAACGTATCATTCCCAGCACCGCCGGTCAGAATATCTTGCCCGCGATCGCCCGCCAACAAATCATCGCCGTTACCGCCAATCAAGATATCATCTTCTTTGCCGCCGCGAATGGTATCGTTACCGTCAGATCCGATCAGTCGATCGTTATCGTTATTGCCGCTGATAAAATCATTGCCAACACCGCCATCAATTAAATCTGAATCTTTACCGCCCGACAAGCTATCATCGCCGCCAGCACCATTAATGGTATCCGCACCTTGCATCCCATTAATAATATCAACACCCGCTCCCCCAGTCAGATTATCTTTACCGGAAAGGGCAAAAATTGGCAATCCCGCAGCACTTGCCGGCAACACACTATCCCCACCGTCAGATAGGAAATAATTGCCGCCGCTGGCTGTATTGTTGGGTACTGTTGTCGGGCTGCCATCCCCTGTAGCATTGGGGATTGGCGATGTAATAGATATCGCGCTTGATATAGGAGTTGGTGTGGGAGTTGGTGTGGGAGTTGGTGTGGGAGTTGGTGTGGGAGTTGGTGTGGGAGTTGGTGCGGGTGCTGGATTGACACTACCGTCAAGGGAACGGGCAAAAACTTGCGTCCAATAATGCTTGAAATTTACAGTACCAGTGTCGTTGGCTAAGAAATAGTGACCGATCCCAATTTCTTTGAGATTGGGGTTAAGAATATTAGCCCGGTGGCCGCTGCTGTTCATCCACGATGCTACAACTGCTTCGGGTGTAGACGAACCCGCACCGATGTTTTCGGCCGCCGATGAGAATTTATAGCCCGTTGCAGTAATCCGACTTCCCATTGACGAACCATCTTTTCCCGTATGGTCGAAGAAGTCTTGCACTGCCATATTTTGGGTGTGAGTAGCCGCCGCATTTAGTAACTGGGTATTTAAGATTAGCGGGGCCAAACTCACTTTGCTGCGTTCGATGTTGGTAAGTTCTAAAACTCTATTAATAAAGTTTTGATTTGTGCCAGTTGGTGCGACTTGAGAGGCCGATAGCTCTCCTGTTAAAATATCCAAAGACTGAGAAGTGGAATTTGGCAATTGTTCAAGCATGGGGATAATTAATTGCTTTAAGACTTGGTTTTGCTGGTAGATGGCTTACCGTCTTAACGATATTTTCCCCGATCGCTGGCTGGGTACAATTCAATAATTGCGTTAATCCCGGCTGCTGATGTATCTGTTCTCATTATAGCTGTTATCAAACTGTAGGTGTCAATAGATTTTAGTAAAATTATATAAATTCCGACTGCGCCAGAATGATATAAAGGAAATAGCACTGCCGTGTCCTGATTTCGGACTAATTCCGATGTAACCGGAATTAATATTACTCCTCAAAAATTTGCGGTTTAAATTAAGTAAATTCACTTAAAAAAAAACTCACACCGATCGCTGTGAGTGAATTTATCAACAAAACTTAAGTATTAACTCTATCTCTAGGGTGCGCATTGCGCACCTTACTCCTATCTATTCTGAATCCAATTCAAAAGTTTAAAAACACGCCTTAGCCTCCTGAGCAACTTGCTCAACTTCATCTTTGGTGAGAATTTCCAATGCCGCCTCTGCTTCGGCACCGCCCAACCGCCCCAAGGCTTGGGCAACTCTGTAACGGATCTGCCAATCTGCATTGGAAGCGTAGGGAAGCAGCAGCGGTAGGGCGCGTTTATCTCCCAATTCTCCTAATGCACTGATGGCGATAGTTTGGATCAAGTCGTTTTCAGAAGTAAGGGCATTTTCTAACATCCCAAAAGCTTTCGGATCGCCCATTTCTCCCAACGCTGCGATGATGCTCAGTTGCACCAGCCATTCAGATGTACTGCTATAAACTTGCTCCAAGTCAGATAAGGCATCTGTTAATTTCAGAGCGCCCAAAGCATCGGCTGCTGCTGCTTGCACGTCGGGTTCGGGGTCGTTGTGCAAGCAGTTTCGGAGTACCTCTAAAGCGTTTGGCAAATTTTGCGTGCCGAGGGTTGATACTTGGCTGACTGCGGCGTAGCGAACGCGGACGTTTTTATCGCCGATCGCAATTTGAATCAAATTATAGGCGATCGCGGGTTCTAGTTGCCGCAGTTGGTTGACTGCTCGCAGCCTTTCGCCAAAATCTTCGGAATTCAGCAATTGTTCGACAGACTCAGGGGTAATACTCATGGAATTTTAAAATTGGTAATTGGGAAGAAGAAAGAAGGAAGAGGGAAGAAGGAAGAGGGAAGAAGGAAGAGGGAAGAGGGAAGAAGGAAGAGGGAAGAAGGAAGAAAAAGCCAGAAAGAAAAAATAGCTATCGGCGTATTCCTGATTTCTGTATCGTGAATTTAGGTATTTGATAATTACTAAAAGCGAGCGAGATTGAAGGAGCGATCGACTCATTGTCTGATACAGTCCGGGAACTGCAACAGTTAATTAAGATTCAGCCGCCATCGATCGGATAATATCTCCCCTAGTGAGGATGCCGATTACTTTGCCCGCAGTATCGACTACTGGCAATCGGTGAATGCTGCGATCGTGCATCAGTTTTGCAGCTTCTGAGAGGGATTTATCAGGTTCGATGGTAACTGGCTCTTTGCTCATCGCTTCTCCTACTGTTTGTCCTAAAGCCTTGTGGAGTTCTCGCTCGTAACGACCTGGATTTTCTAGGTAAATCACGCTATCGAGCACCATGATGTAAGCGGGCGGAGTAACGCCGGTTTCGCGCCACATCAAATCGGTTTCGGAAATGACTCCTACCAGCAAGCCATTGTCATCTACGACGGGAAGACCGCTAATACGCCGATCGGCTAAAATTTTAATGGCTTCGTTCAAAGGCATTTCGGGTCGCGCTAAGATCGGTTCGCGGCTCATCAGATCGGCTACTGTTTTTGGCATGATTGGCGGTTTATTGAGTTGTTGCTCCACATCAGATCATATAAGGAAAGCGTGACACAGACTGAAGAAAGGCAGAAGCAAGAAGCAAGGAAAAATTTTGAATGCCAGAATTTTGCTGTTTTTTTTGATCGCACTCTGATCTTCTGTCGCGCCGGGCGATCCTCTTCGAGGGCTTCGCTAACGGGCTGACAAGATCGTTAAGATATATTAAACAGCCCATAAATACGCCACCGATGTCAGAATCTCCAGCCCCAGAAACAGACTCCGAACCAGAAGCGCGCTGTGTATTGGTTTGCCAGTATCAATCTTGCCTGAAAAATGGTTCAGCAGAAGTGCTAGCAGCTTTTGAAGCCCAACAAGTTCCAGGGGTGACAGTGAAGGGCTGTAGCTGTCAGGGACAGTGCAACACTGGCCCGACTGTCCGAGTCACCCCAGACGAAATTTGGTATTGTCGAATTAAACCGAGTGATGTACCGTTAATTGTGGAACAGCACCTGAAAGATGGAAAACCTGTAGAGGCGCTGTTCAATCCGAGAATTCATATGCGTTATTATTATTAGTCTTGATTTGATGGAAATGCCAATTCCCAGCTCTCGTATATCTAATTTGAATAGCGATCGTTATGGAAATTGCGCTGTGAAAATCAAAGGAATTGCGGTTAGTTTGTTAGTGTTCGTGTTTGGACATACTCCGCAGGTAGTCGCTCAAACGGCGACGGTTGCTGGGGATATTTGTCCTGGAGAATTGGGGGCACAAGTAGATGCGATCGCCAATCGTGCTGAATTTAGCCGATCGCGCTGGGGAATTTTGATTCAACCCCTATCTTCTGCCGCAACTCTCTACAGCCGCGACAGCCAGAAATACTTTATTCCAGCATCCAATGTCAAGCTGCTAACCACAGCCGCTGCTTTGCAGAAACTCGGCGCAGATTTTCGGATTAAGACATCGGTTTACAGTGGCGAAAATGGTGATTTATACATTGCTGGAAGGGGCGATCCGAGTATTGCTGAGGCTCAGTTAAAATCCTTGGCTCAACAGTTAAAACAGCGGGGAATCAGTGGAGTAAACAAGTTAATTGGCGATGATAGCTATTTTCAAGGCAGTCCAGTCAATCCAAATTGGGAATGGGAAGACGCACAAGCGGGCTATGGAGCGCCGATTAACAGTTTAATTTTCAATCAAAACGCGATCGAGCTTCTGTTGTCGCCACAGGCGATCGGGCAACCTCTGAAAGTCACTTTTGCCGAACCAAAGCTGGCAAATCAGTGGCAAATTCTGAACAACTCCGTCACAGTCGCCGAAAGTGAATCCGAGTTTATTGCAGTTGGCCGGGAATTCGATCGATCGGCAATTCGAGTTAGCGGACAGTTGAAAGTTGGTGCAGCATCTGAATCAGCTTATGTCGCAGTTGTCAATCCCGCTAATAACTTTGTCCAGCAGTTTCAGCAAGTCCTGGTGGCTGAGGGAATTCCGGTTAAACAAACTTTAGTTGCATCTAATTCTGGCAATTTCAATCGAGAATTAGCGGCAGTTGAATCGCCTCCGCTGGCGGAATTGGTGAAAGAAACTAATCGGGAAAGCAACAATCTTTATGCAGAAGTTTTATTGAGATTGCTGGGAAAAGTTACAGCCCAGATGCCTGTGCCACAAGAGGATACAAGTGAAATCGGTTTGAAGGAGTTAAAAACAGCTTTAACTCAATTAGGAGTAAACCCAAACAGCTACAGATTAGCCGACGGTTCGGGACTTTCCCGCCACAATTTAATTAGTCCAGAAGCCTTGGTGCAAACTTTGAGATTGATGGCAAATTCACCTGCTGCATCTATTTACCGCGCGTCTTTACCTGTGGCTGGCGAGAGCGGTACTTTGAAAAATCGGATAAACATTACACCAAATCGCGTAATTTTGCAAGCCAAAACTGGAACTTTAAGCGGAGTTTCGGCGCTGTCGGGATATATCGAAGTTCCGAATTACGAGCCGCTGGTATTTAGCATTATTGTCAATCAATCTGACCAGTCTGCTGCAAAAGTGCGATCGGCAACTGACGAAATTGTGCTATTACTAAATCGCCTGCGCCGCTGTTAAAACAACAGATTTAAAGTCAGGAAGTTATGCTCAGTAATTACACCGAAAAAACAAGACGGCGAAAAACTCTACAAGTTTCAAGTTTAATTAAATTGCAGCGGCAAAGCTCGAAAAGCAGCTACAATAAAGGCAGAAACATTAAAACCATTGGGCCGTTTCAGCCTGCTAACAGTCGGCGGATTCTGTACTTCCCGAAAAATAAGTCTAACTTTCAAACTATGAAATCTTTAGATCCCGAACAGCAACACATCTTTGTCGAAACCAACAACATCCGCCTACACTGCGTTTCTCAAGGAGAAGGCGAACTCGTTATCCTCCTGCACGGGTTTCCAGAGTTTTGGTACTCTTGGCGCCATCAAATCCCTGCTTTAGCGCGTCATTTTAAGGTTGTGGTGCCGGATTTGCGTGGCTACAACGATTCTGATAAGCCGGAAAGCGGTTATGATTTGGATACGCTGAGCGCGGATATTCGGGGTTTGATCGATCGGCTCGGCTATACAAAAGCTCACATTGTCGGGCACGATTGGGGAGGTGCGATTGCGTGGCATTTAGCTCAAAAATTCCCCGAAAAACTCAACCGCTTGGCAATTTTAAACGCTCCGCACCCGCAGCGATTCGTGCAGGAAATGGCGAGCAACTTAGATCAGCTTCGCCGTAGTTGGTACGTTTTGGCTTTTCAGGTTCCCGGTATTCCCGAATGGCTGATCCGGCAAAATTTAAAAGATTTTGTCCACAATGTTTTTCAAGGACAAGCGATTCGCAAAGGAGCTTTTAGCGCAGAAGAAGCTCAGATTTATCAGGCTGCTTTAGAAAAACCGGGAGTATTAAGCGCCGCGATCAATTATTACCGACAAATGTTTCACCCGCAGAGGATGTGGAATTTGGGGCAGAAATGGGAAATGGTGAATGTTCCTACGTTGGTACTTTGGGGAGAAGAAGATACGTTTTTGAGCCACAAACTTGTAGAAGGTTTAGATAGGTTAATTACGGCTCCGTTTCAGTTAAAATTAGTTCCGAATTGCGGTCACTGGATTCAGCAGGAAGCGCCGCAAACGGTGAATCGAGAATTGTTGAGTTTTCTCAGAAATTCTTCTCCTTCTTTGGCTGTGACTTAGAATGTTTTCAAACTTGCGAATAAAAACCCGATCTCACAGGTAAACCTGGTTTTTATTTGAATTTTGGCTGCGCCGGAATGATATAGAAGAGGACACGGCAGTGCCGTTTCCCTACCGTGATGAATTGTAGGGAAACGACACTGCCATGTCTTTCATTTGTATCGTAAGGAGTGTTACCGGAATTGATGTTAGGTTTCGCGATCGCGAAACCCAACACTCTTTCTACATAACATTTTTCAGGTAAATAAGAAACAAGGAACAAGCAAGAAAAAGAAACAATGCCCGATGCCCCATCCCCGATGCCCCATCCCCAAAATCGTTAATCCCAGAGCAAATTTTCTTTGATCAACAGTGCAATCATGGCTGTTCTGGAACAAACACCGAGTTTGATAAAAATCCGTCTTACGTAAGTAGCAACCGTCCAGTGACTGATATTTAAATTTTTGGCAATACATTTGTTTGGCAGGCCTTGGGCGACTAATTGCGCGATCGCCCTTTCCCGTGGACTCAGACTGACAACCGGTTTGTAAATTGTGCTTTGCATATTTTTGCAGTGCAGTAACGAGTTAAAACTTAATCATTTAGTAGTAGAATTCCCAGTTTTTTTCGGACTTCAGATAAAGGAGTTTCCCAATCAGATTCAGGATTCCAGTCAATTAGTCGATCGGCTAATTTCCCGTATTTTAACCCTTTGATAATTTGCCCGATCGTGCATTTGCCACTTATCAGTCCAACTAATACTAAAATCGCACAGGAAGGGCGAAATACTTGAGCGCGAGTAAACGCTTGAAGTACAAACTCATCTTCTGTCGAAGGTGAAAGACCCGTCAGAACGTGCCAAACGTCGTGATTTTGCTGAATCCAGTCTCCTGATGCGATCGGCTCAAAGCCTTGTTCGTCTAGAAATCGCGCCACTTCGCACCCTAACGTTCCTGCTGGCAGTTGCCGCAATTTTTCTAAATCGATTTCAAAATGTCGATCGCTCTCAACTTGAGGATTAATTATTTGAGCCATCCTTAATATAACTCCTAATTGACCATCAGCCATAATCTGTTTTCCCTCGAACCAAGATTTAGGTTTGTCTTAAATAAAATTCGTATTTCTCAAGTTCATTTTTGCGATGAATCAATACGATTTTTTTACAGTCTCAGCTTAGAAATCCTACCTTCTGTCGTAATAATTAAGTTTCCGGAGCTTTTATATTTCTTTACAAACAGTCTCAGATGTGAAATCTGTCAGTTGTCAAAATCGGAAGACTGTTAGTTACCGGAACTTGACCCACCTGGAACAGTCCGTAAAATCCACAGTATTTAGCGGTCATTTGAACTCCTTTACTTACGTATATAAATTTATTTTGCTGATGATTATTTGAAGCTGCAATGAGTCAGAAGTTGAACCGTGTAGACCAACGATCCGAGGAAAGACAAGTGAAGACAGTTGAAGAGAGCTGAAGTAGGGTGAAGTTTTTTAGATTTGATGCCCGTGACGGTGCGCGTGCGGTGTCGCTCAAATGAGTGATCAGCTGTCGCGCATTTAAATTGCATTTTTTGTGCGGGCGGGACGCCCACCCCACTCATTGTTTGATTATTTTTTGACATACAATTTAAATGCAGAACAACTTATCAATTCCAGTGGCACCGGAATTGATATTACTTGGAATTTGAAGGGATCAGAAAATTGTTCTTCTGTCGTGCTTGCTTTCGTAGGGCGAAGCATTCCGGTGTTAAATCTCTGATTTTCATTAATAAATTGTCTACCGGAATGCTTCGTCGTTGCAAAATAGAGAGGTATCCCGAAAAAGTTTGTAGTTATGACTTTAGTTTTCGGATTTTTGAAGGACTAAAGTCCTCACTACAAACCATAAGATTATAGTTTTTAATGACTGGCTAACATTGCTGTATCTGTTTTTTGAAGGACTAAAGTCCTCACTACAAGCCTATAGTTTTTAATGACCTACCATTATTGCTGTATCTGCTAATTCTTCGCTTTCAGAAGTCTTAGGTTCTTTCAGGATCAAAACACAAAGGCAACAGACGATCGCAGCAGCAGTCCCCAGTACCTGAAAAAAGGTGTGGTTTCCGGCAATTTCTTGGGGCAGAAAGCTATAAAAAGTGGCATAAGTTACAGCGCCGACACTGCCGTAAGCACCGACGTTTCCGGCAATTTGACCGGTTACTTCTCGTTTAATTAAGGAGACGATGCCAAACGTCGCACCTGCTGCGCCGAAGACGAAGAAGGCACATAACATGATCGTGATAACCACAACGGGTAACGGCCAATTGCTGGTAATTTGGCTGAGAATCAAATAGCCCAATGCTACTCCGGCAACCAAGAATGTCAGCGTCCATTTGCGGCTACCAATTTTGTCAGAAATTAGGCCTCCGGTGGGACGACTGATCAAGTTCATCAGGGGAAACATCGCAGCTATGGGCCCGGCAATTGTCTGATTTAAGTTGAAGGTATTCTCAAAGAATTCTGGTAGCATTGACACCACAGCGATTTCCGAACCAAAGGTGACGGCATAGGCTAGTTGTAATACGAATACTTGACTGATTTGATAGCGTTTTTCAGTTGGGTAATCTTTTTGCCCAGTCACAACTTCTCGGTTAACTTCCCAGGTTTTGTAAGCCTGAATTAAATAGAGTGCTATCAAACCAGCCCAAATGCCGTACATGATATTTGTAGTCAGAAAATTTGCTTTTTGTAAGCGCCACACAATTAAAGCTAAGGCGCCAAATAAAGGAATATTGGCTAGCAATAATGCCCAAAAACTTTGAGCGCTGGTGACTTCCATTGCACCGTTGCGGGCTGGGCGCTGGTAGACTTTGCCAGGTGGTGTATCTTGAACGTTGCAGTAAAAAATGACTCCGAAAATTGCTGCGGCTATGCCTGTCAGGGCGATCGTCAATCGCCAATTGCTTTCGCCGGCTGAGAGAAAAGCGGTTGCTGCGGCGATCGACGGTAACACTGCTTCGGCGGCAAAAGAACCAAAGTTGCCCCAGCCGGCATAGATACCTTGGGCGAATCCGATCTCTTCTGGGGGAAACCATTCGCTAACTAAACGGATGCCAACTACGAATCCAGAACCGACAATTCCCATAGCCAAACGGCTCAAAACCAACTGATTGAAGTCTTGGGCGCAGGCGAATGCGAGGGTGGGAAATGCTGAATAGACTAGGATGGAAGAGAAGGTGATGCGGGGCCCGAATCGATCGAGCAACATACCAATAATGATGCTGGCAGGAATGGTGAGGGCTAGGTTGCAGAGACTGATGATTCTAGCTTGCCCGATCGACAAACCCAAATCTTGCTGCACCGTTGTACTGAATGGCGCGTAGTTGAACCACACGATGAAAGTTAAGAAAAAAGCAAACCAACTCAGGTTCAGAATCCGAAAAGGCCCTCTGAATGATAAAAGCCCTTGAAGCATATTAAGTTATCCTAAGAAATAACACAGATTATTAATTTTGAGTTAATGTCACGACAAAAAAGTGTGTCTTACATTACTTTTTATTGTAAAAACGAAAATTAACCCATCAATTTCGTGCAGATACAGCGTCAGGAGACGGCTTGGCATTAGGTGTCAACTTAACGTCAAACCCAGTCACAGACTGCTGTCTGACGATTGAGGCTAGATGCCCCCTAGCCCCCCTTAAGAAGGGGGGGACAAGAATCTTCTCAAAGTCCCCCTTCTTAAGGGGGATTTAGGGGGATCGGGCCTGCGGTAAAAACGAGATTTCTCAAAGCTTTCGGCTTAAGTTGACACTCCTTGGGTACGGCGCCGTGTCCTCCGTTTAGATCGTTGCGGCCCGGATTTGATACTCAAAACCAGAGCCCCGACTTCTTCAAGAAGTCGGGGCTCTAGCAAACAAACATTTACTGACTCAAAGATTTAGATTTCTTCCAAATCTTCCATATTTTCTACAACATCATCATCAACATCATCAACATCATCGACATCCTCAACATCCTCATCAACCTCAACAGGAGCGACAGAATTAGCAGAAACCACAGCACCAGTCTCAAGTTTCTTTTTAACTAACTGCTCAATTTCATTTTTGAAATCGACATTTTTCTCCATGTGCTGGATCACTTTGTCTCGTCCTTGAGCTATATTCTCGCCGTTATAGCTATACCAAGAACCTTTTTTCAAAATTACTCCCATTTCGTCTGCCAAGTCAGTCAGACAGCCTAAAGTAGAAATGCCTTTGCCAAATACAATGTCAAATTCGGCAATGCGGAAAGGTGGAGCAACTTTATTTTTAGCAACTTTAACTTTTGTGCGGTTGCCGTATTCTTCGGTACCTTTTTTCAAGCTTTGAATGCGGCGAATGTCGAGCCGCACGCTGGCGTAGAATTTGAGTGCGTTACCGCCAGTGGTTGTTTCGGGGTTGCCGTAAGTTATGCCGATTTTTTGCCGCAATTGGTTGAGGAAAATGACGGTACAGCCGGATTTGCCGATGTTGCCGGTGATTTTTCGCAAAGCTTGACTCATCAAGCGCGCTTGCAAACCCATGTGGGAGTCGCCCATGTCGCCTTCGATTTCGGCGCGGGGGACGAGGGCGGCTACGGAGTCAATGACTACGATATCGACGGCGACGGAGCGCACGAGTTGATCGACAATTTCGAGGGCCATTTCGCCGGTATCCGGCTGGGAAACTAAGAGATTTTCAATATCGACGCCTAAAGCTGAGGCGTAGGTGGGATCGAGGGCGTGCTCGGCATCGACGAAGGCTGCGATACCGCCGGTTTTTTGGACTTCGGCGATCGCGTGCAGGGCTAGAGTAGTTTTACCCGAACTTTCTGGGCCGTAAATTTCAATGACTCGACCCTTTGGCAAACCGCCACCCAAAGCGATGTCGAGGGTCAAAGCTCCGCTGGGAATGGTTTCTACCCTCATGCGCGTGGCGTCTCCCAATCGGACGATCGCGCCTTTGCCAAAGCTGCGCTCGATTTGGGACAGTACGGAAGTCAAGGCTTTTTGCTTTTCTGAGTTTTCAGGTGCAGCTTTTGTAGACGTTTCTTTTTTTGCCATTTTCGGTACGCGGGTAGACCCCTTGCGGAGCGTGTTGATTAACTGTACAACACGTATGTTAGCAGTTATTTTTGGGGTCTGGAGCTTCTGCGAGGATTTGGTTGAAGATTCTTAATTTTGCGGTGCTTGGGCCTGCTTAACTGGTTCCCAGGCTCTGCCTCGGAACCGATTTCACTCTTGAAGAGCCTCGAAAAGCTTAGATTAAAATTGGAGGCGGAGCCTCCGGATCTGTGTTACCAGGCAGAGCCTGGTAACAAGTAAAATTCGTTAACATGGCAAGCATGGCATCTACAACACATCAAGACATATCTGTCAATACCAAAAATTCCCGCTGGTTGATTAACTTATTGGCGATCGGCATTTTACTAGGTATCGGATTTCGGTTCTTCGAGCTCGATCGCAAACTTTACTGGCACGACGAAGCCTACACATCAATCCGCGCCGCTGGTTTCACCCGCCAACAAATCGACGACGAACTATTCCAAAACCGGATTATTCCCGCACCCGAATTACAAAAATATCAGCAGATTAAACCCGGAAGTACAGAAGCAGACACCATTCGTTCCTTAGCACTAGAAGATCCACAGCATCCGCCTTTATACTTTCTGATGGCTCGTTGGTGGATGCAGCAATTTGGCAGTTCTCTCATAGCATCCCGCACTTTGCCAGCACTATTGAGTTTGCTATCGCTGCCTTTGATGTACGCTTTAGCTCAGGAACTTTTTGCCTCGAATTTAACTGCATTACTCGCAACAGCATTTTTGGCTTTATCTCCCTTTGATATCTTGTTTGCTCAGACAGCAAGGCAGTACAGTTTGCTAACAGTCGTAATTGTTGGTAGTAGTTGGCTGCTGCTAAGATCGTTGCGGTTGGGAAGTTGGCAAAATTGGGTGTCTTATTCATTGGTGAGTGCTCTTGGTTTTTACACTCACCCTTTCTTCAGTTTGACAATCGTCGGACATGGAGCTTTTGTAATTGCTTACTGGCTGTTTGTCAAAAAAAGAGCAGTGGAAGGTCACGTCACGAATTCCCAATTTTTCTTGGCAGTAATAGGCGCTTTGATATTGTATATTCCGTGGATTTATGTGCTGGGGACTAACCTGGATCGAGCTTCAGCTACGACAGATTGGACGCGAGTATCTCCTGGTTTACTGTATCTTGTCAAATTGTGGACGCTCAGCTTTACAGCATTATTTTTGGACTTGGATTTCGGGTTTGATAATATCTGGACTTATGTGCTGAGATTGCCATTTTTGGTGTTAATTGGATTGGCTATATACAAAATATGTCGCCGGACTAGCAGTTCAACTTTGCTGTTTATCTTAACATCAATTTTTGTACCTTTTTTGCTCCTAGCTTTACCGGATCTAATTCTGGGGGGCAAACGTTCCGCCGTCAGTCGCTATCTGATTTCCTGCTTTCCGGGAGTGCAATTAGCAGTTGCTTATTTGCTCGCAAGTAATCTAAAAACTCAGCAGCGGTTTTGGCAAGTGATTTTAGCTTTGGTATTTACAGCAAGTATAGCTTCCTGTACAGTCAGTGCTTTTTCTGATACTTGGTGGAGCAAAGACTTGAGCTATTTTAATGCTGAAGTTGCAAAAAATATTAACAAAGAGGTGATAGCTAACCGATCGATCAAAGATACAATTGTAATTAGCGATCGCGGTAATGATTTTACGAACATGGGAGATTTGCTTTCCCTGAGTTATTTGCTTGACAAAGATGTACGACTGATGCTGCTGAGCCAGTCGCCAGATATGGAGCTGCTGAACAAATATTCGGCTCCTCTAGTGTTCCGCCCTTCGGAAAAATTGCGATCGGCATTTAAGCGAAATCAACGCCGGTTAGAGCCGATATTGGCATATGCCAAACTTTTTCGAGTGCGCCGAGTTTCTTAGGATTTCGAGAGCTGTAGGGACACTCCGAGAGCTTCTTCGTGTCAACTTAAGGTACAACCCAGTCACAGACTGCTGTTTAACCATTAAGCCCAGATCCCCCCTAGCCCCCCTTAAAAAGGGGGGGACAGGAGTATTTTCAAAGTCCCCCTTCTTAAGGGGGATTTAGGGGGATCTGGACTCGGATATGAACGAGAGATACCAAGGATTTCAGGCTTAAGTTGACACCTATGAACAGTGCTGTGTCCTTACCTGATAAATGCTATAAGTAGACACAAATAATTATGTAAATTAGCGACAGAAAACACCATGCAAGAGTTAAATAATTCATCTTCCGAATCCGCACAAAAATTTCGCAATCTTCAAACAGAATTACGCGAACGCTGGCAAGCTATAGAAGAATTTGATAGCGGAGATTGTGATATTATCGTCATCCCTTCTCTCAGTT
>JANNOR010000015.1:0-5498 GCA_031399265.1 Cyanobacteria bacterium SOY_34_metabat_3 | reverse complement strand
CTGTTTGTCACGACCGCCGTCCTGCTCGTCTGTCTCGCCCATTGGCTGGAAGGACTCTCTGGTCAAGTTGAGTCCATGGCGGATGGTCATGTGGGGTTATGGGCTGCCATGGCAGAGGGTCTGTTCGTCGCGACCATGCTGTTAGTGCTGGGGGCGAGTTATGCCTTGAAGGGCATCGTGCCGATGTGAGTCTTGTGTATTTGGTTGAATCAAACCAACCAAATAAACCAGATGAACCAAACAAACCAGATCAACCGTTCAATGGCCCAGAATGGTGGGCGGTGGCGGCGGTGGGGTTGCGCTTTGTGGAGTCGTTACCATCGGCTGGTTGGCCAGCAGCACATAGCCGTAGCGCTTCAGAATGGGGACCAACCCGGCCGCCCTGAAATTTAGAGTACGGGCAATTCATGAATTGCCCCTACTAAATTTCCGAGACAAATCATACTCCTTTCTCAGCAACGCCCCCGATTTAAAATCTAAAATCTAAAATCAAAAATTAAACATCCAAATGAATGTACCCAAAGCAAGGCGCGATCGCGGCAGAATACTGACTGACAAAGGATGGAAGAGAATCTGGAACGCAATTTATCTCAAATTTGACGATCGCCCTGGTTTGCAGAAAATCTCAGAACTTACCGATCCTGGACTCAATCCAAAATCTCCGTCTTTCGTCTCCACGGATACGGTGTCTAATATATTGAATCGGCGAGCACCGGCTGATACAGCCAAAATTGAGAGTTTGTTTGCCGCTTTTGGACTGCGACTCGAATCGGACGATCGAACTTCGGGAGATATTTCGGGGGAGCTCGTACCCGCGACAACTCCTCAAACTCGTCAGAATTGCAGCGAATTGCCGGATATTTCGGGTTTTTGCGGCCGCCGGGAAGAATTGGGTTTGTTGAAAAACTGGATTTCGGTCGATCGCTGCCGCTTAGTTGCGATCTTCGGGATGGGGGGAATTGGCAAAACTGCACTTTCGGCGCAATTAGCCAAGCAAATTCAGCACGAGTTTGAATTCGTCATCTGGCGGAGTTTGTCGAATGCGCCACTTGGTCAAGATTTGGCGCTTGACCTAATTAAATTTATCTGCCACAGTCAGGGCAAAAAACTGCCGGAAAACCTCGGTGACGGCATTTCTGTTCTGATTGAGCATTTGCAAGCGCACCGCTGTTTAATCGTGCTTGACGGCGTAGAAATGATTTTAGATACGGGCGGTTTGGCTGGCAAATACCGATCGGGCTATGCAGATTACGAAAGGCTGTTCAAGCAAATAGGGGAATCCAACCATCAAAGCTGTTTGTTGCTTACCAGTTCGGAAAAATCAAGAGACATTGCTTTGTTGGAAGGTCAAACCCGCCCGGTTCGCTCTTATAAACTCACAGGATTAGAATCTATGGCAGCGCGGGAAATCCTGCAAGAAAGAGGTTTAGTTAAAGAAAGAGAATGGGACGAATTGATTGAATGTTACGCCGGGCATCCTTTGGCGCTCAGGATAGTTTCGGCAATGATTTTAGAACTTTTTGACGGAAAAACTTCGGAATTTATCAGACAAAATACAGTATTTCTAGGTCAAATTAATCATATTTTATCCCAGCAATTTCAGCGGCTTTCAGTGTTAGAAACAGAAGTGATGAAGCAGTTGGCAACTACGGGAGTGCCAATGGATCTCGCTCAATTGCGCGGGGGACTTTCGGCACCGATTTCTAGCTCGAAGTTGATGGAAGCGCTGGAATCTCTGGGATGGCGATCGCTTATTGAAAAAATCACAGTCAGCGGTAATGTTGCTTTCACGTTACAGCCTGTAGTTCGGAAATATGCGATCGACCGATAGATACAGTCACGGACGCATAACCTCTGTAGGGTGCGCATTGCGCATCCTACTTTACCTAAGCAGCTACTTTTGCCCTCACCTGACTGACAAAATTTGACAGCATTTGCAATCCGATAGTCGAAGACTTTTCTGGGTGAAACTGTACGGCCATCAAATTGTCTTTAGCAATCGCCGCCGTCACGTTTTGAGTACCGTGAGTCACCATTGCCGATCGCACTTCCAAATCAACCGGATCGACATAAAAAGAATGCACGAAATAAACCCAAGGATCAGAAGGTAAATTTTGCCAAAGCGGCAAATTCGGCTGAGATAATTCTAATTGATTCCATCCCATGTGGGGAATTGTCAACCCCGGTTCCGATCGAAATCGGCGCACTTTTCCCGCAATAACGCCCAATCCCGGTTCTACGCCTTCTTCGGAACTTTCAAACAGGATTTGCAAACCCAAACAAATGCCTAAAAAAGGTTTCCCCGAGGCGATCGCACTTTTTATCGGTTCTATCAAATTGCGCGATCGTAAACTCTGCATTGCCGGGTCAAACGAACCAACTCCCGGCAAAACCACCGCATCAGCCTGCTCGATTGTAGCAGGAGAATCCGTAATTTTTGGCACTGCACCCACATTTTCCAAGCCTTTACAGACCGAGTGCAGATTGCCCATGTCATAGTCTACTACTGCGATGACAGACATTGACTTACTTGCCTTATATTATCAATATCGCTATTATTGCACAAATATGACTGCGAAAATCCTGTTAACCTCATTTGATACTTGGCTTCCCCATCAGCAATCCAACTCTTCGGGCGACTTATTAGCCAAAATTTCTCAAATTCAATCTTTGCCTTATTCCCTGACTTTTTTGCATAAATTGCCAGTAGATTTCCAGCTAGCACCGAATTTGGCGATCGCCAAAATTAACCAACTCCAACCCGACACTATTATCTGCTGCGGCATGGCCGAAAGCCGGCAAAAATTAACCGTAGAATCCTGCGCTTGCTGCGACGATGGCGACATTCTGAAAACATCAGTTAATCTCGAACGGCTAGTCGCTGATTTAGCCACCACAGAAATCAGTCACGAAGCCGGAAAATTTGTTTGCGAAGCTCTTTATTACGCAGTTTTAAAACACCTTGCCGATTCTCAAATGAGCGCAAAATGTATTTTCATCCACGTCCCAATTTTAACTCCCGACAACACCGACAAGATTGTCGGCGATTTTTTATTAATTATACGCCACCTGGCTAGAGATAAAACTAACAAGTGAAAAAAGAAGGGGAAGGGAAGAATAGTTTTGAGTTGTAGGTGCAAACCCCCGCAGTTGCTTATAAGAGAAGAGAGTTTTGAGGTGACAGGGATTTCTACTTCTTCCTTCTTCCTTCTTCCTTCTTCCTTCTTCCTTCTTCCTTCGTTTTAACCGCCGTAATTCCAGCCAGTGCTTTCTAACAGCAACTGATCGCCTTCCCGGTGAACGCCAGCGCCGATAACTTCTCCTACATAAACCGTGTGATCCCCGTGTTCCACAGCACCGACAACTTTGCACTCGACGTAACCCAGAGAATCCGAAATAATCGGACAACCAGTTTCCGCCCCGGCATAAAATTCTACATCCTCAAATTTATTGCCAACGCGGCGCTGCGGCTTAAAGAATTTCTGGGCTAACTCTTTTTGGCCCGCTTCTAGGAAACTCAACGCAAAGACACCGCTGGCTTTGATCATGGCGTGGGATTTGGAGTCTTGTTTGACGCAGTTGACGACTAAGGGAGGCGTAAAGGAAGATTGCATCACCCAGCTAGCGGTGAAACCGTTGACTTCTTCCCCGTCTTTGACACCGCAAATGTACAATCCGTGAGGGATTTTGCGCAGGATGGTCTTTTTAGCTTGTTCGTCTAGCACGGGCTTACCTGTTCGATCGATAATTCTACACCGCCCAGTTTAGCAATCTTGAGCCCACAAACCCCAACTGTCTTAAGGCCGATGGCGTCCCGCCCCGCAAGCTACGGCATACCAAAACTGTTGAGATTGCCAATATTACTTTTTTCGACAACAAATATTCCTGCTTTTCACCACATTTATTTTTATTAATTTAGATTAAGTTGATCAGAGTTTTTTGGCAAATAACTATATGCTGTGCTAAAACTTTAGCTACTAATGTGGCAATCTCAATGTACTCGCTCAATCCGTTAACAAAACCGGAGAGAATTCGATGACAGAATCGTTTAAGCGGAACTTTGGTTTAGGTCTTTTAGCCTTCAGTATATTATCTCTAATTTGTTTCGGCATAGTAGGGATTGGTAGAGACGGTCAACTCAATGCTGACGGTGGCGTCCTTTACGCTGCTGGACGTGCTTGGTTGAGCGGCTTAAATGCTTACAACCACGATATGCTGACTCAAAGTGTAGCAACAATAAAGGAAATTGACAACCTAAAAGAAGCGGCTTTCTTTTATCCTCCTCAATCAGCCGCATTTTGTATGTTTGTCGGTCTTTTCGATTACTCAGTTGCCAAATTCGTTTGGCTAGGACTCAACTTGCTGTCGATCGCAGCTATGATTGCGATGACAGTTCGCACCATCAACGAACATCAAAATAATAATCAAAATCAACTCGGCAGTTTGGTGATGGCTGCGATGATTATTGGCAACCCATTCACTGCCCACGTTGTGTGGATGGGTCAAACTTCTTTGATGGCTTTTGCAGCGACAATGGCTGCTTGGTTCTTCAGCCAACGGCAAAAATTTGTATTGGCAGGAATCTGTTTGGGTATAGCCAGTTTTAAGCCGCAGCTATGCTTATTGCTGGGTATTTGGTTTTTGCTAGAACGGAACTGGAAAATATTAGCTGTAGCCTTGGCAACGGTTATAATTATGAGTGCTTACCCATTGGTGCTGTACGGCGGGCCAGTTGGGATGTTGGCAGCGTGGCATCAAGGAATTCAAGACAGCTATAGTTCTTTGCCTTTCAATCAACCGGGGTTTCAAGACAAAGTTGGCATGGAAAGTCTTTTCGCTTCTTTAGGCATGAAGATATCGGCGATCAAGATTGCGGCAATAATTTTAGCGGTTGTGCTGTGGGTGTTCCGCAATAGAATTAATCGCGAAGATGTCTTGGCTTTGCTGATGGGTATATCCTTCACGTTTCTCGGATATACTCACGTTTACGATTATGTAGGTTTGTTCCCGATTCTGACTTCGCTGTGGCTGTATTGCAGCAATAACCGCAATGCTTTGCTCGGTAGTATTGCCTTAGTTTTTCTGCTCTTTTTCCCGAGACGGATATTTTTAGCTGCGGGTCTGCCTTTTTTGATTCACTGGAGAACAATTGTGGTTTTGATACTGGTAGTTGGTGTTCTTGCATTCAGCATGAAAGCTAAATCCAGTCAAGGATTCCAGCAAGAAATGGCTTGATTTTGGGGCGAGTTACCAGTGACGATATTTTTAACTGTCAACTGGCTGACTCCCTTGCTCAAAACTCTTATGCTACCCCGTGCTTTTTAAACCAATCTTGCAGCCGTTTCCAAGCATCATTGGCTTCTTTTTCGCGGTATGTGGGGCGATAGTCGGCGTTAAAACCGTGGGGCGCATCTGGATAAAGCACGATTTCGGAACCGCTGCTGCCAGTTTTGAGAACTTGCCGCATTTTCTCGACTGTATCGTTGGGAATTAAGTCG